>PWYM01000216.1 GCA_003567855.1 Gammaproteobacteria bacterium | reverse complement strand
CAGACCACGCGGTCGAGCGACACCGGCTCGAGGAAATGGATGTGGGTGCCGGCGTTGCCCGCCGGGTGGGGCCCGGCGAAGACCTCTTCGCGCACCTTGTCGTCGGCGAACGACGGCAGCGAGGAGTCCGGCCCACGGCACACCCACACTGGCCCCTCGGTGAGCCTGCCCAGCACCGCCAGCCCGTCGCGAAACGCCTGCAGCGACTCGCCGATGATCAGGTCCGGATTCGGCGCGAGCGGGTTGGTATCCATCGCCGGCACGAAAATCGCGCGCGGGGCACTGCCGGGCGGCGGCACCTTGCCGAACGGGCGCGTACGGATCGCGGCCCATTCCCCGGAGCGGATGAGCTGTTCCTCGACCTGGTCGCGGCCGAGCGATCTCAAGGTGGCCGAATCATGCGCCGTAAAGGATTTCTCGGCGCTGCTGCCGGAGAGTTCAATGACCACCGACTGCAGCACGCGGCGGGGACCACGGTTGATCGCCGTGACCCGGCCCGCGCCGGGCGCCGTGTAGACCACGCCCTCGGTCTTCTTGTCCTCGAACAGCGGCTGGCCGAGCGCAACCTCGTCGCCCTCGCTGACCAGCATCGTCGGCTTCATGCCGGGATAATCGTCGCCGAGCACGGCCACCGAGCGCACCCTGGCGCCGTCGCCTGCCTGCTGGCGCGGGGCTCCCTCGAGCGGGACGTCCAGTCCTCTCCTGATCCTGATCATCGGGTTTGGCGGATCCCCCGCGTGCGCTCAACTGGAGACATAGCGTTCGAGTTCCTCGATCGCGAGCTTCTGGTCGCGAATGACCCACTTGACGAGGTCGCCTATGGACACCATGCCGACCAGGCGTCCGCCTTCGATCACGGGCAGATGCCGGACGAACTGCTCGGTCATCAGGTCCAGGCCCTGCTCGGCTGAGTGGTCGGGGGATATGCTGACCAGCTCGCGCGACATGATGTCGGCGACCTTCGTGGCGTCCGAGCGCAGTCCCTTCAGGATCACCTTGCGGGCATAGTCCCGCTCGGACAGGAGGCCGACGAGCTCACCGTCATCGATGACCAGCAGCGCGCCAATGCCCTGGCTCGCCATCAGCCTGATGGCGTGCAGGACAGTATCCGTCGAGCTGACGGACACCACCTCGCGATCCTTCCGCGACAGAACGGATCTTATCGTGTGCATGCCCACTCCCCGTGTGCACCCGGCACGCAGTATAAACGGGCCAACCGCGCGGGGCACATCCCCCGCTCCGGGGCGCGGTACACTGCCCTCCCGGCGCCCCGCGCAGACCCGCGAATGACCCACCGCCCGCAACGACAGTGCAACTTCAGCCGCCTCGCGCAGGGGCTGGCGACGCTCGTGCTCGTGACCGCGTGCGCGCCGGGCGACACCCCCGACAGCCGCGCCACGATCGACGGCACCGCGTTCGCAACCTACTACCGGGTCACCCTGCCGGGCGTCGACGATACACGGATGCTGGACGCGTTGCGCGCCGAAATCGACGCGCTGCTGGACGACATCGACGCGTCGATGTCCACGTACAGGGCCGACTCCGAACTCAATCGTCTCAATGAGGCGCCGCCCGGAGAATGGCAGCACATCTCCGGGCCGCTGTTCGACACGCTGGTCGTGGCGCTGCAGGCGGCCGACGACACCGACGGGGCCTTCGACGTCACCGTCGGCAGGCTCGTGAACCTCTGGGGATTCGGCCCGGACGGCAGGCCCGAGCGCGTCCCTGACCCCGACGCGCTTGCGCGCGCGCTCGCCGACACCGGCCCGGAACACATCGAGCTCGACGCCGAACGGCAGGCGGCGCGGCGCCTTACGCAGGCGTACATCGACCTTTCAGGGGTTGCCAAGGGCTACGCGGTCGATGCCGTCGCCGCGCTGCTCGATGACCGGGGGTTCGAAAGTTTTCTCGCGAGCATCGGCGGCGACATGGTCGCGCGCGGCCAGCCCGCCCCCGGGCGCGCGTGGCGCATCGGCATCGAGGCGCCCGAGCCTCCAGGCGCGAGGCCGGTCCATGCGCTGGCGCTTCGCGACCGGGCGATCGCGACCTCGGGCGATTACCGGAACTACTTCGAACACGAAGGCCGACGCTATTCGCATATTATCGACCCGCGCACGGGCCACCCGGTCGACCACCGCCTCGGGTCGGTCAGCGTGATCCACGCGGACAACATCTGGGCCAATGCATACGCCACCGGGCTGTTCGCGCTCGGGCCCGACGCGGGCATGGCCGTCGCCGACCGCCTCGACCTCGAAGCCCTGTTCGTGGTTCGGGGTGACGACGGTTTCGAGATCCGCAAGTCGCGCGCGCTCGAGCTTTCCGATACCGTTAGGCGCGAGTAACGCGGCGGTCGCCGCGACGGGAGCCCCTGCATGGCCGACATCCTCTATCGCCATTTCAACATGCGCCGCAGCGAGATCCTCCCGATCCTGCTCGCCGCACTCTACTTTTTCTTCATCCTCACGACGCTGATGGTGCTGCGCCCGACGCGCGACGCGCTGGGCATGGAAAGTGGCATCGACACCGTGCGCTGGCTGTTCATGGGCACGCTGGTGCTGACGCTGTTCGTCAACCCGCTGTTCGGCTGGCTCGTCAGCCGCTTCCGTCGACTGGTGTTCATCTCGCTCACCCACGCGGTGTTCATCGGTTGCCTGTTCGCGTTCTGCGCGCTGCTGCTGTTCGCGCCGGACGTTGTGGGCCGCAACACCGGTCGCGTGTTCTACGTGTGGATGAGCGTATTCAACCTGTTCCTGACGATGGTCTTCTGGGCGCTGATGGCCGACCGCTTCTCGCTCGAGCAGAGCAAGCGGCTGTTCGGCATCATCGCCGTCGGCGGCACCACCGGCGCGATCTTCGGCTCGTGGATCGCGTGGACGCTTGCCGAAATGATCGGCGCGGCGATGCTGCTGCTGGTCGCGAGCGCGTGCGTGATCCTGGCGACCTGTGCCGCGTGGGCGCTCGCACTTCTGCAGCCCGAGCAAGCGCAGCCGCAGCGCTCACCCGACGACCCGCCAGTGGTCAACGAGCGCGCGATCATCGGCGGCGCCGCGTGGGACGGCGCGCGCGCCGTGCTGCGCTCGCCGTACCTGATGGGCATCGCCGGCTACATCCTCATCCTCGCGGTCATCGTGACCT
Organism: Gammaproteobacteria bacterium; assembly: GCA_003567855.1. Classification (GTDB taxonomy): domain Bacteria; phylum Pseudomonadota; class Gammaproteobacteria; order Steroidobacterales; family PWYM01; genus PWYM01. The sequence goes on along the minus strand of PWYM01000216.1, from coordinate 694 downwards.
TCATCTACTTCACGCGACTGCAGATGGTTGCCGATCTCGGCGACGATACCGACATGCGCGCCGGCGTGTTCGCGCAGATCGACCTGATCACCCAGCTTGCAACGCTGTTCCTGCAGCTGCTCGTGACCGGCCACCTGATCAGACGGCTTGGCGTGCCGTTCACGCTCGCGCTGCTGCCGGTCACGGTGGCGCTCGGCTTCATCGGGCTTGCGATCATCGGCTCGCTCGCCGCGCTGATCGTGTTCGAGGCGGTTTACCGCGCTGTGCAGCGCGCGATCACGCGCCCGGCACGTGAGACGCTGTGGACCGTCGTCTCGCGCGAGGAAAAATACAAGGCCAAGGCGTTCATAGACACGTTCATCTACCGTGGCGGTGACGCCGTAGGCGCGCAGACCGAAGGGCTGCTCGCGCGGCTCGGCATGGGCCTGTATGCGCTCGCCGCGGTTGCGGTGCCGCTCGCGGTCGTCTGGGGCGTGCTCGGCATCTGGCTCGGCCGCCGGCAGGCCCGACTTGCCGAAGAGGCGCGCGTCGACGACGTGCCCCCCGGCGACACCGACGCCACCGCGCCCGAGGCCGCGCGCTGATCCATCGCATGCGGCCGGCCCCTGCGGGCCGGCCCACCGACCTGCAACCGGAGGTATTGCCCGTCATGACGTTCAGGCATCGCACCCTCGCCGCCGCGCTGTCGGCGGCT
>PWYM01000201.1 GCA_003567855.1 Gammaproteobacteria bacterium | reverse complement strand
GTCGTCGCCCGGCACCGCGATCTCGGTTTCCAGCGCCACGCTGACCGGTTTCAGCATCGGCAGCGTTTCGTAGAACAGGTAGACGAAGATCAGGCCCAGCGCGAGGATCACGCCGATGCCGCCGGTCCCTACGCCGTAGCGGGAAAGGCCGTCACGCACCGCGCGCAGACGGCGTAGCTTCTCGCGTCGCGTGCGGTCCGGGAGCAGCGACCCGTGGCGGCGGGCGGGGTCTTCCGGCATCGTGGTTGACATGTGATTAGCCCGTGAAAATCAAAAACCCCGGCACCTTGCGGTGCCGGGGCGCATGACCCGTTTAAGGCCCTTGCTCACTCGAGGTTGAACTGACGGCGGAAGCGCTCGGCAGCGGCTGCCGACAGCGGGACATAGCCGTCGCGATTCACGACTTCCTGGCCGTCCTTCGACAGCACCATGCGGAAGAACTCGCGCTCGAGCGGATTCCAGCCGTCATTCGGGTGACGGTTGGCCGCAACGTAGAGGAAGCGCGCCAGCGGGTAGTCGCCCGTCGCGGCGTTATCGGCGGTGGCCTCGAAGCCGTCGAGCGGCACCACGCGCACGCCCGAGGTGCGGTAGCCGATGCCGGAGTAGCCGATGCCGCTGATGGTCTGCTCGACACCACGCACGACCGCCGAAGAACCGGGCTGTTCGTTGACGGTGTCCTTGAAGTCACCGCCGCACAGCGCGTTTTCGCGGAAGAAGCCGTAGGTGCCGGACACCGAGTTGCGCCCGTAGATCGTGATGTCGCGGCTCGCCCAGCCGCCGCCGAGACCGACGTCACCCCAGGTGCGGATGTCGCCGTCGTGGCCACAGGCTCGGGTCGCCGAGAAGATCGCATCGACCTGCGGCATCGTCAGGCCTTCGATCGGGTTGTCCTGGTTCACGTATACGGCGATCATGTCGATCGCGACCGGGACCAGCGTCGGCGGGTAACCGAAGCGCTCCTCGAACGCGCGCTGCTCGGAATCGCGCATCGGCCGGCTCATCGGCCCGAGGTTCGACGCGCCCTCGATCAGTCCCGGAGGCGCGGTGGACGTGCCCGCCCCCTGCACCTGGATACGCACGTTCGGGTAGAAGTTCTCGAACTCCTCGGTCCACAGCGCCATCAGGTTGTTCAGCGTGTCGGAACCTATGGAGCTCAGGTTGCCGGAGATCCCCGAGACGCGCTCGTAGGACGGGAGGTTTTCATCGACGTCGGCGGTCGCGACGGAGGCCGTAAACGTCAGCGCGACGGCAGCTCCCAGCGCGGCGAAGGATCGGTTGAGCGTCATGGTTGTCATTCCTCATCTGGAGTTGTGGACACGTCGGCGGCCGGCCGCCGGGCCTGCCTCCGTTGCGTGCCGCCAGAGTGCCGATGAAACACGACCAATCTATGAATAAAAGGTTACAAATCCGTTACAGGCGCGCTCAGCGCAGGTTCGGCACCGGCTGCTGGGCGGGATCGGGCTCGGGGGCGGCCTCGGGCTCGACGATCGCCAGCAGCTCGACTTCGAATACCAGCGTCTCTTCGGGCCCGATACGCCCGGCGCCGGCGCGGCCGTAGGCGAGCTCCGGCGGCAGCGTCAGCCGCATCCGGGACCCGACCGGCGCGGCCGTCAGCGCCTCGCGCCACCCGGGGATCGCGCGCTCGAGCGGCAGCGTCGCGGGCTCGCCGCGCCGCCACGAGTTGTCGAACTCGCGCCCGTCGATGTGCCAGCCCCGGTAGTGCAGCCGGACCCAGTCGTCTTCGGCGGGGATCTCGCCGTCGCCGGCGGCGAGCAGCTCGACGAGCAGGCCGCGCGGCAGTTCGACGGTACCGGGGCTCGCGGCCTGCCGCGCCCGGTAGGCGGCGCCCTCCTCGGCATTGAGGTCGGCCAGCAGGATGCGGTCCTCGACCTGCTGCGGCGTAACACCGCACGAACGCGCAGTGATGAACACCATCACCAGCGCGGCCAGGCTGTAGAGGATCGCGCGCAGCATTGCGTCAGCGCCGCGCGAGCGCCCAGTTCACCGCGCGCTCGCGCGCGGCACGGACATCTTCAGAGGGCATCTCGGCCTCCAGCGCGAGGCGCAGATCGTTGCCGAACCCGTCGCCGTCGGCGGCCGCGAGGTTCGCCCACTTGGCCGCCTCGACGCGATCGCGTGCGACACCTTCGCCGTGGGCGAGCATCCAGCCGAGCCAGCCCTGCATGCGCGCGTCGCCGGACTCGGCGCCGATGCGCGTGTAGCGCGCCGCGAGTTCCGGATCGACCCGGTGCCCGCCGATGCCCTCTATATAAAGCCGCGCAAGGAAGTACGACGCGGTCGCGTAGCCGTCGTCGAGCGCCACCTCGAGCAGCTCTCGGGCCTCGGCGACGCGCGCGGGCTCGCGTCCGCCGACCGCGTCGCTCACGAGCACCGACGCGAGCGCGATCCTGCCGGGCTGGTGATCGGCGTCGATCGCCTCGCGGAACCAGTCCTCGGCCTGCTGCCGATCCCTCGCGACGCCGTCGCCGGCGAGGTACATCCAGCCCAGCTTGACGGCGAAATCATGTGCGCCGGCGCGCGCGGCACGCGCGTACCAGTACGCCGCGCGCTCGCCGTCGGCAGCCACGCCATGGCCCTCCTCGTACATCCAGCCGAGGTGGCTCATCGCGGTGCTCGACCCGGCCTCGGCGGCGACTTCGAAAGCCGCGTAGGTCTCATCCCACTCCGGCGGCTCGGCGGTCATGTGCGCATGGGCGCGCGCCTCGGCGGCGTCGGCGATGGCACCCGGATCGGCTTCGGCGGGAGTGTCGGCCGGCTGCTGGGCACACGCGGCGAGCGCGGTCAGCGCGAGCAGCGCCAGGCCCCGGTGTGCCCGCGCGCGGATCGACGCGACGGCCGGTCGGCGCCACGCTGGAGAGGCCTGGTGCAGGACGGGAAGAGGCACGCGATCCACCTGTGCGCCGACGAAAGGTGCGGACAGCCGCCGGCCAGCGCGGCCCGCGGCAGTGACGTCCAGCGTAGGGGCCGAATGTGACGGAAAGGTTACAGCCCCGCCGCGGCGGGGCGCCGCACGCGTATCTCAGCCGAGAAACGACAGCACGCGCTCGACCTCGCCCCGGCTGCCGAGGATCACCGGCGTGCGCTGGTGCAGTTCGGTCGGCTCGACCTGCATGATCGGCGCCCCGGGCGCCGCCATCGCCAACCCGCCGGCCTGCTCGACGAGCATCGCCATCGGGTTGGCCTCATAGAGCAGGCGCAGCTTGCCGCGCGGCGCCTTGTCGGTCGGCGGGTACATGAACACACCGCCCTTGAGCAGCGTGCGATGCACGTCGGCGACCATCGCGCCGGCGTAGCGGCCCGAGTAGCCGTTGCCCTGCGCCCAGTCGAGGTAGTCGCGATAGCCCTGCGGAAAACCCTGCCGGTGCCCTTCGTTCAGCGAATAGCTGCGCGTGCCCTCGGGGATCTGCAGCCGCTCGGCGACGCGGATGAACGCGCCGATCGCGGGATCGAGCACGAACATGTCGACGCCGTCGCCCAGCGTCAGCACGAATACGGTCGAAGATCCGTACAGGACGTAACCGGCCGCAACCTGCTGCGCGCCGTGCTGCAGCACCGAGGCCTCGACGCGGGGCTTGCGCCGGTCCTGGTGGACGATGCTGAAGATTGTGCCGACGCCGCCGCACACGTCGATATTGGAGGACCCGTCGAGCGGATCGAACAGCACGCAGTAGCCGCGCTCACCGCCGAGGTGGTCGGTGAGCACCACCGGTTCGGCGGCCTCCTCGGAGGCGACGACCGCGACACCTTCGCGGTCACCGAGCGCGCGCATCAGCACGTCGTTGGCGATCACGTCGAGTTTCTGCTGGCGCTCGCCCTGCACGTTCTCGGTGCCGAGCGCGCCGAGGATGTCC
>PWYM01000198.1 GCA_003567855.1 Gammaproteobacteria bacterium | reverse complement strand
CAGAAGAATCGAAGAGGCTTAGATGGCTCACGCACCCGGAAAGTATTACGTCCCCCACGCCAGCTGGTGGCCGATCGTGGGGGCCATAGGCCTGTTTGCGGCGATGGTCGGGGTATCCAGCGCGCTCAACGGCGCCAGCGCGGGGTTCTGGATCATGTTCCTCGGCGTGGTGATCATCCTCGGGATGTTCGTCGGCTGGTTCCGCGACGTAATCAACGAGAGCCTCGCCGGCTACTACAACGCGCAGATGGACCGCTCGTTCCGGTGGGGCATGGTGTGGTTCATCTTTTCGGAGGTGATGTTCTTCGCGGCCTTCTTCGGCGCACTGTTCTACGCGCGCACGCTGTCCGTGCCCTGGCTGGGCGGTGAAGGCACCGGTTTTTTCACGAACCTGCTGCTGTGGGAAGGTTATGAGCCCGCCTGGCCGACCGACGGCCCGGCCGGCCTCGGCGGTGAATGGCGCCCGATCGGCGCCGGCGGGCTGCCGGCGATCAACACGCTGATCCTGCTGACCTCGGGCGTCACGCTCACGGTCGCACACCACGCGCTGCGTGATGGCCACCGCGGCACCCTGAACCTGTTCCTCGCCGCCACCTGGGTGCTGGGTTTCATCTTCCTCGGCCTGCAGGCATACGAGTACGTCGAGCTGTACCGCGACTACAACCTGCGCCTTGATACCGGCATCTACGGGTCGACGTTCTTTATGCTGACGGGCTTCCACGGCGTACACGTCGCGCTGGGTGGCACGATGCTGGTCGTGATCTGGCTGCGCTGCATGAAGGGCCACTTCACCAAGCGCGAGCACTTCGCGTTCGAGGCGACGGCCTGGTACTGGCACTTCGTAGACGTCGTCTGGCTCGGGCTGTACATCTTCGTGTACTGGCTGTAGCGAGGCGCGCCACGGTCGGAACGCACGAAAAGGGCGCTCGAGGGGCGCCCTTTTCGTCTGCGACGATCAACCCGGCGCCGAGGCCGGCTCGATGAGCCCGAAAAACCAGGCGACGAACAGCAGGCCGAACAGCGCGACCGACAGGGCGACGCGCCACGTCAGCGCGGTGACCAGCCGGTCGGAACTGCCCTCATTATGGCCGAACAGGTGGTACAGGCCCGAGCCGAGCGTGAACAGGATGGCAACGAGTATGGCGATGATCAGCAGTTTCATTCAGGGCGCGTCCGCACGGCAGTGAGGGCAGTCGATTATAACGTGCGCGCGATGCTCGCCGGCTGGCGCCCGCCGCTGTGGGGCGTGGCGGCGACGGTGGCCGGTGTCGCGGCATTCGTATCACTCGGCTTGTGGCAGCTCGACCGCGCGGACGAGAAGCGCGCGATGCTCGCGCTCGACGATTCGGCGGCCGCGGCGCCGGCGCTCCAATCACTGGATGCCACGCAGGCGCTGGGGCCTGAACTGCGCTTCCGCCGTGCGCGGTTACAGGGCCGCTACGAGGGCTCGCACCAGGTGCTGCTGCAGAGCATGACCTCGGGTGGGCGCGACGGCTTCCAGGTGCTGACGCCGCTGCGGCTTGAAAACGGCGCGCTGCTTATGGTCAATCGCGGGTGGGTCGCCGCCGATGCGCCGGGCAGCACGGCCGAGGACCTCGCGGTGGACGACGCTGCACGGTCGGTTTACGGCCGGCTGAACGTACTACCCCGGCCGGGGCTGAGGCTGGGCGATAATGCGCCTGCAGGGCCCCACGACGCCGACTGGCCGCGCCTGTACCTCTACCCGACGGCCGAAGAACTTTCAATCGCCTTCGGGGAACCAGTCGCCGACGTACAGCTGCAGCTCGATGCCAACGCACCTGCGGGTTTCGAGCGCGACTGGCCCACGGTGAACGCCGGGCCCGAGCGGCACGTGGGTTACGCGTTGCAGTGGTTCACGTTCGCGCTGGTGCTGATCGTGATCTTCGTGCTGCTCACGCGGCCGCGATCACCAGGGAGTCAGGACAATGCAGCGTAGGAAGCTGTTGCTGATCGGGCTGGTGGTGCTGTTTTTCGGCCCGCTGGCGATCTCGTTTACGTGGTACTTCGGACTGGACCACGTGCGGCCCGCGCCGACCGCGCAGAAGGGCGAGCTTATCGACCCCGCCAGGCCACTGCCGCGCGTGAGCCTGACTACACCTCATGAGGGTGAATCCGTACCCCCCGATTTTCTCGAAGGTAAATGGTCTATCGTGTATTTCGGCAGCGGTGACTGCGCCGACGCGTGCCGCGCGCGGCTCGTCGCGCTGCGCCAGATGCGCGCCGCGCTCGGACGCGAGCGTGGCCGGGTTCAGCAGGTGTTCCTCTACACCGGCGAGCCGACGGCGCGCGACTGGCTCGACGCTGAACTGCCGCTTGCGGTGGTGGCGTCGGTGGATGCGTCGGACGCCTCGGCGCTGCTCGAGGCGTTTCCCGGGCGCGACGCGACGGCGCTCGCCGAGGCCGGTGCCGTCTATTTCGTGGACCCGCTCGGCAACCTGATGATGCGCTACGACGCCGATACGCCGCTGCGGGACATGCACGATGACCTGACCCGACTGCTCAGACTCTCAAGAATAGGTTGAAGCGATGATCAGGTGGTTCCACAGGCTCGCCGGCACGGCGACGCTGCTCACGCTCGTCGTGATCGTGCTTGGTGCATGGGTGCGACTCACCGATGCCGGGCTCGGCTGCCCCGACTGGCCGGGGTGCTACGGGGTGCTGACGGTCCCGCAGGGCGAGGAACAGCTTGCGCGTGCCGAGCAGTTCCGTCCCGACCGCGCCGTAGACATCGGCGCCGCGTGGCGCGAGATGATTCACCGGTACGCGGCCGGCCTGCTCGGGCTGCTCGTGCTCGGGCTCGCGGTCATCGCGCTGGTGAACCGGCGGGACCCGGAGCAGCCGGTGGCACTGCCGCTCTTCCTGGTCGCGCTGGTCATCTTCCAGTCACTGCTCGGCATGTGGACGGTGACGCTGCTGCTGAAGCCCGCGATCGTGATGGCGCACCTGGTCGGTGGCATGACGACGCTCGCGCTGCTGTTCCTGCTCTGGCGAAGGCACCGTCACCGACCCCGTCCGGAGCGTGAAGGCCTGCGCACATGGGCGGCCACCGGTCTCGCGGTGCTCATCGTCCAGATCATGCTCGGTGGCTGGACCAGCACCAACTATGCAGCGCTCGCGTGTCCGGATCTGCCACTGTGCCAGGGCCAGCTCTGGCCACAGGACATGGATTTCGGCGAGGCCTTCATCATGTGGCGCGGGCTCGGCGTCGACTACGAATACGGCGTGCTCGACGGGCCGGCGAGCACCGCGATCCACATGACCCACCGCATCGGTGCGATCATCACGCTGCTGGTGCTTGGCGGGCTCGCGATCACCGCGCTGCGTCGCGGCGCCGACAGTCGCGTGCGCACGGGTGGTGCATTGACGCTTGCCGCGCTGCTCGCGCAGTTCGCGATCGGGCTTGCGATCGTATGGCTGCACCTGCCGCTCGGGCTTGCAACCGCGCACAACGGTGTGGCCGCGCTGCTGCTGCTCGCCGCGCTCAACCTGAACTTCGTACTGCGCCGCGAGCCGGGCCCGCCGCCGATCGCCCTGCGCGGGTAATCGGGCTCAGGTGCTGAAGAAGGTCAGCCGCGTGCCGAGGATGTAGTAACCCTCGAAGATCATCATGAACATCAGGAACACAAGCACACCGGCGGGCACCAGCACCGCGGTGACGATGGACATCCGCTCCCACACCATGTGCATGAACACCGCGATGATGAGCCCGGCTTTCAGCAGCATGAAGAACGTGATCAGCGACCACTTGACCATGTCGGCCAGTGGCGAGATGTCGACGATGTACGAGCCGACGCTGAAGATGAACAGCCACAACCATATCCAGAGATAGGTCCTGAGGGGGTGCTGCTGACCCTGTTCAGCTGCCATGGCACGCTCCTACCACAGGTAAAAGAAGGCGAAGATGAAGACCCACACCAGATCGACGAAGTGCCAGTACAGGCCGACGGTCTCGACCATCTCGTAGCGCCCGCGGCGCTTGGTCAGGAATCCTGGCCGTTCCTCCTCGAGCGCACCGTTGCGCACCTTGAACGCGATGATCAGCAGGAAAATGACGCCGATCGTCACGTGGGTCCCGTGGAAGCCCGTGATCAGGAAAAACGCCGCGCCGAACTGGGGTGCACCGAAGGGATTGCCCCAGGGGCGTACACCGTCGTCGATGAGTTTGTACCACTCGAAGATCTGCAGACCGACGAACGACGCGCCGAGTACCGCGGTCGCGATGATCAGCCAGAACGTCTTGTTGCGATTGCGTTCGTAGCCGTACTTCACGGCGAGCGCCATCGTGCCGCTGCTGGAGATCAGGATGAAGGTCATGATCGCGATGAGCAGCAGCGGCACGTCGATACCGAAGGCCGGAAGTGCAAACACTGCGGCGGCATCGGGCCACGGCTCGGTCGCGGTAATGCGCACCTTCATGTAGCCGACGAGGAAGCAGGCGAAAATGAAAGTGTCGCTGAGCAGGAAAATCCACATCATGGATTTTGCCCACGGCACGCCCTTGAAGGTCTGCTGGTCGGCCTGCCAGTCGTGGACGAGCCCGTCGACCCCGGCGGGCAATGGCTGACCCGATTGCGCGGTATCGCTCACGACAGACTCCTCGATGCGTTGAATTGCATGCCGCCCTCCGGATCCGTCCTCAGGTCACCAGCAGCATGCCGAAGAGGATGAACCACAGCAGCAGCAGGAAGTGCCAGTAGAGCGCGCAGAGTTCCGCGCTCACGTGGATGTCGCGCATCGACTCGCCGCGCGACGCCAGCACCATGGCGCGCACCCAGGCGATGAGCCCGCCGAGCAGGTGTACCGCATGCAGCGCGGTGATCAGGTAGAAAAACGCGGTCGCCGGGTTGGTGACCAGGTGGTGCCCGGCGGCCTGCAGCTGCATCCAGACGAACAACTGCCCGACGATGAAGGCCACGGTCGCCGCCCCGCCGAGCTTCAGGCCGCTTCGCACCTGGGCCAGTCGATTGCGCCGCGCACCGTCCCACGCGCGCTGAAGGCCGACGCTGCCGACCACCAGCAACAGCGTGTTCAGCCACAGCAGCGGTGGCGGCGCGAGCGGGATCCAGTCGCCCGAGAGCTCCATGCGCATCGTGTAGGCGCTGATGCTGAGCGCGAACAGTGACGTCACCGCGGCGAGGAAGACCGCGAGCCCGACGCGCGCCGGTGTCGCCGCCGGCGGCAGGCTGTCGCTTTCGTTGACCGACGGGCCGTCAGCCGAGGCCCACGGCCGCACGTTCAGCGACTGGCGCACGATCCAGGTCAGGAAGGTGCCGAGCAGCAGCGCGAGAAAGATCAGCGTGACCGTCATCGCGCCGGCACCTCCTGGCCCTCGGGCAGGGTCTCGACATCATCCGGCGAAACGTTCTGCGGGATGAAGTCGTGCCTGGCCCCCGGCACGCCGTAGTCGTACGCCCAGCGATAGACAACCGGCAGCTCACGCCCGAAGTTGCCGTGATGCGGCGGCGTATGCTCGGTCTGCCATTCGAGCGTGGTCGCGTTCCACGGGTTGGGCCCCGCCTCGCGCCCGCGGAAGTAGCTGTGGAACATGTTGTAGAAGAACAGCAGCTGCGCGAGCGCGACGACGATCGCGGCGATCGTGATCGCCGCATTCAATGAGATCACGGAGTCCGGAATGAACCCGGTCTCGCCGTACGCGTAGTAGCGACGTGGCACGCCTGCGAGCCCGATGTAGTGCATCGGGTAATAGATGCCGTAGGTGCCGATGAAGGTGATCCAGAAATGCCACTTGCCGAGCGTGTCGTTCATCATCCGCCCGGTGACCTTCGGGTACCAGTGGTAGATCGCGCCGAAGATCACCATGATGGGCGCCACCGCCATCACCATGTGGAAGTGGCCGACGACGAAGTAGGTGTCGGCCAGCGGCACGTCGACGGTCACGTTGCCGAGGAACAGGCCGCTCAGCCCGCCGTTGACGAACGTGAAGATGAAGCCGATCGCGAACAGCATCGGCACCGTCAGCTGGATGTTGCCCTTCCACAGCGTGAGCACCCAGTTGTAGACCTTGAGTGCGGTCGGCACGGCGATGATCAGCGTCGTGGTCGCGAACAGGAACCCGAAGTAGGGGTTCATGCCACTGACGTACATGTGATGCGCCCAGACGACGAAACTCAGGCCACCGATCGCGATCAGCGCCCAGACCATCATCCGGTAGCCGAAGATGTTGCGCCGCGCGTGGGTGGCGAGGATGTCGGAGACGATACCGAACGCGGGCAGCGCGACGATGTAGACCTCGGGGTGGCCGAAGAACCAGAACAGGTGCTGGAACAGCAGCGGGCTGCCGTCTTCATAGCCTGTCTGTTCACCGAGCGCGATCATCGTCGGCATGAAGAAGCTGGTGCCCGCGAGCATGTCCATCAGCATCATCAGCGCGGCGACGAGCAGCGCCGGAAATGCGAGCAGCGCGAGCACCGTCGCCATGAAGATGCCCCAGATGGTGAGCGGCAGTCGCATCAGCGTCATGCCGCGGGTGCGCGCCTGGAGGATCGTGACGACGTAATTGAGGCCACCCATCGTGAAGCCGGCGATGAACACCGCGAGCGACACGAGCATCAGGATGATGCCCCAGTCGTAGCCCGGAGTGCCGGGCGTGATCGCCTGCGGCGGATACAGCGTCCACCCGGCGCCGGTCGGGCCACCGGGCACGAAAAAGCTCGCAACGAGGATCAGTACCGCGGTGAGGTAGGTCCAGTAGCTCAGCATGTTGAGCCAGGGGAACACCATGTCGCGCGCACCGCACATCAGCGGTATGAGGTAGTTGCCGAACGCACCGAGCAGCAGCGCGGTGAGCAGGTACACGACCATGATCATGCCGTGCATCGTCACGTGCTGCAGGTAGCTGCTCGGGTCGAGGAACGAGAACGTGCCCGGGAAGCCGAGCTGCAGCCGGATCAGGATGGACAGCACCAGCGCGACGAGACCGATGCTGGTCGCGGTGATGAAATACTGGATCGCGATGACTTTCGCATCCTGGGAGAACACGTACTTGCCGATGAATGTCTTCGGATGGACGAGCTCCATCTCCGGCATTTCGAGCGGCGGTGCGTACGAGGTGGCTTCATGCCCCAGTCTCGCCATCAGTCGGCCCTCCTCGCGAGCGTCGTGTCGGTGTCGGTGTCGTCGCCGTCAACGGTCAGCGTGTCCGGTCGCAGCGTATTGATGTAGGCGACGACGTCGCGCATCGTGCGCTCGTCGACGAGCATCTGGGCCATGTCGACCATCTGGTTGCCGTACAGGTCCTGGGCGTGACGCCCGCGGATGCCGGCGCGGAAGTTCTCGAGCTGCGTGAGGTGGTACCAGTCCTGCAGGCCGGCAAGCGGCGGGCCGTTCACGGCTTCGTTGCCCTCGCCGGATGCGCCGTGGCAGTTCGCGCAGGTGCGGTAGAGGCGCTGGCCGCGCGTGGCGTCGCCGGCGACGGTGACTTCGGGACGCGCGGGTGTCAGCGTCTCGATGTAGGCGGCGACGTCGCGGATCGCGTCGTCGTCGGCGAGCAGCGTCGCGAACGGGCGCATCTGCGCACCGTAGACGTCATCGTCGTGGGTGCCGCGGGCGCCGGTTCTGAAATTGCGCAGCTGGCGTTCGGTCGACCATGCGCCTATGCCGGCAATGGACGGCGCATTGAGCGCCTCGTTGCCGTGCCCGTCGGCGCCATGGCAGGCGACACAGGTGCGGTAGTGCGCCTCGCCGGCGGCGAGGTCGGGCGGCTCGCGCGCCTGCAGTTCGGCGAAGGTCGGCTGGTTCGCGAGCCACTCGTCGAACTCCTCCTGCGAGACGACACGCACGGTGCCGCGCATCGCGAAGTGGCCGATTCCGCAAAGCTGTGCGCAGACCACGTCGTAGTCGCCTTCGCGGGTGGGCGTGAGCCACATGTAGGAGGTTTGGCCGGGCAGCAGGTCCATCTTGGCGCGGAAGTTCGCGACCTTGAAGTTGTGGAGGATGTCCTTGGAGCGCAACACCGTCTTGACGGGGCGGTCTACCGGCAGGAGCACGGTCGGCGCCTGCACCAGCACGTCGTCCTGGCCGGCGGGATCGTCGGGGTCCATGCCGAAGGGGTTGTCGTTGCTGATCAGCGCGGGATCGATCCGGCCAAACTCGCCGTCCTCACCCGGGAACCGGAAGCTCCAGTGCCATTGCTGGCCGACCACCTCGACCTGGTCGGCGTCGTCGGGCACCGAGACGAACGCGCCCCACACCACCAGGCCCGGTGCAAGCAGCGCCGCAATACCGATGGTGGTGATGCCGGTCAGCCAGATCTCGAGTTTCTGGTTCTCGGGGTCATAGTCCGAGCGGCGGTTCGCATCGTAGCGGTAGCGCACGATGGACCACGCCATGAAAAGGTTGACGATGACGAAGACGATGCCGCAGACGATGAAAGTGATGAGGATCGTGGAGTCTATGGCGCCCCAGTTGGACGCCAGCGGCGTGAGGTACCACGGGCTCAGGAAGTGGAAGGCAAGGGTGCCGAAGACCAGCAGGACGATGACCAGCGCAATGACCATGGGTGCGGTTCTCCGCACACTCCCTGTGCCACTGTCTCTTGGTTATCCTGCCCAGAGACCCGGCGACTCCCTGCCAGCCCGGCCTCCGATGGCATTTTGCTTACAGCGATACAGTCGCGGAGCAGATCCGTGAACGCACCGTGTAAAGCCCCCCACGTTGATCACATTTAGCAGAACGCACATACGGTTTCAACCACTGCGACCTTTTGATGGTCACCGATGTTGCTTTCGCAGCCCGGGCAAGCTGGGTATCCTTGCCCGGCCATGAGCGAGACCACGATGCCGTATACCGCCACCGCCCGCGACTACCTGGAGCTGTGCAAGCCGAAGGTGGTGCTGCTGCTCGTGTTCACCGCGGTGATCGGCATGTTTCTCGCGACGCCGCACTGGCCGCCGTGGCAGGCGCTGCTGTTCGGCACGGCCGGCATCTGGCTTGCGGCATCTGCGGCCGCGGTGGCCAATCACGCGCTCGATGCACGCATCGATGCAGTCATGGATCGCACGCGCAACCGGCCGATGCCGACCGGCCACATCAGCGAGCGCCAGGCCTACGCGTTCTCGGCGACGCTCGCTCTCGTGTCCATGGGCCTGCTGTGGTGGCTCGTCAACCCGCTGACCGCGGTGCTGACCTTTGCATCGCTGATCGGCTACGCGGTGGTCTACACCGTGTACCTGAAACGTGCGACACCCCAGAACATCGTGATCGGCGGCGCAGCGGGCGCGGCACCGCCGGTACTCGGCTGGGTCGCGGTGACCAACAGCGTGGACCCGCATGCGCTGCTGCTGTTTCTGATCATCTTCGTGTGGACGCCGCCGCACTTCTGGGCACTGGCGATTGCGCGGCGCGAGGAGTATGCGAAGGTCGGCATCCCGATGCTGCCGGTCACGCACGGCGTGAAGTTCACGCGCCAGTACATCCTCTACTACACGATCCTGCTGGTCGTCGTCACGGTGCTGCCGTGGCTGACCGGCATGAGCGGGCTGCTGTACCTGTTCGGCGCGCTGGCGCTCGGCGCGGGGTTTCTGTATTACGCGATCGCGCTTCGGTATTCGGACGACGAGCGGCGCCTGCCGATGCAGACCTTCAGCTACTCGATCACGTACCTGATGGCGCTGTTCGCGTTCCTGCTCGTCGATCACTACCTGCCGACCGGGTTCTGACTCCCGGGCCCCGGGCACAGCCGCCGCCATGACGCGCATGGCGGCGACCGTATTCCTCAGCCGCCGCGGTGCAGCGTCTCGACGTAGTCGCGGATCTGCGCCGCGGTACGTCGTGCCTCGCGCTGCACCTGCGCCCAGTTCAGCGGCGCGGCGGAACGCTCGAGCCGGTAAGGGTCGCGCCGGTGAGCGGCCTCGCGGCGGTCGACCGAGCGCGCGAGGATCTCGCCGCTCTCGGCATCGCGCAGCTCGATCTGCACCGTAGCCTCGCCGACCGAGGAGATGTAGACGTCGCTGCGGGCGCCGCCACGGTCGGGCGGCACGCGCGACACGACGTCGAGCAGCTTCGCATCGATGCGCAGCACGTCGGGGCCGGGCGTGTCAGTGAGCTCAAGCCGCCGCGACTTCCCGAGCTCCTCGCGCAGCGTGTCCTGGAAAATGTCCTGAAGCCGCGCTTTCTGCGAGTCGGTCAGTGGAAACTCGCTGTCGCGGGCGGGACCCACCCTGCGGTCGCGCACCGCGCGGTACTCGATCTCCGAATCGCGGATCATGAGCTTCGTGTAACCGCTGAGGTCGGTGTCAGGGCGCACCCACGCCTCGTCCAGACCCGTGTAGCGGACCTTCTGCAGCCCGTCGTGGCTGAATTCATCGGTGGGACCCCCGGTGGCCGCACAACCGGCCAGCGACAACGCGGCCAACAGCACGCCGGTCGCGGCGGCCTGAAGGGAGCGGGTGTGAATCAAGGTGTTCATGCAGGCATGGCCTCCGGTATGGACTGGGACCGGGACGGCAGCTAAAGCGCCGGCGCCCGGTATGGATAACGTTCGAAAATCGCGCTGACAGCTTCGTCTATGGACGCGCGCGGCTCACTGCGCGCACGCTCGGTGATGCGTCCGCGGATGACGCCTTCCCACACGAGCTGTGACTTACGGGCGTCGACGATGTCCACGTGCAGCGCGCCCTCGGTCCAGGTGCGCACCTGGCGGCTGTCGGGATAATGATACCCCTGCCAGACGCCGTACCAGCCGCGCCGGTAAGCATGGTAGCCGACGCCGACACGTGGCGTGTCGCGCACCTCGCTGCGCTCTTGCGTGGTGACGTAGAAGTTCACCAGCAGGTCGGGGTCGGCGTCACCGGCCGGCTGGTAACCGCGTGCCTCGAGCTCGCGGCCCACGGCATCCTTCAGGTAGCGCGTCGTGAAGCTCGTGTACTCGTAGCGGTCCGTGCCGGGCTGCTCGACGAACGCGTAGCTGCGATAGTCGCCGAAGTCGGCACCGGCGTCCTGCTGCACGCGTACATCGGGGCCCGTCGCGCAGGCGGCGAGCAGCACGGTGCACAGCGCCGCAAGAATGGCTGGCGGTATCGGGTGACGCATTGATCCTCCATGGCGCCGCACCGCGCGGCGAATCCTTCTATCTACGAGCTTGGACAGCGGCCGACGGCAGTTTCTCCCGTATTGCGCGACGAACGTGGACGGGTCGACGCGTTCGAGCAGCTACAATGGCGGAATGGACGTCTCGCCCATCCTCGATCCGCTCAACGCGGCCCAGCGCGAGGCGGTCAGTGCCCCTGCCGCACCGCTGCTGGTCCTCGCCGGCGCCGGCAGCGGCAAGACGCGAGTGCTCGTGCATCGCGTCGCGTGGCTGGTGGCCGTCGAGCGCGTCTCGCCACAGGGCATCCTCGCGGTCACGTTCACGAACAAGGCCGCCTACGAGATGCGCACGCGCATCGAGGCGTTGCTCGGCATGCCCGCCGGACCGCTGTGGATCGGCACCTTCCACGGTCTCGCCCACCGGCTGCTGCGCCTGCACTGGCGCGAGGCCGGGTTGCCGCAGGGTTTCCAGATTCTCGACTCCGAGGATCAGCAGCGCCTGGTGCGGCGCACGCTGCGCGCGCTCGATGCCGACGGCGAGCGCTGGGCGCCGCGCGAGGTGCAGTGGTTCATCAACGGACAGAAGGACCAGGGCCTGCGCCCGGAACACGTCGACGCGGGCCATGACCCCGCGCGCGCCGAACTGCTGCGTTTCTACCGCGCCTACGAGGAGGCCTGCGCGCGCGCCGGCGTCGTCGACTTCGCCGAACTGCTGCTGCGCGCCCACGAGCTGCTGCGCGACGATGCCGACCTGCTCGGCCATTATCGGCGTCGTTTCCGTCACCTGCTGGTCGACGAGTTCCAGGACACCAACGCGATCCAGTACGCGTGGCTGCGACTGCTCGCCGGCGACACCGGGGTGCCGTTCATCGTCGGTGACGACGACCAGTCGATCTATCGCTGGCGCGGCGCGCGCGTGGAGCACCTGCAGCACCTGCGCCGTGATTTCCCCGATACTCGCGTCGTCAAGCTCGAACAGAACTACCGCTCGAGCGCGACAATCCTGCGTGCGGCCAACGCGATCATCGCCAACAACGCCGGCCGGCTCGGCAAGAACCTCTGGACCGACGGCGACGACGGCGAACCGGTCCGGATCTACGCGGCCTACAGCGAGCGCGACGAGGCCGAGTTCGTGATCGGGCGGCTTCAGACCTGGATCGAGCACGGCAACGCCCGGCGGGAAGCCGCGATCCTCTACCGTTCCAACGCGCAGTCGCGGGTCTTCGAGGAGTACCTGATGGCCGCGCGCATCCCGTACCGCGTCTACGGCGGGCTGCGCTTCTTCGAGCGCGCCGAGATCAAGGATGCGCTCGCGTACCTGCGCCTGCTCGACAATCCGCACGACGACCCGTCCTTCGAACGCGTGGTCAACCAGCCGACGCGCGGCGTGGGCGCCCGCACGCTCGACCAGGTGCGCACGCTGGCGCGCGAACGCCAGCTGTCGCTGCACGACGCAACCCGCGCGGTGATCGCCGAAACGCTCGTCGGGGCACGCGCGGTCGGCGCGCTGCGCGGCTTCCTCGAACTGGTCGCCGCGATGCGCGCAACGTGCACCGACCGTGAACTGCACGAGCAGGTCGACCACGTCATCCGCGCCAGCGGGCTGCTTGCGCACTTCCGCAACGAAGGCGGCGAACGCGGTGAGGCACGTGTAGAGAACCTCGAAGAGCTGGTCAGCGCCGCGCGCGGCTTCGAGCCCGATGCGGCGGACGAATCGCTGCCACCGCTGGCGTCGTTCCTGTCGCACGCCGCGCTGGAGGCCGGCGAGGGCCAGGGTGACCAGTGGGAAGACTGCGTACAACTCATGACGCTGCACTCGGCCAAGGGGCTGGAGTTCCCGCTGGTGTTCCTCACCGGGCTCGAGGACGGGCTGTTCCCGCACCAGCGCTCGCTGACCGACCCCGAAGGGCTCGAAGAGGAGCGAAGACTCTGCTACGTGGGCGCGACCCGTGCGATGCGCACGCTCTACCTGACCTACGCCGAAAGCCGCAGGCTGCATGGCCAGGACACCTACGGCGTGCCGTCGCGCTTCATCCGCGAGATTCCCGCCGAGCTCGTCGAGGAGATCCGCCCCGCGATGCACGTGAGCCGCCCGGTCTACCGGCCCGCCGGCGCGCATCATCGCGACGCACTGGTCGATGACGACGCGGCGCTGCGCCTGGGTCAGCGCGTGCGCCACACGCGCTTCGGCGAGGGCGTCGTGCTCAACCTCGAGGGTTCAGGCCAGCACGCCCGCGTGCAGGTCAACTTCGAGGATGTCGGGACCAAGTGGCTGGTGATGGCCTACGCGAAGCTGGAGCCGGTGTAGCGATGAAGATCCTGATCCTCGGGGCCGGGCAGGTCGGGTCCACGGCGGCGACGAGCCTGGCCCGCGAAGAGGCCAACGACGTCACCATCGTCGACCGCGACCCGCGCGTGCTGCGCGAGCTGCAGGACCGCCTCGACGTGCGCACCGTCGTCGGTGAAGCCAGCCACCCGGACGTGCTCGAGCGCGCCGGCGCCGCCGACGCCGACATCATCGTCGCGCTCACCGACAGCGACGAGGTCAACATGGTGGCCTGCCAGGTCGCCTACACGCTGTTTCATACGCCGACCAAGATCGCGCGTATCCGCGCCGCGGCCTACATGACGCAGGATCGGCTGTTCGCGCCCGATGCGATCGCGGTGGACGTGCGCATCAGCCCGGAGCAGCTCGTCACCGAGCACATCGAGCAGCTGATCCGCTATCCGGGGGCGCTGCAGGTGCTCGATTTCGCCGACCGGCGCGTGCGCCTGGTCGGCGCGCGGGCGCACTACGGCGGGCTGCTTGTAGGGCGGCCGGTGCGCGAGCTCTCCGAGCACCTGCCGCAGACCGAGACCCGCGTGGTCGCAATCTATCGCGGCGGCGAAAGCATCATTCCCGACGGCGACACCGTGATCCAGGAAAATGACGAGGTGTTCTTCGTCGCCGGCCGACGCGACATCCGCCGGATGATGAACGAGATGCGCCGCGCGGACGAACCGGTGCGCCGCGTCGTGATCGCCGGCGGCGGCAACATCGGCTACCGGCTCGCGCTCGCACTGGAACAGCACAACCAGGTCAAGCTCATCGAACGCGACGCCAAGCGCGCGCGCATCATTTCCGAACAGCTCAACCGCACCATCGTGCTGAACGGCGACTCCGCCGACGAGGACCTGCTGCTCGAGGAAAACGTAGACCACACCGACGTGTTCTGCGCCGTGACCAACGCCGACGAGGCGAACATTCTGTCGGCGATGCTCGCGAAGCGACTCGGCTGCCGGCGCGTGATCGCGCTGGTCAACCGCCCCGCTTACGCCGAGCTGATCCAGGCGGGCACCATCGACATCGCGATCTCGCCGCAGCAGGTCACGCTCGGGTCGCTGCTCGCGCACGTGCGCCGCGGCGACGTCGTCAAGGTGCACAGCCTTCGCCGCGGTGCCGCGGAGGCGATCGAGGCGATCGCCCACGGTGACCGCGACAGCTCGCGCGTGGTCGGCCGTGCGGTCGAGGACGTGCCGCTGCCGCCGGGCACGACGATCAGCGCGATCGTACGGGGTGAGAAAATCATGGCCGCGCATCACGATACGGTCATCGAGGCCGAGGACCACGTGATCCTGTTCATGACCGACCGCAGGCACATCGACGCCGTGGAACGCCTGTTCCAGGTCGGCGTCACCTTCGTCTGACCGCGTCCATGCGCGCCCCGATCATCCTGCGCATCGTCGGCCTGCTGCTGATGCTGTTCAGCGTATCGATGCTGACGCCGGTGCCGGTATCGCTGTACTTCGGTGACGGCAACTGGCATGTCTTCGTGCTGTCGGCGCTGATAACGCTCGGGGTCGGCGCATTGCTGTGGCACCCGTTCCGCAACGACACGCGCGAGCTTCGGCTGCGCGACGGCTTCGTCGTGACGTTTGCGTTCTGGGCGGTGCTCGGCGCCTTCGGCGCGTTGCCGCTGATGCTTGCGCCGCAGCCGGACATGACCATCACCGATGCGCTGTTCGAGGCGATGTCGGGACTCACGACGACGGGAGCGACGGTGCTCGTCGGGCTCGAGCACCTGCCGCCGTCGATTCTCATCTACCGCCAGCAGCTGCAGTGGCTGGGCGGGATGGGCATCATCGTGCTCGCGGTCGCGGTGCTGCCGATGCTCGGCGTCGGCGGCATGCAGCTCTACCGCGCCGAGGTGCCCGGCCCGGTCAAGGACACCAAGCTCACGCCGCGCATCACCGAGACGGCCAAGGCGCTGTGGTACATCTACCTGACGATCACGGTGGCCTGCGCGGTGGCCTACTGGGCCGCCGGCATGAGCGTGCTGGATGCCGTCGCACACAGCTTCAGTACCGTCGCCATAGGCGGCTTTTCGACCCACGACGCAAGCTTCGCGCAGTTCGACAGCAACGCCATCCACCTCGTTGCGGTCGCGTTCATGTTCATTGCCGGCATCAACTTTTCGCTGCACTTCCTCGCCTGGCGGAGCCTGTCGCTTGCGAACTACCTGCGCGACCCCGAGTTCCGGGCCTACGCGATGTTCCTCGGTGCGGTATTCCTCGTGGTGCTCATGCTGCTGCTCGCGAGCGGTGTCTACGAGCGTTTCAGCGACGCGCTGCTGCGCGGCCTGTTCCAGGCCGTGTCCATCGCCACCACCACCGGCTTCACCAGTGACGAGTTCGCGCTCTGGCCGGGCATGTTGCCGGCACTGCTGATCCTCACGAGCTTCGTCGGCGGCTGCGCGGCGTCGACCGCCGGCGGCATGAAGGTGATCCGCTGGCTGCTGATCTTCAAGCAGGGCAGCCGCGAGCTGGTGCGCCTCGTGCATCCTGCGGCGGAGATTCCGGTCAAGCTCGGCACGCGCGCGGTGCCGGGTCGGGTCGTCGAGGCGGTGTGGGGCTTCTTTTCGGTGTACATACTGGTCGCGACGACGATGCTGCTGGTGTTTCTCGCGACCGGCCTCGACCAGGTCAGCGCGTTTTCCGCCGTCGCGGCGACGCTCAACAACCTCGGTCCGGGGCTGGGCGAGGTCGCCGGCGGGTTTCATACCGTCAGCGATCTGGGCAAGTGGATGGGCATCGTCGGCATGCTGCTCGGGCGCCTCGAGGTGTTCACGGTGCTGGTGCTGATCACGCCGGCATTCTGGCGCCGCTGAAGCGCGCAGACGCGGCCGCCGGGACACCCGCCCGACGGCCGCGCCGGGCCGCCCCGCAACGCACCCCGGCGCGCCACCTGCCGGAGACCGCTGCGACCCCGTCCGTGGGGGCAGGATGCCGGCCCGCTTCCATGCGGACCCGGCGGCTTGCCGGCCCGCGGGCCGGCTGACATCCT
>PWYM01000276.1 GCA_003567855.1 Gammaproteobacteria bacterium | reverse complement strand
GCGCTGCTCGCGGCGCTGCAGGCACCGGAGGCGCGCGCCCATGGCTGAACCCCAGGTGCTGTTCGTGCAGCGTGACGGTGCGCTGCTCGCCGACGCAGAGGCGCCGCAGCGCGCCGAAGACGTGAATCTTGCGCCGGGCGTCGTGCCGGCGCTCGCGCGGCTCGCGCGCGCGGGCTGGCAGCTCGTGCTGATCGGCGATCCGGAGCGGCCTGCGCCCCCGGCGTCCGTCGCCGACTGGCTCGAGTCGATGCTCGCATCGCAGGGCGTGGCGTTTACGGAAAGCCGTCATGGCCCGGTCGCGAACGGCGAGCCCGCGGTTGCACTGCTGCGCACGTGGACCGCCGGCGCGCCGCTGGACCGCGCACGATCGCTCGCGGTTGGCGACACGCGGTTCGCCGCGCTCGTTGACTGCCTCGGCGTTACGACGCGTGCACCCGCCACTGGTGGCTGGCCCGCGCTCGCACATGAACTGCTCGACCGGCCGCGCGTCGGCGAAGTCGTGCGCCGCACGAGTGAAACCATGATCCGCGTACGCGTCGATCTCGACGCCGAGGGTCCGCAGCGCATTGCCACCGGTCTCGGCTTCTTCGACCACATGCTCGAGCAGATCGGCAGGCACGGCGGGTTCGCGCTCGATCTCGAGTGCGAGGGTGACCTGCACATCGACGAGCACCACACCGTCGAGGACTGCGCGCTCGCGCTCGGCGGCGCCATTGACCGCGCGCTCGGCGACCGGCGCGGCATCGGGCGCTTCGGCTTCCTGCTGCCGATGGACGACACCCGCGCGCAGGTCGCCGTCGATCTAGGCGGGCGACCGTACTGCGTGTTCGAGGCCGACTTCCCGCGCGATGCCGTCGGCGGGCTGTCGACCGAGATGGTCGCGCATTTCTTCCGCTCGCTGGCCGAGGCGCTGCGCGCGAACATCCACGTCAGCGTCGCCGGAAGCAACACGCACCACATGGTCGAGGCATGCTTCAAGGGCACCGGCCGGGCGCTGCGCGATGCCCTTGCGCGCCGCGGCGAATCGCTGCCGAGCACGAAGGGGCTGCTGTAATGGCTGGTCGGGTCGCACTCGTCGACACCGGCGGCGCAAACATCGCGTCGCTCGACTTTGCACTGCGCCGCCTCGGCCACGAGACGGTGCTCACGCACGACGCGGAAGCGATCCGCGCCGCGCGGCACGTCATCATGCCCGGCGTCGGTGCCGCTTCCGACGCGATGGCACGACTGAAGGCCCACGGGCTCGAAGCGGTGATCCCGACGCTCGAGCAGCCGGTGCTCGGCATCTGCCTGGGCATGCA
The DNA here is from genome assembly GCA_003567855.1 of Gammaproteobacteria bacterium. Taxonomy (GTDB): domain Bacteria; phylum Pseudomonadota; class Gammaproteobacteria; order Steroidobacterales; family PWYM01; genus PWYM01. The sequence goes on along the minus strand of PWYM01000276.1, from coordinate 15,132 downwards.
GCTGCTTTTCGACGGCTCCGACGAGGGTGACGTCGAATGCCTGGGCCTGCTGCCCGGCCGCGCGCGGCGATTCGCCGACGACCCGTCATTTCCGGTGCCACAGATGGGCTGGAACGAACTCGAGCGCGTCGGCGACCACCCGCTGCTGCGCGGCGTGCACGATGGCGACTTCGCGTACTTCATTCACAGCTACGCACTGCCGGTGACCGACTGTACGCTCGCCGCGGCCACCTACGGCATGGCGTTCAGCGCCGTGGTCGGCCGCGGCAACTTCCTCGGCACGCAGTTCCATCCCGAGCGTTCGGGCGCCGTAGGCGCACGCATCCTCGGCAACTTCCTGCGACTTTGAACGGACCCGTCCCGCCATGGAACTGATCCCTGCGATCGATCTGTACCAGGGCCGCTGCGTGCGGCTCTACAAGGGCCGCTTCGACGCGGTGACCCACTACGACCGTGACCCGGTTGAGCTCGCGCGCGACTATGCCGCCGCCGGGGCACGCTGGCTGCACGTCGTCGACCTCGACGGCGCGCGCGACGGTCGCCCCGGGAACGCCAAGGTGATCACCCGCATCCTCGAAGCTGCGCCGCTCGCGGTGCAGGTCGGCGGCGGGCTGCGCACGCGCGACGCGGTCGACACGATGCTCGCCGCCGGGGCGTCACGCGTCGTCGTCGGCAGCGTCGCGGTCCGCGAACCCGACACCGTGCGTGGCTGGCTCGACGCGCTCGGCGGCGAGCGTGTTGTCCTCGCGCTCGACGTGCGCTTTGACGGCGACACGCCGCGACTGCTTACCGACGGCTGGACCGCCGACTCGGGACTGGCGCTCGACGACGTCGTCGACGGTTACCGCGCGAGCGGTCTGCGCCACGTACTGTGCACCGACGTCGAGCGTGACGGCGCGCTCGAGGGCCCGGCGGTCGCCCTCTACGCGCATGGGCACACGCGTTTCCCGGACATCGCGTGGCAGGCCTCGGGCGGAGTACGCGACGCTTCGGACCTCGCCGCGCTGCGCGCGGCCGGCGCCGCCGCGGCGATCTCGGGACGCGCGCTGCTCGACGGCCGACTTGCGCTCAAAAACGTCACCGATTTCCTGCCCGCGGCCGCCGCCGCGCGCACGGGCTGACGCGATGCTGGCGCGCCGCATCATTCCCTGCCTCGACGTGCGTGACGGCCGTGTCGTCAAGGGCGTGCGCTTCCGCGACCACGAGGACGTCGGCGACATCCTCGAACTCGCGCGCCGCTACCGCCGCCAGGGCGCCGACGAACTGGTGTTCTACGACATCACCGCAAGCCCCGAGCGACGTCGCGTCGACCGCAACTGGGTCAACCGCGTCGCCGCGGTGCTCGACATCCCGTTCTGCGTCGCCGGCGGCATCCGCAGCGTCGAGGACGCCGAGGAAGTGCTGAACCTCGGCGCCGACAAGATCTCGGTGAACACCCCGGCGCTCGCCGACCCCGGCCTGATCGACCGGTTGAGTGCGCGCTTCGGTGCACAATGCGTCGTCATCGGCATGGACAGCCGGCTCGAGGACGGCGAGTGGCAGGTGTACTTCAACACCGGCAACCCGGAACTCACCGAGGCGGCGCGCCGGCGCACGCTCGACTGGGTCGACGAGGTGCAGTCGCGCGGCGCAGGCGAGATCGTCCTCAACTGCATGAGCATGGACGGCGTGCGCCGCGGCTATGACATCGAGCAGCTCACCGCGGTGCGCGAGCGCTGCCGCGTGCCGCTGATCGCATCGGGCGGTGCCGGTACGCCGGAGCACTTCGTCGACGTGTTCCGCGACGCGCGCGTCGACGGCGCACTCGCCGCGAGCGTGTTCCACCGCAAGCTGATCGACATCCCCGACCTCAAGCGCCACCTGCGCGCCGAGGGCATCCACGTGCGCACCGGAGGCGTTGCATGAGCAATCCGCATGCATTTCTTGCCGAACTCGAGGCGATCATCGATGCGCGGCTGCGCGAGCGGCCCGAGGGGAGCTACGTGACGCGGCTCGCGGACGCGGGGCCGCGGCGCATTGCGCAGAAGGTGGGCGAGGAAGGGGTGGAAGTAGCGCTGGCGGTGGCCGCGGGCGACCGTGAACAGACCATCAGCGAAACGGCCGACCTGGTCTTCCATCTGCTGGTGGCGCTGCGCAGCAGTCGGATCACCGTGGGCGAGGTCTGCGCCGAGCTCGAATCGCGCCATGCCGCCGCGCCAGGTCGCGCCACCACCGACTGAAACCGTCACGCCTGTCTGAATCCGGACAAGTTGATTTTTTCTGATCGGCGACGTAGTTTCCAACCGGGGAGAGTGGCTGGAAACCGCAAGGAATTCGCAATGTCGACCATGACGGGACGCTGGGGGAGCCTCGTGCTCACGGGATTGGCGCTGGCCGTGACGGGCTGCAGCCCCGCCGGTAACGGGCCCGAGGATGACGTCGCAGCCGCCCCGCCCCATGACCCGGCCACCGCCGACGACACCGCACCGCGCGAGGCGCGCCGACCCGAGCTGATGGTCGGCTCCGAAGCGACCGAGCATGCCCAGGGCCTCTACCAGCGCTACTGCGCCGAATGCCACGAGGGCGGCGTCGCGATGGCGCCGCACAGCGTGCTGTTCCAGACCATGGGTCCGGAGGCCCTCCTCGCATCGATGGAAGGCGGCGTGATGACGCAACAGGCCAGCCCGATGGACGACGAGGAACGACGCCAGCTCGCCGAATTTCTCGGTGGCCGCCCGCTCGGCGCTACCGAAAGCGAACCGGTGCACGCCTGCGCCGAGGACCAGCGCAGACCCGACTTCGCCGCAGGGCCGGCGATGTACGGCTGGGGCATGACGCTCGGCAACACGCGCTTCGTCGACGAGCCCGGTTTCGATACTGCCGACGTCGCAGACCTCGAACTGAAATGGTCTTTCGCGTATCCCGGCGCCACGCGCGCGCGCTCGCAGCCGCTGGTCGCCGGTGACACCGTATTCGTCGGCAGCCAGGACGGCACCATCTACGCGCTCGACCTCGCAACCGGCTGTGCGCGCTGGACGTACCAGGCCGAGTCCGAGGTTCGCAGCTCGCTGTCCATCGACATCGCCGACGGCCGCGTCGACGGTGAGGCACCACGCGTGTACTTCGGCGACTTCGACGGCTGGGTCTACGCGGTGGACGCGCGCACCGGCACCGAGGCTTGGAAAAGCCATATCGAGGATCACAAGGTCGCGACGATCACCGGGTCACCGCGCCTCTACCGCGACCGCCTGTACGTGCCGATCAGCTCGACCGAATGGGCGTCGGCGACCGACCCGGCCTATAAGTGCTGCACTTTCCGTGGCGCAGTGGCGGCGTTCGACACCGGCACCGGCGAAATGCTGTGGAAAACGCGCACTATTCCCGAGGAACCGCGCGAGACCGGCGAGACCACGAGCGTCGGTGCCGCACAGTTCCACCCGGCCGGCGCACCGGTATGGAACAGCCCGACCATCGATCCGAAGCGCAACCTGCTCTACGTCGGCACCGGCCAGGCCTACACGTCACCGGCCTGGGAGACGTCCAACTCGATCATCGCCATGGATCTCGACACCGGCGAGAAAGCCTGGCACTGGCAGGCCATCGAAGGCGATGCGTGGACGATGGCGTGCTTTCTGGGGCTCGAGGACAACTGTCCCGAGGAGGACGGCCCCGACTTCGACATCGGCGCCCCCCCGGCACTGGTCACGCTGTCCGACGGTCGCGACCTGCTGTTCGTCGGCCAGAAATCGGGCCATGTCTACGCCATCGACCCGGAGGCCAACGGCGAGAAGGTCTGGGAAAATCGCATCGGCCTCGGCGGTTTTGCCGGTGGCGTGCACTGGGGACTCTCCGCGGAGGCCGACGTCGTATATGCGCCCAATGCCGACACCGACTTCATCGGCAAGTGGGAAGGCGAGCGCCGACCTGGCGTATTTGCACTCGATGCTCACTCGGGTGAGACGAAATGGCACACGCTGGTGCCCAACGTCTGTCCGGAGGAACTGCTACCAGCGTGCGATCCCGGCAAGTCGGCCGCTGCGACCGCGATCCCCGGCGTGGTGTTTGCCGGCGGCTTCGACGGCATACTGCGGGCGTTCGACAGCGACACCGGCGAGGTGCTCTGGGAATACGAAACGAACCGCACCTTCGAGACGGTCTCCGGCGAAATCGCCCACGGCGGTTCCATCGAGTCGGACGGGCCGGTCCCGTTCGCAGGGCACCTGCTCGTGAACTCGGGCTACCTGTTCGGCGGCCGGATGCCCGGGAACGTGCTGCTCGTGTTTGGCCCGCCTGACCGTGAAGACTGAACCGACGCCGGCGTCTAATCTTCTGGCAGCGCGAACACGATGATCTCGTCGCCCTTCGGCGTGCCGAACCACAGGTGGTGGCCGGTTGCGATCGCGATGAACTGGCGGCCGCCGGCCATGTAGGTCATCGGTGTCGTCTGGGTGCCCGCGTCCAGCGTGTGCTGCCACAGGGTCTCGCCACTGTCGATGTCGAACGCGCGCAGCTTGCGATCCATTGTCGCGGCAATGAACACCAACCCGCCCGCGGTGACGACGGGCCCACCCAGGTTCGGCGTGCCCAGTTCCCAGTCGCGTCGTGTCCAGCGCAGCAGCGCCGGCACCTGCTCGCGGATGCTGCCGAGCGGACGTCGCCAGGCGATCTCCCCGGTATCCAGGTCGATTGCGGCGAGTTCGCCCCACGGTGGCGCCACGCAAGGCGCACCGAGCGGTGACAGCAGCCAGTCGCGACTGACCGCGTAGGGCGCGCCGACCATCGCGGCGACATCGCGGCCCTCGACCAGCGTGATACCCTCGACGTCACCAACCTCCTCGCGCGGCAGCAGCGTGACGACCTGAGGCACGTTCGTGAAGTTGACGATGGCCAGCCGACGCGCCGGGTCCCATGCCGGTCCGCCCCAGTTCATACCGCCTGCGGTGCCGGGGTTCATCAGAGTACCGGGTTCGGTACGAGGCGGCGTGAAGATACCTTCGTGGTGCAAACCCTCGATACGCTGGCGGCACGCACGGCGGTCGAAGAAGGTGAATCCCCATGCATCATCCGGTGTGACCTCGAGCGGCAGCAGCGGCTCAGGCAACACCGGGAACGGCTGGGTCGGGCTGACCCACTCACCCGGCTCCGCCGACTGCGGCACCGGGCGATGCTCGACCGGGAACAGCGGTTCGCCCGTCTCCCGGTGCAGCACGAACACGAACCCCTGCTTGGTCGTCTGCACGACGGCGGGCACTGTCGCCCCGTCGCGGCCGAGCTCGACCAGCATCGGCGGCGACGGCGTGTCGTAGTCCCAGAGATCATGATGTACGTGCTGAAAATACCAGCGCACCTCGCCGGAGCTACCATCCAGCGCGACCAGCGACCCGGTGTAGAGATTGCGACCGGGCCGCGCGCCGCCCCAGAAGTCGGGTGCGGCTGAAGACACCGGCAGAAACACGAGATCACGGGTCTCGTCGACGACCATCGGCGCCCACACGTTGCCGGCACCACTGTCGGGTGCACTGTCGTCGTGCCAGGTCTCCCACGCCGGATCCGACGGGTCGCGCGGAATGGGTTCGAAGTGCCAGCGCAACTCGCCGGTACGTGCGTCGAAGCCGTGCACCGTGCCGTCAGGAGCCTGCGTGTGCAGGTTGTCCATGATCGAGGTCCCGACCACGACCACGCCATTCAAGACGACCGGCGCCGAAGGCGTCTTCACTTCGCCCGGGAACGCGAGCTCACCGTGCGGAATAGCCACCTCGCCGCCTTCGCCGAATTCCTCGCACCGCTCGCCGCTGCGCGCGTCGACGGCAACGAGGCGCATGTCGCTGGTGCCCGTCAGCACGCGGTCGCGGCACGGTGCGTCCCCGGAGAGCTCGGGGTCCGTCCAGACCGCCACGCCGCGACAGTTGTACTGGAACGGCAGCGTGTGGCTGCCATCAACCTCGGGGTCATGGACCCAGCGCTCTTCGCCTGTCGCCGCATCGAGCGCGATGATCCGGTCAAACGGTGTGCAGAACAGCAGGCTGTCCTCGAACAGCACCGGCGTGACCTGCGTGGAGCTGTTGGTGATCAGTGCATCGCCGCGACGCTCGAGTTCACCTGTGCTGTAGCGCCAGGCCACCTCGAGTCGCGCGACGTTGTTCCGGTCTATCTGTGCGTGCGGCGAGTACCGGTCGCCCCCGGAGGACGCACCCGTATGGCTCCAGTCGGCGTGGACCGTGCCTGCCATGCACGCGACCGCGACACCCGCGGCCACGAGCGAACGGGTGCGGCGCACGCGCGGCCACGCCGGCGCGACGCCAGACATCAACCGCTGGCCGCCACCGGTGCGGCGTCAGCGTCGAGCACGCGACGGATGGCCGACTCGATACGCGCCGGCGACGGCACGTATTCCTGCTCGAGCTCCAGATGCGCCGGGACCGGCGTATGGGGTGCGGTCACCTTCGCGATGGGTGCGCGCAGGCATTCGAATGCCTCGCATGCGACCAGCGACGCGACTTCGGACGCCATGCTGCACATCGGGTTGGCCTCGTCGACGACGACCAGTCGGCCGGTCTTCTCGACACTGTCGAAAATCGCGCCCTCGTCGAGCGGCGACGACGTGCGCGGGTCGATGACCTCGACCGAGATGCCCTCTTTCGCAAGCTTCCGTGCAACCTGTGTCGCGAATACCGCCATGCGCGAAAACGCGACCACGGTGATATGTTCACCCTCGTGCGCGATGCGCGCCTCGCCGAACGGAATCGTGTATTCCTCGTCGGGCACCTCGCCGCTCTCGGTATACAGCGCCTTGTGTTCGCAGAAGATCACCGGGTCGTCATCGCGTATCGCGGTCGCAAGCAATCCTTTGGCATCGTAGGCGGTAGCCGGCAGCACGACCTTGAGCCCGGGGATCGACGTCAGCATCGGGTAGATCGCGCTCGAGTGCTGCGGCCCCGCGCCCATCCCGGCCCCCATCATCGTGCGGATGGTCACCGGCGTCGTCGCCTTGCCGCCGAACATGTACCGGAATTTCGCGATCTGGTTCATGATCTGATCAAGGCAGACGCCGACGAAATCGATGAACATCAGCTCGGCCACCGGTCGCATCCCGGTAAGCGCCGCGCCGCCCGCGGCGCCGATGATCGCCGACTCGGTGATCGGCGTATCGATCACGCGCTTGTGGCCGAACTCCGCGGCAAGTCCCGCGGTGAGGCCGAACACGCCGCCGGCGGCCTCATCCACGCCGGAGCTGCCACCTCGGCCGCCGGTGACGTCCTCGCCGAGTACGATGACGCGCGGGTCGCGGCGCATTTCCTGCGCCAGCGTCTCGTTGATGACTTCGCGTATGGTCTTTATCGCCATGCCGCAATCCCCCTTCAGTAATTGACGTAGACGTCGCTGTAGAGCGCTTCCTTGGGCGGATTCGGTGCCGCCTTGGCGCGTTCCACGTGCTTGTCGATCAGTGTGCGGATTTCAGCGTCGATGCCGTCAAGCGTATCGGCGTCCAGCGTGCGATCGGCCAGCACCTGTTCCCGGAACTTGATCAGCGGGTCGCCGTCGCGGCGCACCTGTGCAAGTTCCTCCTTCGATCGGTACGCCTGCGGGTCACCCTGAAAGTGCCCATACCAGCGCATTGCGACCGCCTCGATCGCGCTTGGTCCCTCACCGGCGCGTGCGCGCTCGACCGCCTTGCCCATCGCGTCGTAGACCGCGTAGAAGTCGGTGCCGTCGACTTTCGTTGCCGGCATACCGAAGCCTGCAGCGCGTCCGGCAATGTCGCCGCCACCGCAGTGATACGACACGCCGGTGAACTCGGCATAGCCGTTGTTCTCGTACATGAAGATCATCGGCAGCTTCAGCACCGATGCGAGATTCATCGCCTCGAACACGGTGCCCTGGTTGGATGCCCCGTCACCGATGAAGGCCAGCGCGACCCCGTCGGTACCCTGGCTCCATGCGCTCAGCGCGGCGCCCACCGCGATCGGCGGCGCGGCGCCGACGATGGCATTCGCGCCGAGCATGCCCTTGGCCATGTCGGCGATGTGCATCGATCCACCCTTGCCGTTGCACAGGCCGCCATCCTTGCAGTAGATCTCGAGCAGCATGTCGCCGATGTCGCAACCCTTGGCGATACAGTGGCCGTGGCCGCGGTGGGTACTGCCGATGTAGTCGGTGTCACGCAGGTGCATGCAGGCACCGACGGCAACCGCCTCCTGCCCGCAATAGAGGTGAATGAACCCCGGCACCGTGCCGGCCTCGAATTCACGACGCATGCGTTCTTCGAATTCACGGATTGCCCGCATGCGCCAGTAGGCCTCGCGCAGCGTGGCGGTATCGATGGTCGCCATTACTCCCCCTGCCCGTCGACCGGGCTCAGTGACGGATCAGCGCGCCGACAAAGCGCTGCGCCGATCCGGCCATTCCCACGAAACGGAAAAACCGTCATCATTGCCGGAAACAGGATAACGTGATTCTTTCTTTTGCGCCACGCTGGCTATACAGCGCGAGCGCGATGCCTGTCACCGATCCCGAGGGAGGGAGCTGACCATGATCGACTTGTACTATTTCCCCACGCCCAACACTTGGAAAGTCTCGATCATGCTCGAGGAATGTGGTCTCGATTACCGGGTGATTCCCATCAATATAGGCACCGGTGGGCAGTTCGACCCGGATTTCCTGCGAATCTGCCCGAACAACCGGGTGCCGGCTATCGTCGACCACGACATCACCGGCCCGGCCGGTCAGCCGCTCTCGCTCTTCGAATCCGGAGCGATCCTCGTCCATCTCGCCGAGAAGACGGGGCGGTTCCTGCCCGCGGAACCCTTTGCGCGCGCGCGGGTGATGCAGTGGCTGATGTTCCAGATGGGTGGCATCGGACCGATGTCCGGCCAGGTGTTTCACTTCGGACACTACGCTGCGCAAAAACTCCCCTACGCGATCGAGCGGTTCACCAACGAGCTCACCCGTCTGTGGGGCGTGCTGGACGACCAGCTTGAGGGCGAGGACTGGATCGCGAACAACGCCTACTCGATCGCCGACATGTCGATATGGGGCTGGATCACGCTGGCCGAGCCGCTGGGGCAGGACCTGGGGGCGTTTACGAATCTCAAGCGCTGGTTTGAGCGCATGGGTGAACGCGCCGCAGTGCAGCGCGGATACCAGCTTCAGGCGGATACGGCCCTGACGCCAGGCGATATTCCGGACGAGGCCAAGCGGGTGCTGTACACGCAGAAGCGTGAAGACCTGCCGCGCCGCAAGCAGTGGTGACAACCCGTGAGGGCGCGCGGCCGCTTGCTGCCTAGAGAGACAGCTCTTGTCGACCTGCAAGCACTTTCGAGGGAAACGGCAGCGCCGCCACGCCATAAAAACAATCAGGTTTGTTGAAATCAGGATAACTTGATTTTTCTTGATCACCGATGCAATCTCGGCGACAACCGGTGCCTGATCGGTGCGAAGCACGCTGCAAGCGCGTGCCTGGGGGAGAACACATGGCATCTTCGACCGAAGGTCACGACCCGGCCAAGCGCGGCGGGCTTCTCGCAGACACCCGCGGACTGCCGTGGCATAGCCTCGGCGAGGGCATCGCGTTTCAGCTTCTGCGTTACTGCGACGTCACCGGCCAGTGGGCACTGTACGTGCGCATGGCGCCCGGCAGTCGGATCCTCACGCACCGCCACCTGAGCTCGGGCGAGTTCTTCGTCACGCGCGGGGAGTTGATCTATGACGCAGGCAGCGCACCGGCCGGGGTCTACGGCTACGAAGCACTTGGCGAAGTCCACAGTGAAGCGCGCGCCGAAGTCGAAACCGAATACCTCTTTCTCGGCCATGGTGCCGTCGCATTCACGGGCGAGGACGACAAGATCGACTTCATCCTCGATGCCGCGTTCCTGAAAAACCTCGCCGAGGGCCAACACATGCAGAGCGTCACCGCCAATACGGGGTGACCGGCTGCAGGCAAGGCCACCACGTAAAGAGTCTATCGGGCTGCAGTCAGCCCAGCCTGTTCCAGAATTTCCGGGGGAGATGGAGAAACACTCATGATTAAAGACCTACGACTTCGTGCAGTCACCGCAGGTGTAGCCGCGGCCCTTTGTGCGAGTTCGGTGAGCCTCGCGCAGGAACAGCGCTCGCGCGACCTCGGCCAGCTCGAGGAAATCGTGGTCACGGGCACCAAGCGTGTCACTGACCAGCAGGACACGCCGATCACGATTTCCACGATCACGTCACGCCAGATCGAAAACACTTTCATCAGCGATGCCCGTGCGCTGGGCACGGTGGCACCGGGCCTGGTCTTGAGTAACCCCACGGGCTTTAACGCAACTGGCGGCGGGATGCGTGGTACCGGCACCAACATCATCCTGGTCACCCAGGATGCGCCGGTCAGCTTCCTTGTAGATGACTTCGTGCTCAGCCATGTGCAGTCGCAGTTCATAGAGCTGTTCGACCTCGAACAGGTCGAGGTCTATCGAGGCCCCCAGGGCACACTGTTCGGCAAGAACACCACCGGCGGCGTGATTTCGATTCGCTCGAGACGCCCTGAAATGAACGAATTCAGCGGCGAAGTCCAGGGCGCGATGGGCGCCTACGACGGCGGCGGTGACATCGCCAAGCTGCGCGCTTCGGTGAACCTGCCGCTTGTAGAAAACACGTTGTCGGCTCGTTTTGCCGCCATCTACGACGTCGACCAGGGCTATTACAGGAACAACAAAGACACGGCGACGTTTCCGGACTCCGTGCCGCTCTGGCAGGCAGTTGGCATCCCCGAGGGCACGCCGATTCCGGCCGATGCCGACCGGCCTGTGACCGGCACGGGTGAACGCCTTGGTGGCAAGGACGTGTTCGCCGGCAAGGGCAAATTGCTGTGGCAACCCACGGACAACTACGAGGCGTATGCGATCTACGAGATCGTGCGTGACCGCTCTGATAGCCCCCCCGGCGTCAACGAGTCGGCGCCCGACGATCTGATTCCGCTGCTTGGGTTCCCGGGAATTGGGCAGACCGGCGCCAGCCCGTTCGATACACACATATCGAACAATACGAACGGCATTCTTATTCGAGACGGCCATCGCGTCGATGCCGATGGGCTTTACCTTACACAGACGCTCGGAACTGATATCGGGGAATTCGTATCGATCACCGGCTACCGTGAACAACGCGAGCGCCTTCCAAGCACCTATGTGGGTGAGGCGTATACGACTTTGTTCGACTCCACCCGAAACACGGAACGCTATACCTTCCAACAGGAGTTGCGCTACGCGTCCGACCTGGACGGTCCGTTCAATTTCGTACTCGGCGGAAACATGTTTCGCGACAGCTTCAATTTCCGCTCGTTTTTCTCGGTCGGACTTCAGGCGCTTTTGCCGGCCTGCCTCGACGGTGTGAGCGCGTGTGTCACTGAAGACGGATTCGTCAACCTCGATACGATCAATCTCGAGGATTACGAATTCCAGACGACCAACCAGGACCGTGAAGAATACGCTGTATTCTGGGACGGCACCTACGACATTACGCCGCAGTGGCGCGTTTCCGCGGGCCTTCGCTACAGTTATGACAAGAAAGACTTCCTGAGGCTCGTGGACGGCGGCGGCGCCTGTAACGAATTTACCCGTCCGCAGGACGCGATCCCGCTCGATCCTGACCAGCCTGTCGACATCCCCAATAACGTCAATTGTGCGGATGTGCGCTCACAGTTCATCAGCCGCGCGGGCATGACGCCACGGGAGTTCGACCAGCGCAACGTCCCCCTGCCGCGTGAAAACTTTGGCACTGACGTGGACAGCAGTGAAAGCTGGAACCGTACGACCTACCGGCTGGTCGTCGACTATGCCCCCACTCAGGACTCAATGGTCTACCTGAGTTATGCCACTGGGTTCCTGTCAGGCGGTTTTTCTGAAACATGCGCTACCGAAGCCCGCTGTTCGTATGGGCCGGAAACCAACAAGAACCTGGAGCTTGGTTTCAAGGCCGATCTTTTCGATGATCGGCTGCGACTCAACAGCGCGCTGTTCAGAACGACTTACGACAACCTGCAGCGCGCGGTCGTTGCCAACTACACGACCGCGGCCGGGGTGCCCGGACAGGAAACCGTCACCGTCAATACCGGCAGCAGCCGGGTGTACGGCCTGGACCTAGAAGCTGTATGGGTCCCTACCCAAAACGTGCGAATCGACGGTAACGTCACGTGGTTGAATCACTACTACACGTCCGGAGTGCTGGAGACGATACGTGATGCGGCGCCGGAAGAGGTGCCACTGGGACAGTTCGACGTACCGTTTTCCCCGACCTGGAAGGCCGGCCTGAACGCGACGCTCGATGTTCCGCTGCCGAATGGCGCGTTGTCGGTATTCAATGTCAATGCGAACTACCAGTCCAAGTCGGAAACGGACGTTTTCAACGCTCCGAATTCGCAGATGGAGTCGCGCACGTTGCTGGGTGCAAACATTTCATACATGGAGCCGAACGATCGCTGGCGGGTTACCCTGTACGGTACCAACCTGACGAATCGCGAGTACCGCATATCGGCACTGCCGGTAACCGGCTTGTTCAACTTCACCCAATACGGACCACCACGCACCTACGGTATAGAGCTGGCAGTCAACTTTGGCGACTGACCGATACTCAGGTGTACCGCGATTCGGATGAGGCCTCGCCCCCAGTAGGGCCTCAGTCCGTGTCGGGCCGGAGGGACCCCACCCTCCGGCCCTTTTTCATGCGTATCAGATGAATGGAAGCCCATGAGATGACCGACCCGCGTATAGAGAGAAGTCCGGTCTGAGCTCGCCCCGCGTAATTGGGACGCGGTGGTGCTCACCAACCCGTATGACGTGCTCTACGCGTCGGGCTACAACTCGATGCTCGAGCGGAAGTGGCTGCAAGAACCGGTTTCCGGCGTAATCGTGCCGGCCGATCCTGCAAAGCCGGTGATACTGGTAATTCCCGAGGCACTCATCACCCTGCTTGCCACGATGGCGGACCAGGGCACGCCTGACCGTGCTGATGAGATCAGACCCTTCGAACTGTTGAACTTTTTCGAAGTTGGACGCGCCGCAGATCCGCACTATCGCCCGGAGGCCATCGCCGAGGCGGCGATGAAGATCCACGGTGAACGCGTCACTGCAGAATCCCAGCCAGACCTGATCGCCGCGCTTCGACTGGCACTGCGCGATTACGGTCTGGATCGGGGAACGGTCGCCTTCGATGATCTGCGCGTCGTGCGATATCTCACCAATGGCGCCGACGCACTCGGGTTCCACGTCGAGGATGCGCTGGAAATGATGATTCGGGCACGCGTTGTAAAGACCGTCCCGGAACTCGAGGCATTCAGGCACATTGGTCCCAAGGCCGACTATGCGGTGCACGAGGCGGCTCGGAGACTGCGTCCGGGCATCACGTGGGACGAGTTCCAGGCGGAGGTGGCAGATCTTATATGGTGGAGCGTAGTCACTCTCCGATCACCACCTCCCCCGCCGGCGCCCTCAGGTTGTAATTCGAACTCATCACGAACCCGTACGCCCCGGCGTTCGCGATCAGCAGCACGTCTCCTTCCTCGCAGTGCGGCAGCAGTCGATCGGTGCCGAGCCGATCGCCGCTTTCGCAGTTGGGGCCGACGACGCTCACGATTTCGCTCGGCGTCTCGTCGAGCCGCGAGAGGTTGACGATCTCGTGATAGGCACCGTACAGCGCCGGGCGGATCAGCGAGTTCATGCCGGTGCTCAACCCCACGTAGCGCACGTCGCCCTTACCCTTGAGCTGGGTCACCTGCGCGAGCAGCACTCCGGCCGCGGCGACGAGGTAGCGTCCCGGCTCCAGCCACAGCTCGTAATCCGGTCCCGCCTCGCGTACCGCCTCAAGGGTCTGCTCCAGCGCCGCGAGGTCGAGCGGTCGCTCACCCGGACGCTCCGGCACGCCGAGCCCGCCCCCAAGGTCCAGGTAGCGCACGTCGGGAAACGTGCGCGCCACGTCGATCAGCGTGCTGCCCGTGCCGCCCCAGTTCTCCGGCGAGAGGATTCCGCTGCCGGTGTGCGCGTGCAGCCCGACGATGCGCGCACCCGCCGCGCGGGCGAGCGACTGCAGCTCGTCGAGTTCGAACAGCGGGATGCCGAACTTCGAATGCACGCCGGCGGTGCGTACGTGTTCGTGGTGTCCGCGGCCCTGGCCTGGATCGAGCCGCACGAAGATCTCGCGCCCGTCGAACAGCTCGGGCCACGCGCGCAGCGGGTGGAGATTGTCCAGCGTCACCCACACGTCGCGTTCGAGCCCGTACTGGTAATCGCCCTTGGGCGCGAAGTTCGGCGTGTAAAGAATGCGCCGGCGGTCGAGATCGGGGAACAGTTCGAGCACGCGCCCGATCTCGCCGGGTGACACGCACTCGAAGTTCACGCCCGCATCGTGCACACAGCGCAGCACATCGCGGTTGGAGTTCGCCTTCATCGCGTAGAACACCGCGCTGACCGGGGGCAGCCGCTTGAGCCCGTCTATCGCCTGGCGGATCGATGGCAGGTCGTAGACGTACGCCGCCGAGTGGCGCGCGGCGATCGCGAGCAGTTCGTCACGACGGTGTACCCACCACGGGGTCGGCGGCGTCCACGGGCGTGCCTCCTCGGCGATATCCCCATGCAGCTGCTGCCAGGTTGGCCCGAACACCGAGCCCTCGCTGTAGCGCGTCATCATCAGCACGTGGAGCTGCTCGACGAGCCGGTGCGCCTGCTCCTCGTCGACGACGACGGTGAGGTTCAGGTCGTTCGCCGCCTGGCTCAGCAGGTGTATGCGGTGGTCCTCGAACAGCTCGAAGGCCGGGCCGAGTTCATGCAGGATCGCGCGTATGCCACGCCCGACCAGGCTCACCGCGGCGCAGTCGGTGATGACGCGCACGCGGCATATGTGTTCGAGATCGGCGACCAGCGCGGCCATCGTCGCGTCATCGAGCGCGTTCGCGAGCTGCTCGAGGGAGACGGTGACGTTGCTCTCGGATGTCGAGATCATGTCCACCGACAGGCCGTGGCGCGCGAAGCATTCGAACGCGCGCGACAGGAAGCCGACCTCCTGCCACATGCCCAGCGTTTCCATCGACACCAGCGTGATGCCCTTGCGCGACGACACCGCCTTCAGCTGCGGACCGTCCTCGACCGGTGCCGCCGACACGATGGTGCCCGCCCAGTCCGGACGCGACGT
>PWYM01000005.1 GCA_003567855.1 Gammaproteobacteria bacterium | reverse complement strand
TCGTAGCGACGCTTGAGTTCGGCGTCCTGAACGAGTGCGCGCTCGAGCGTCATGCCGATCTCGAAGGGCACGAGCTTGGCGATGCGGTCGACCTGTCCGTACGGCATGCCGAGCACGCGGCCGACGTCGCGCACCACCGCGCGCGCGGCCATCGTGCCGTAGGTGATGATCTGCGACACGCGGTCGCGCCCGTAACGATCGGCGACGTAGTCGATGACGCGGTCGCGGCCCTCCATGCAGAAGTCCACGTCGAAGTCCGGCATCGACACGCGTTCGGGATTGAGGAAGCGTTCGAACAGCAGGTCGTGGGCGAGCGGGTCGAGGTCGGTGATGCCGAGCGCGTAGGCGACCAGCGAACCGGCGCCCGAGCCGCGCCCCGGCCCGACCGGAATGCTGTTGGCCTTTGCCCAGCGGATGAAGTCGGCGACGATCAGGAAGTAGCCGGGGAAGCCCATGCCGCCGATGACCTCGAGTTCGCGCACCAGGCGGGCCTCGTAGTCGGCCTCGGGCCCCACGGTACCGTGCGCGGCGATGCGCGCGCCCAGGCCGGCGCGCGCCTCGCGCTCGAGGTGCGTCTGCTCGTCGGCGCCGTCGGGCACCGGAAAGTCGGGCAGTACGTTGTGGCCGAACTCCAGCGGGAGATTGCAGCGCGCGGCGACGGTGACGGTGTTGGCGAGCGCCTCTGGCAGGTCGGCGAACAGCTCGGCCATCTCGGTCGGCGAGCGCAGGTACTGCTGGTCGCTGTATTCGTGCGGACGGCCGGCATCGGCGAGCGTGCGACCCTGGTGGATGCACACGCGGGCCTCGTGCGCGTGGTAGTCACCCGGCGACAGGAAGCGCACGTCGTTGGTGGCGACCAACGCCACGCCGGTGGTCGCGGCCATCTTCACGGTCGCCGCGACGCAGGCCTCCTCGTCGGGCCGCCCGGTGCGCGAAACCTCCAGGTAGAAACAGTCCCCGAACAGGCGCAGCCACCGCTCGAGCGCCGCGTACGCGGTCGGCGCGTCGCTGCCCTGCGCCGAGAGCAGCGCCTGGCCGATCTCGCCGTGACGCCCGCCCGACAGCGCGATCAGCCCGTCAACACTCGACGCCGTGAGCCAGTCGGGATGGATGCGTGGCTGGCCGCGCACCTGGCCCTCGCGGTAACCGCGGCTGACCAGTCGCGAGAGATTGCGGTAGCCGGCATCGTTGCGGCACAGCAGCGTCAGCCGCGTCGGGCGCTCGACCGGGTCAGGCCCGCCGATCCACAGATCGGCGCCGACCAGCGGCTTGAGCCCGCGCGCCTGTGCGGCACGGTAGAACTTGACCATGCCGAACAGGTTGCCCTCGTCAGTCAGCGCGACCGCCGGCATGCCGTGTCCGGCGACCGCCTCCATCAGCGCGGGGATGCGCACCACGCTGTCGATCAGCGAGTACTCGGTGTGCACGCGCAGGTGGACGAAGCCGGGCGTCATGCGACCCTCGCGGCGTTGCGCACCGGCGCAAAGCTGAAGCGGTGGATGGGACTCGGGCCGAGTTCGGCGAGTGCGGTGGCGTGCGCACGCGTCGGGTAGCCCTTGTGTCCCGCAAAGCCCCAGCCCGGGAAGCGCGCGTCGGCGGCGACCATCCACGCATCGCGGTGCACCTTCGCGAGGATGGAGGCTGCGCCGACCGCGGCGTCGCTGCCGTCGGCACCGGGCCGTGCGGCGACATCGATACCGGGCCACGGCACCCGCGGCGCATGCACGCCGTCGACGAGCACGCGTGCCGGCCTCGGCCCCAGGCCCAGCAGCGCACGGTGCATCGCGAGCAGGCTCGCCTGCAGGATGTTCAGCGCATCGATCTCCGCGGGGTCGGCCCACGCGACGGCCCACGCCAGCGCGTCGGCGCGCACCTGTTCGGCCAGGCGCTCGCGGGCCCGCGCGGTGAGCTTCTTCGAATCGGCGAGCCCGGCTATGGGCCGGGCCGGGTCGAGCACGACCGCCGCGGCGACGACCGGCCCGGCGAGCGGGCCGCGGCCGGCCTCGTCGACGCCGGCGTGGCCGGCACACGCGTGCCCGGGCACGCCGGTGGGCGTACGGGTCCGGACACGGTCTGCGGAGGTGGTCATGCGCGCACCGACGGGGCGATGAGTTCCAGCAGGGCGCGGGCCGCCGTGGCGCTGGCGTCCCGCCTGAGCGTACGGTGAATGTTAGCAAACTCGACGAGCTGCCGATCACGCGCGTCGCCACCGTCGAGCAGTTCGAGCAGCGCGGCGCCCATCGCCTCCGGGCGCACGGCACCCTGCAGGAATTCGGGGATCACCGGCGTGCTTGCGAGTAGGTTGGGCAGCGCGAAATGCGTGACACGGATCAGCCGCAGCACACGCACCAGCGCCAGCGTCAGCGGTGCGGCGCGATAGGCGACGACCTGCGGACGGCCGAGCAGCGCGGCCTCGAGCGTCGCGGTCCCCGAGGTGACCAGTGCCGCGTCGGCCGCGGCGAGCGCGCGGGCCGCGGCGTCATCGCCCGTCACCAGGTGCGTGCGCGCGGCAACCCCGGCGGCGTCGAGCGCCGCCCGGATCGCAGGCGCCAGCTTTTCGCGCGCGACCGGCAGCACCGCCTGCAGCTCGGGCCGGCGCTCGGCCAGCCATGCAAGCGTCGCGGCGAACGACGGCATCAGCCGCGCGACCTCGCCGCCACGGCTGCCCGGCAGCAGCGCGAGCACCGGCGCATCGTGGGCCAGCCCGAGCGCGTCGCGCGCCGGTGCGGGCGCCGGCGGCCCGGCGATGCGCTCGGCGAGCGGATGGCCGACGAAGGTCGCGGCGATGCCGTGGCGCGCATAGAAGTCGGTTTCGAACGGCAGCAGGCACAGCACCAGGTCGGCGGCGCGGCGGATCAGCTTCACGCGGCCCTCGCGCCACGCCCAGACCGACGGGCTCACGTAATGGGCCGTCGGGACGCCGCGGGCGCGCATTCTCGCCTCCACCGCGAGATTGAAGTCCGGCGCGTCGATACCGACGAGCAGCGCCGGCGGGTCGGCGGCAAGCCGCGCGAGCAGCGCACGGCGCACGCGCAGCAGCCGCGGCAGGTGGCGCAGCACCTCGAACAGCCCCATCACCGCGAGTTCGTCGGCGTCGAACCACGCCTCGCAGCCGGCGGCGCGCATCGCCGGGCCTGCGACACCGGCAATGCGCAACTCCGGGCGTTCGCGCCGGAGCGCGCGGATGAGATCCGCACCGAGCTGGTCGCCGGACGCCTCGCCGGCAATGAGCACGACGCGCGGAGCGGATTCGCCTGGGACGGCCACGTCGGGCCCGCGACGCGCGTTCAGCGCAGGATGCCGCGTTCGCTCGCGCGCACCGAGTCGATCAGCGGCTTGAGTTCGGGTTGCTCGGGCAGGCGCCGGTCGAGTTCCTCGAGCGCCTCGGCGAGCTTGAGGTTCCGCCGGTAGAGCACGCGGTAGGCCTCCTTGAGGTTGCGCTGCTGCTCGGCGGTGAAGCCGCGGCGCTTGAGCCCCTCGAGGTTGATGCCGCGCGGCTCCGGCGGCTGGCCGGTGACCATCACGTAGGCCGGCACGTCGCGCGCGACGCCGGCGTACATTCCGAGGAAGGCATGCTCGCCGACATGGCAGAACTGGTGTGCGCCTGAATACCCGCCGAAGATCACCCAGTCACCGACGGTGACATGCCCGGCGAGCGTGACGCCGTTGGCCATGATCGTGTGGTTGCCGACCACGCAGTCGTGGGCGACGTGCACGTACGCCATGATCCAGTTGTCGTCACCTATCGTGGTCTCGCCGCGGTCCTGCGAGGTGCCGCGGTTCAGCGTGCAGCATTCGCGGATGGTGTTGTTGTTGCCGATGACCAGGCGCGTGGGCTCGTCGGCGAACTTCTTGTCCTGCGGCGCTTCACCGATGGAGCAGAACTGGTAGATGTGGTTGTGCTCGCCGATCACCGTCGGACCGTTGATCACCACGTGCGGGCCGATCACGGTGCCGGCGCCGATCGCGACGTCGTCGCCGATGATGCTGAAGGCGCCGACGCGGACGCTGTCGTGCAGCCGCGCGCGCGGCGACACGATCGCCTGCGGGTGCACGTCGCCGCTCATTGCCCGCGTGCCGCCATCACTTCGGCGCGCGCGACGAGGTTGCCGTCGACCTCGGCGCGCACCGAGAACTTCCACATGCCCCGCAGCTGGCGCTCGAGCTTCCCGTGCAGCATCAGCTGGTCGCCGGGCATGACCGGGCGCTTGAAGCGTGCCTTGTCGATGCCGGTGAGGTAGTAGACCTCGTCGCCCGGCGTGGTCTGCGCGGTGCGGTAGGCGAGTATGCCGGTGGCCTGCGCTAGCGCCTCGATGATCAGCACGCCCGGCATCACCGGGTTGCCGGGAAAGTGTCCGGGGAAAAACGGCTCGTTGATCGTCACGTTCTTCAGCGCGACGATGTGGCTGCCGGGTTCACACTCGACCACGCGGTCCACGAGCAGGAACGGGTAGCGGTGCGGCAGGTAGGCCAGTACCTCGCGCACGTCGAGTGCCGATGAGTCCGTCATCATTGTTCCTCTTCTGGCGGCGTACCGCCGCCGGTCCCCTTTTCCAGCGCCCGCAGGCGCCGGTGCATCTTATCAAGCTGGCGGTAGCGTGCGACGTTGCGCCGCCATTGCGCGACCTCCTCCACCGGCACCCCGCTGCCGTACGCGCCCGGCTTGCGTATGGACGCGGTGACCATCGCGCGCCCCATCAGCACCACGCCGTCGCAGATTTCGAGGTGGCCGCCGATGCCGGCCTGGCCGGCGATCATGCAGTTCGCGCCGATGCGCGTGCTGCCGGCGACACCGACCATCGCGGCGAGCGCGGTGTGCGCGCCGATCACGACGTTGTGCGCGATCTGGATCTGGTTGTCGAGGCGCACGTCATCGCCGATAACGGTATTCCCGAGCGCGCCACGGTCGATGGTCGTGTTCGCGCCAACCTCGACGTCGTCGCCGATCGCCACGCCACCGAGCTGCGGCACCTTGACCCAGCCCTCGGAGTCGCGCGCGAGTCCGAAGCCATCGGCGCCGATCACGGCACCTGGGTGCAGCAGGCAACGCCGGCCGATGCGCACGCCGTGCAGCACCGTGACGCGCGCAACGAGCCTCGTATCCTCGTCTATGACGGCATCACGTCCGACGACGCAGCCCGGCCCGATGGCCACGCCCGCCCCAATACGCGCGCCGGTCTCTATGAACACGTGGGCAGCAACGCTCGCAGTCGCGTGCACGTCGGCGCCGGGCTCGATCACCGCTGACGGGTGCACGCCCGCTGCCGCCCTGTGCGGCGGGTACAGCAGCGTGGCCGCCCGCGCATAGGCGACGTAGGGGTTCGGGTGCACGAGGCACGCGCCCGGGCAGTCGTCCGCATCACCGGGGGCGAGCACGACGGCACCTGCGCGCGTGGTGGCGAGCTGGCGGCGGTACGCGGCGTTGGCCAGGAATGCGAGGTCTGCGGGGCCCGCCTCGCCCAGTGTGGCCACGCGCGCGACACGCGCGTCGGGATCACCGGCGAGCTCGCAGCCGAGTTCGACTGCGAGCTCGCCGAGGCTCAGTCCATCGCCGGACACGTCGCGGCCGCGATCAGCGACCGGCGTTCTGCTCGAGCTTCTCGAGTATCTGTGGCGTGATGTTCACCGCGGAGCTCGCATACAGCACGCCGTCGCCAATCACCAGGTCGAAGCCCAGCTCACGCGCGTATTCCTGGATCTCGCCGAGCAGTGAGCGCTGCAGCGACCCGAGCACCTCGTTACGCCGCAGGTTGAGGTCTTCGACGAACTCGTTCTGGCGACGCTCGAGATCACGCTGACCGTCGCGCACGCTGCGCTCGAGGTTGCGCCGCTCGTCGTCACCCATCACCGAGCCGTCACGCTGCAGGCGCTCCTGGCGCTGCTGCAGCTCTTCCTGGCGCTGAACGAGGTCACGCTGGCGCGGCGCGAATTCATCCTGCAGTGATTCCACCGCGGAACGCGCCTGTGGCGCCTCGTCCATGAGCCGGCTCATGTTGACCACGCCTATACGCAGGTCGGCGAAGGCCGGAGCGGCGAACATCAGTGCCGCGGCCAACGCGATGAGCCCGTGAGTTTTCCTGTCCCTGAAAGCAAGCTTCATTTCTAGAGTCCTCAGAATGCCGAGCCTATTGTGAATTGGAAACGCTCGGTCTGGTCACCGAAACGTCGGTCATCGCCGCCAAATTCATTGAGCGGAATCGCGTAGCTGAACCGGAACAACCCCATGGGTGCGAGCCACTCGGCCCCTATGCCAACGGATTGTCTCAGTTCACCGAAACTGAACGGGTAGTCTATAGGATCACCCTGGCGGTCGAAGAATTCCACGCCCTCGGTCGAGAACGTGTTGCCGATGTCGAAGAACGCGGTGAACCGCGCGCGGTTCCGCCAGGTTTCCGGCATCGGCAGGATGATCTCGGCCTGTCCCGCCACCATCAGGTTGCCACCGTACGGGTTGCCGAAGGTGTCGATGGGACCGAGGCGGCTCTCTCGGAAGCCGCGCACCGTGCCCGGACCGCCGGCGAAGAAGTTCTTGAACGGCGGCAGCGAACTCGAGTCGCCTAGCGCCCGGCCGTAACCCACGTCCAGGTTGAACCGCAGGTTCAGCGGCCGGAAGGGACGCACGTACTGCGTGCCTTGGTAGTTGGCGGTCAGGTAGTCGACGTCGGAGCCCGGCGTGGTCACGCCGAGGCTCAGCCGGTGTCGGGCGCCGCGGTCGGCAAACAGCGCGCGGTTGCGACTGTCGTACAGCCAGCCGCCGATCACCTCGTAGGCGTCGAAGTCAGACGTCCAGATTGTCAGCGACGGATCTACGACGTTCTGCGATACGCGACCGTTGTTGCGCACCCAGTCGAGCGACTGGCGCGTGCTGCCGCCCCGGCCGAAGCCTCCCGCGCTCTCGAAGGCCAGCAGCTCGGCGCGCTGCCAGGCAAGCCCGAAGCGCAGCGACTGGTACTCGGTGATCGGGTACGCGTACTCGAGCGCGGTGGTCAGCGTCTTGGTACCGAAATCCGACGCCTGCGACGTGAACTGCGTGATATCGCGGTACGACACCGACACGGTACGGCTCACGCCGTCCATCGTCGTGTACGGCTCGGTATGCGACAGGCTGTAGATCGAGCTGAACCGGCCCTTGTTGATCTCGGCGGCCACGCGCTGTCCGGTACCGCGAAAGTTGGTATGCGCGAAATTGCCCGAGAGAATCAGCCGCTGGCTCGCCGAATACCCCAGGCCACCGCCGAACTGTCCCGGCAGGCCATATTCGATGTCGAAGTCCAGGTCGACCTGGTCGGGCAGCCCCGGCACCGGCGTGGTCTCGACGTCCACGTCGTCGATGTAGGGCAGACGCTGGACGCGGATCTTCGAGCGCTCGAGGTCGTTGTTGGAGAGGTAGGCGCCCTCGATCTGGCGCATCTCGCGGCGGAACACCTCGTCGTTGACCCGGTCGGTCCCGTGGAAGTTGATCCGGCGCACGTAGACGCGATTGCGCGGGTCGACGAAGAAGGTGATTTTCACCTCCTTGTTGTCACGGTCGAACTCCGGTCGCCAGTCGATCTCGGCGAACGCGTAGCCGTCCTGGCCGAGGCGCATGCTCATGAGCTCGCGTGTCTGGCTGAGCAGGCGGTCGGAGAAGGTACTGCCCGGTTGCGAAAGCACCAGCGCGCGCAGGTGTGATTCCGGCACCGGGAGGTCACCGACGATGCGAACGTCGGAAACCGAGTAACGCTCACCCTCGTTGACGTTGATCGTCAGGAAGATGTCCTTGCGGTCGGGCGAGATCGCGACCTGCGTGGACTCGACCTGGAATTCGGCGAAACCGCGGTCCATGTAGTAGGAACGCAGAGTTTCCAGGTCGCCCTGCAGGGCTTCACGCGCGTAGCGGTCGTTCTGGCGGAACCATGAATTCCAGCGCGGCGTCGACAGCTCGAACTGCTTGATCAGCGTGTCATCGTCGAAGACGTCATTACCGACGATGTTGATCTGGCGTATGCGCGCGCGTTCACCCTCGACGATGTTGATCTGCACCGCGACCTGGTTGTCGGGCAGTTCCTCGATTTCAGTGTCCACGCGCACGCCGTACTTGCCGCGCGCGTAGTACTGCTCGGTCAGGAACTGCGTGACCTCGTCGAGAATCGCGCGGTCAAACGTGCGCCCGGTGCGCAGGCCCACGCCGGCGAGCGAACGGTAGAGGTCCTCGTCCTTGATATCCTTGTTGCCCTCGATCGCGAAGCTCTGGATCGACGGCCGTTCGCGCACCGCGATCACCAGCGTGTCGTCGTCGCGACGCAGCTCCACGTCGTCGAAGAACCCGGTATTGAACAGCGCACGGATCGCCTCGCGGGCGCGCTGCCCGTCGACGCGGTCGCCGATGTTGATCGGCAGGTAGTTGTAGACGGTGCCCTCGGCGATGCGCTGCAGGCCCTCGACGCGGAAGCCGCGCACCTCGAAACCGACGCCCGGCGGCACCTCGCGCTGCGGCTCGGCGAGCGGGTCGCCGGGCATCTGGCCCGGCATCGGCATCTGGCCCGGCGGGGGCTGCCCCGGGCCCGGGTCTCCGGGCATCGGGCCACCGGGGTCCCCCGGCTGGGGGCCCGGCTGCGGTTCGGGTTGTGGCCCTGGCGCCGGACCGGGACCGGGCGGCGGCGGCTGCCCCGTGGGCGGCTGCTGCTGGCCGGGCACCGGGTCGCCGGGCATGGGCTGACCGCCGCCGGGGAGTGGACCACCGGGCTGCTGCGCCCACGCGGACTGAGCCATCACCAGCGCCACCGCCACGGCGAGTGGCTTACAGCGCCGTGAGCGCAACGTGCGAGTCGTATCGTTTACCACCTAGTCCCTCAACCCAGAAGTCTCATGATGTCCTGATAGAACGCGAAGCCCATCAGCATGGCCAGCATCACCAGGCCGGTCTGCTGGCAGATCAGCAGCGTGCGCTCTGAAAGCGGACTGCCCTTCGCCCATTCGATCAGCTGATAAACGATCTGGCCACCGTCGAGCATCGGAATCGGCAACAGATTAATGATGCCCAGTGAGATGCTCACTATGGCCAGAAAGTTCAGAAAGGTGCTGAGCCCCGCGGTAAGGCTGAAGCCCGCATACTGCGCGATGTTGATCGGCCCGCTTATATTCTTGACCGAGACGTCACCCGTGACCATGCGGCCCAGCATGCGCAGCGTCAAGCCGGTCATCTCCCAGGTGCGCGTCGCGCCCTGCTGCAGTGACACCAGCGGCCCATAGCGCTGCATCGAGCGCACCTCCTCGGCAAGCGCGCGGGCGTGATCCACCGAAACCCCTGCACCTATGCGTCCGACGACGCGCCCGTCCTCGATCACGCTGCCGATCGCGAGCTCGGTTTCGCGCGTCTGGCCGTCGCGCTGGAATTCCAGCGCGACGCGTTCGTCCGGATGGGCACGCACCCAGTCGACCCACTCACCCCAGCCGCGGATGGCTTCGCCGTTCACACGCAGCAGCTCGTCGCCGGGCTGCAGGCCCGCGGCTTCGGCGGCCGCACCCGGCACGATCTCGTCGAGCACCGGCGGGATCGGCGGCATCCACGCGCGCAGGCCCAGGCCCGGCAGCAGAGCACCGGGCTCGCTCAACGCGCGCTCCTGCCCGGCGACATCGAGGCGGACCTCGCGTTCGGCACCGCCCTCGCGCGAGTCCAGCGTCAGCCGCACCGCGCCTTCGCCGAGCATGTCGTCGAGCATCGCGAGCAGCGCGCCCTCCCACGTCGTCACGCGCCGGTCACCGACGGCGACGATGCGATCCTGCTCGCGCACGCCGGCCGCCTCGGCCGGTGAGGTCTCGTCCACGCTGCCGATGATCGCCTGCGTCCCGGGGACACCGACCATGAACATCAGCGCGAAGGCGACGACGGCGAACAGGAAATTGAACCCCGCGCCCGCAAGCAGCACGGCGATGCGTGCCGGAATCGGGCGCTGGTTGAAGGCACGACCCTCGTCCTCGGGCGGGATCGGCGCCTCGCGCCCGTCGAGCATCTTCACGTAGCCGCCGAGCGGCACCGCCGACAGCCAGTACTCGGTGCGGTCGCGGTCGCGCCCGTGCCAGCGCAGCAGCGGCCGACCGAAACCGATCGAGAAACGCAGCACCTTGAAGCCGAGCCGGCGCGCCACCCAGAAGTGCCCGTACTCGTGCACCGCGACCAGCAGGCCGATCGCGATGAGGAAGCCGAGGATGGCCATCAGCAGGCTCATGCGGGCGTCTCCGCACGCGTGGCCGCATCGATCTCGCGCGCGGCGACCTCGCGCGCCGTGGCATCGACGTCGAGCACGTGTTCGAGGCTCTGGACCGGTTCGGGGCCGATCGCGTCCATGACGCCCGCGACGACGGCGGCGATGCCGGTGAACGCGAGCCGTCCGTCGAGGAATGCCGCGACCGCCTCTTCGTTGGCGGCGTTGAGCACCGCGGGCGCGGTGCCACCGGCCTCGGCGGCGCGCCGCGCGAGCGCCAGGCACGGAAAGCGCGTGGTGTCGGCGGGCCGGAAGCTCAGGTCGGTGCTCGCGACGAGGTCCAGCCGCGGGGCGCCAGAGGCGACGCGGCGCGGCCAGCCGAGCGCGTGCGCAATTGGCGTACGCATGTCGGGGCAGCCCATCTGCGCGAGCACCGAGCCGTCTTCATACTCGACCATCGAATGCACGATGCTCTGCGGGTGAATCATCACGTCCACGTCCCCGGGGGCGACATCGAACAGCCAGCAGGCCTCGATGACTTCCAGCCCCTTGTTCATCATCGTCGCCGAGTCGACGGAAATCTTGCGGCCCATGCTCCAGTTGGGATGTGCACAGGCCTGGTCCGGCGTGACCGCAGCAAGCGACTCGAGCGGTGCGTCCAGGAACGGCCCGCCCGACGCAGTCAGGATCAGGCGCCGCACGCCCTGCGCCCGCTGCCCGTCGGGCGGCGGCAGGCACTGGAAAATCGCGTTGTGCTCGCTGTCGATCGGTACGAGTTCTCCGCGGCCGGCGCGCACCGCCTCCATCATCAGGTGCCCGGCCATGACCAGCGCTTCCTTGTTCGCGAGCAGCACCTGTTTTCCGGCCCGGGCCGCCGCCAGCGTCGGCAGCAGCCCCGCCGCGCCGACGATCGCCGCCATCACGCGCCCGACCTCGGGCAGCGAGGCGACCCGCTGCAGGGCTTGTGTGCCACTGTCGACCCGTGTCGGCAGCCCTGCCGCGCGCACGCGCCGTTCAAGCCGTTCCGCCGCCGCCTCATCAACAAGGACCGCCCAGGCCGGCCGATGTTCCTCGCATTGCGCGTAAAGAAGTGCGTCGTTGCTGTAGCCGGTGAGTGCAACTATCGGAAATTCCCCGGGATTTGCGCTCACCACCTGCAACGTGCTGACGCCCACGCTGCCGGTCGACCCGAGGATCGCGAGCCCCGCTGGTCTCATGGCGCAACCCCCAGCCAGGCCAGCCCCAGCAGGTACAGCGGTGCCGCCGACGCGAGGCTGTCGATGCGGTCGAGGATGCCCCCGTGGCCGGGGATCAGGTGCCCGGAATCCTTGAGCCCGGCGTTGCGCTTGAACATCGAGACCGTGAGGTCACCGACCACCGAGATGCCGGCGACCGCAATGCCCAGGAACACGAGCCCGGCGAGCGGCAGATCCAGCCACCACGCGCCCGCTGCGGCCGCCGCCACCGCCGCGCAGACCCCGCCGATCACCCCTTCCCAGGTCTTGCCGGGACTGACCCGCGGCGCGAGCTTCACGCGCCCGAGCGTGCGTCCGGCGAAAAACGCGCCGATGTCGGCCGCCCAGACGATGACCAGCATCAGCAGCAGCAGCCGTGCGCCGTCGGGCCCCGGCGCCGCCAGCAACGCGGCCAGCACCAGCCCCAGCGGCACGAGCACGGCGATACCGCACAGCGCGACGAGCTGGGCGCTGATCGGGCGCGGGAATCGCAACACCCACAACAGCGCGAGCAGCCACCAGCCCAGCGACAGCCAAAGCAGCGGAGTGAGGTCACGGTCGACCATCAGTGCGAGCCACGCAACCATCGAGACCAGCGCGACCAGCGTGAGATAGGCGCCGCGCTGCACGCCGCTGCGCAGGCCGATGAAGGCGGTCCACTCCCACGCGCCGAGCAGCACCGCGGCGGCGACCGCGCCGACCCCGAGGCTCGTCGGCAACACGAACAGCACCGCGAGCAGCACGGCGATGAGCACGACCGCGGTGATGATCCGCGTCCTCAGCATTCGCCCACCTTCATCTGCTCGTCGGTGCGCCCGAAGCGCCGGCGACGCGACCGGTACGCTTCGAGCGCGAGCTCGAGGTCGGCCTCGCCGAACTCGGGCCACAGGCGGTCGGTGAAGTGCAGCTCGCTGTAGGCGAGATCCCAGAGCAGGAAGTTGCTGATGCGCCACTCGCCGGCGGTGCGGATCAGCAGGTCGACCGGTGGCAGCCCGGCCAGGGCGCGATGCGCGGTGATGCACTGCTCGTCGACATCATCGGGCGACAGGCGACCGGCGGCGACCTCGACGGCGATCGCGCGCGCGGCCTGCACCATGTCCCAGTGCCCGCCGTAGGACACCGCAACGACCAGCGTCAGCGCCTCGTTGTCGGCGGTGAGGCGCTCGGCCGCGGCCAGCCGTGAGACGAGCGCGTGCGACAGCTGCGAGCGATCACCGATGAAGCGCACGCGGATGCCGTTCTCGTGAAGCGCGTCGACCTCGCGGTCGAGCGCCTCGAGAAACAGCGTCATCAGCTTCGAGACCTCGTCGCGGGGGCGTTTCCAGTTCTCGCTGCTGAACGCGAACAGCGTCAGCACCTCGATGCCGCGGCGCGCGCACTGCTCGACCGCTGCGCGCACCGGGCCGACACCCGCGCGGTGGCCGGCGTGGCGCGGCAGGCCGCGACGGCGTGCCCAGCGCCCGTTGCCATCCATGATGATGGCGACGTGCCTCGGCAGCGTGCTGGCTTCAGTCCTGTGGTTCATGCCCTGCGGTGATGCGCTGGCGCGGCGGCGGCGCTCACACCTCCATCAGTTCCTTTTCCTTCTCGGCGAGCACCTCGTCGATCTGGCCGACGAAGCGATCGGTGAGCTTCTGTATATCGTCCTGTGCGCGGCGTTCGTCGTCTTCGGTGATCAGCTTTTCCTTGACCGCATCGCGCAGGTCACCGAGCACGTCGCGGCGGATGTTGCGAATCGCCACGCGGCCGTTCTCGGCCTCCTGGCGCACGATGCGCGTGAGGTCACGGCGGCGTTCCTCGGTGAGCGGCGGGAGCGGCACGCGGATCACCACGCCGGCGCTGTTTGGCGTCAGCCCGAGGTCCGAGTCGATGATCGCCTTCTCGACGACCGAGACCATCTGCTTCTCGTAGGGCGTGACCGCGAGCGTGCGCGAATCCTCGGCATTGATGTTGGCGACCTGCTTCAGTGGCACCTTCGAGCCGTAGTAGTCGACGTTCACGCTTTCGAGCAGGCTCGGGTGCGCGCGCCCGGTGCGCACGCGGCGCAGGTCGTTCGTGAACGACTCCACGCTCTTCTTCATGCGGCTGGTCGCGTCTTTCTTGATGTCGTCTATCATGCGATTGGTTCTCCAGGCAGGTGGGCGCGCGGGCTAGACCGTAACCCGCGTGCCGAGCGTCTCGCCGCGCATCATGCGCAGCAGGTCGCCCTCGTTGTTCAGGTTGAACACCTGCAGCGGCAGGTGGTTGTCGCGGCACATCACGACCGCGGTCGCATCCATGACGTTGAGGCTGCGGCTGAGCACCTCCTGGAAGGAAATCTCGCGGATGTGCTCGGCGGAGGCGTCGGTGGCCGGGTCGGCGGTGTAGACGCCGTCAACCTTGGTCGCCTTGATCAGCACGTCGGCGCCGATCTCAATCGCGCGCAGGCTCGCCGCGGTATCGGTGGTGAAAAACGGGTTGCCGGTGCCAGCGGCGAAAATCACCACGCGGCCTTTTTCGAGGTGGCGCACCGCACGGCGGCGGATGTAGTCCTCGCAGACCTCGTTGATCTTAAGCGCCGACATCACGCGCGCGAACACGCCCTGGCGTTCGAGCGCATCCTGCAGCGCGAGCGCGTTCATCACGGTGGCGAGCATGCCCATGTGGTCGGCGGTCACGCGATCCATGCCCGAGCGCGCAAGCCCTGCGCCCCGGAAGATGTTGCCGCCACCGATCACCAGGCCGATCTCCACACCCATGTCGCGCACCTCGCGCACTTCGCGCGCGATGCGGGTGAGCACCGCCGGGTCTATGCCGTACTCGACGTCGCCGAGCAGCGCCTCGCCACTCAGCTTCAGCAGGATCCGCCGGAAGACCGGCTCCGGTTCGTTCATGAGCGCTGTCCCCACCTCGGCCGGCCCGACCGCCGCGGAGGCGATTCCGCGACGGTGCGCGCGACCATCGCAAAGAACCCCGCCGCGGCGGGGTCCCCGGATGCCGTTGCGGCACCAGCGCCACGCCGGGCGCGGGGCCCGGACACGGCTTCGAAACCGGTTGCGCGCGTCATCGCCGACGCGCGCGCTCAGGCGCCTCGCACCTGGGCCATCACCTCGGCAACGAAATCGTCTTCCTTCTTCTCTATGCCCTCGCCGACCTCGAAGCGCACGAACGCGTTGACTGCAGCGCCGGCCTGCTTGAGCAGTTTTTCGACAGTCTGGTCGGGGTCCTTGACGAAGGGCTGACCGAGCAGCGTGATCTCGGCGAGGTACTTGCGCAGCCGCCCCTCGACCATCCGGCTGACGATGTCGTCGGGCTTGCCTTCCTGGCGCGCCTGCTCGGTGAGAATCGAGCGTTCGCGATCGAGCGTCTCGGCCGGCACGTCGTCGGCGCTGACACACATCGGGCTCGACGCCGCGACGTGCATCGCGATGTCGCGCGCGAGCGCCTCGTCCCCGCCGGTGACGTCGACGACGACGCCGATGCGGGTGCCGTGCACGTAGCTTGCGACCTGGCCTGCGGGCTCGATCAGTGCGAACCGGCGCACGCCGATGTTCTCGCCGATCTTGGCCACGAGATCGGTACGCACCTGCTCGAGCGCGGTGCCGTCGACTTCCAGCGCCATCAGCGCGGCAACGTCGGCCGGACGGCTGGCGAGTATGGTGTCGGCGACGCGGTCGCAGAACCCGGTGAAGTTGTCGTCGTTGGCGACGAAGTCGGTCTCACAGTTGACCTCGAGGATCACGGCGACGCCGCCGGCCTCGCGCACGACGATGCGCCCCTCGGCGGCGACCCGCCCGGCCTTCTTGTCGGCCTTGGCCTGGCCGGACTTGCGCAGCACTTCGACCGCGGCCTCGATGTCACCGTCGGCCTCGACCAGCGCCTTCTTGCATTCCATCATACCGGCGCCGGTGCGCTCGCGCAGTGTCTTCACCTGTGCGGCGGAAATAGCCATCGTGAATTCTCCATTGAACGGCGAGGCGGCCCGCAGGCGCCTCGCGAGTGATCAGGTTCCGGCGACGCGAGCCCGGGGCCCGCGCCGCCGGTTGCTCAACCGGCCTTATCAGCGTCGGCGCCAGCCTTGTCGGCGTCGGCGGTGGCCTTTTCAGCCTCGGCGCCGGCCTTTTCGGCCTCGGCACCGGCCGCCGGCGCCGCGTCAGTCGCGGCCTTCGCCTGCACATCCGCCTTGGCCTCCGCCACGGCGTCGTCATCGCCGTCGGCGACCGACTTCGACAGTGCACCGGGGGGGCGCGTCGCGGCGCGGCGTGTGCCCGGCTTGCGGCGCCCGCCGTTCTTCGGCTTGCCCTGCTCGTCGAGCTCGACGAAGTCGTCGGTGCCGGTGGCGGCCTCCGGGACCGTCGCCCGACCGTCGAGCACGGCGTCGGACACGCCCCTGGCGTAGAGCTGAATCGCGCGCATCGCATCGTCGTTGCCGGGGATCACGTAGTCGACGCCCTTCGGCGAGCAGTTCGTGTCCACGACGGCAATGACCGGGATGTCGAGCTTCCGCGCCTCGTGGATCGCGATTTCCTCGTGACCGACATCGATGATGAACAGCGCATCGGGCAGCGAAGTCATCTCCTTGATGCCGCCTAGGCTGCGCTCGAGCTTGGCCATTTCGCGGCGCAGACCGAGCACCTCTTTCTTCGTCAGGCGATCGAAGGTGCCGTCCTCGGCCATGACCTCGAGGTTCTGCAACCGCTTGATCGAGTGGCGGATGGTCTTGAAGTTGGTGAGCATGCCGCCGAGCCAGCGGTGCGTGACGAACGGCATGCCGCAGCGCTCGGCCTCGGCCTTCACCGCGTCGCGTGCCGAACGCTTGGTGCCGACGAACAGCAGCGAGCCGCCCTCGGCCGCAAGCTTGCTCACGTAGTTGAGCGCCTCGCGGTACAGCGGCAGCGAGCGCTCAAGGTTGATGATGTGGATCTTGTTGCGCTCGCCGAAGATGAAGGGCGACATCTGCGGATTCCAGTACCTCGTCTGGTGTCCGAAATGCACGCCCGCCTCCAGCATCTGGCGCATGGAAACGTCAGCCATGTTTA
>PWYM01000120.1 GCA_003567855.1 Gammaproteobacteria bacterium | reverse complement strand
CCGTGCAGACGCTCGCGTTCCTGCTGCACGAGCGCGCCTCCGGCCGCGCGCGCTCACCATCGCTGATCGTGTGCCCGACCTCGGTCGTGCGCAACTGGCACGACGAGGCGGCCCGCTTCGCGCCCGAGCTGCGCACGCTCGTGCACCACGGCGCGGACCGACCTCGCGGCACCGACCTCGCCGGAGCGCTGGCGGACGCCGACCTGGTCCTGATCAGCTACCCGCTCCTGCGCAGCGACGTCGAGGCGCTGCAGGGCATCGACTGGCACGCACTGGTACTCGACGAGGCGCAGCAGATCAAGAACCCCGCGACCGCCCAAGCGCGCGCTGCGCGGCAGCTACGCGCGCAGGTGCGGCTGACGCTCACCGGCACCCCGATCGAGAACCGCCTCGACGAGCTCTGGTCGATCGTCGAGTTCCTCAACCCCGGCTACCTCGGAGCCCGACGCGCGTTCCGCGAACGGCTGGCCCTGCCGATCGAGCGCGACGGCGATGCGCACAAGGCCGCCACCCTGCGCCGTCTGGTGCGTCCGCTGGTACTCAGGCGCCTCAAGGGCGACCGCAGCGTCATCCGCGACCTCCCCGACAAGGTCGTCCAGCGCGCCTGGGTGCAGCTCTCCGAGGAGCAGGCGAGCCTCTACCAGAGCGTGGTCGACGAGTCCCTGCGCGCGGTCGACGGGTCCGAAGGCATCGAGCGCAAGGGCCTGGTGCTGAAGATGCTGACGCGCCTGAAGCAGGTCTGCAACCATCCCGCCCAAGCGCTCGGCGAACGGCCCACGGCCGCTGGCGCGCCGAGGAACTCGAGCGCGTTGGTGGACGCCGAACGCCGCAGCCCCAAGCTCGCGCGCCTGTGCGCCTTGCTCGACGAGGCGCTGGCCGCCGGCGACGCCGCGCTGGTGTTCACCCAGTACCGCCAGATGGGCGATCTACTCGCCGCGCACCTGGCCGCGCGCTTCGGAACCCACGTGCCCTTCCTGCACGGCGGCGTGCCCGCCGCGCGGCGCGCGGACCTGGTGCACGCCTTCCAGGCCGACGACGGGCCGCCGGTGTTCCTGCTGTCGCTCAAGGCGGGCGGCACCGGCCTCAACCTCACGCGCGCATCGCACGTCTTCCACTTCGATCGCTGGTGGAACCCAGCGGTGGAGGACCAGGCCACCGATCGCGCCTACCGCATCGGCCAACGCAAGGGCGTTCAGGTACACACCTTCGTCACCGTCGGCACGCTCGAGGAGCGCATCGCCCAGATGATCGAAGACAAGCGCGCGCTCGCCGGCGAGGTCATCGCCAGCGGTGAACGGGCGCTCGCCGATCTCGACAGCCGCGCGCTGCGCGATCTGGTGACGCTGCGGCAGGGGGCGCTCGCATGAGGCGCCGGTTCCCCAAGCCGTCTCGCCCCATTGCCACCGACCAGGGTGTTGCGACTCGCCGCCGGCGCGGCGCCTTCGTGGAGAGCTGGTGGGCCGAGCGCTGGATCAGCGCGCTGGAGCGGTTGATGGACACGGGGCGCCTCGGTCGCGGCCGGCGCTACGCCCGGGCGGGCCAGGTGCTGTCGCTGCACGAGGAGGCGGGTGTCGTGGTGGCGCAGGTGCAGGGCTCGCGGCCGACGCCCTACCGCGTCACCGTCGGCCTCGCCCCCCTCTCCGACGCCGCCTGGAAGCGGGTGTACGCCGCCCTCGCACGCAGAGCGGACCTCGCCGCGGCGCTGCTGGCCGGCGAGATGCCGCGCGACATCGACGAGGTCTTCGCCAAGGCCAGGACGTCGCTCTTCCCGACCGCGCCCAGCCACCTGCACCTCGCCTGCACGTGCCCCGACTGGGTGACGGTGTGCAAGCACGTCGCCGCCACCTGCTACCTTCTCGGCGAGCAGTTCGACGAGGATCCCTTCCTGCTCTTCCGTCTCCGCGGTCGCGACCAGGACGAGATCCTCGCGAGCCTGCAGCAGCGCCCGGGCGGCGCGGGAGGGGCGGATGAAGCGGGCGGTGGCGCGGCCGATGGCGCTGTCGAAGCCACGGCCGCCACGAGCTCCACGAGCGCCGAAGGCGCCGTGCCGGCCAGGGTTCCCATCGGCCTCGAAGGCTTCTGGACGACGGCCGAGGAGGTGCCCGGGATCGACGCTCCGACCGAGCGACCGGACCTCTCTCTGCTGCGCCGTCTTGGTCCCTTCGCTGCCCTCGACGAAGACCTCCTGCAGTACTTGGGGCCGCTGTACCGCGCCGTCGCGGTCGCGGCCGAGGCGGCCCTCGAGGACGCAGACGCGGTAGCGGAAGACGCGGCCCTCGAAGGCTCGGACGCGATCGCGGCAGCCGAGGTCGCGAACGAGAGCGGGGGCGGCGATCAGGCCTAGGCCGCGAGGCGCAGTCGTGCACACGGGCGTCGCTCCACGTCCGCGCCAGCGAAGGCCCGAAAACGCCCGACGAGGAGCGCAAGGGCCTCTTGCCGGCCGAGTTCAGGTAGGGGTAGGAAACGAGCGCGTCGTCCGGGCGCTCGGCCCGTCGCTCGCTGCCTGAGAGCGCTCCTCCACTTTGCCGTTCCAGTACTCGACGTACGCCAGGTACGCACGCCTGCTGGTCAAGAAACGCACGTGCTGGACAGCGGTCAGCTGGTAGGCCTGGAGCGTGCCGACGCCGTTGCGGCGAGCCTTCTCCAAGCGGTGGTGTCCGTCGATCAGATTGAACCTTCCTGGCGAGATCTCTGCGAGCACAACGGGGCGAGAGAGGTCGGCCGACGCGACGTGGGCGTCATCGAGCGGCCGATCCCAGCGTGGGAAGCTGCTCACTTCCACCTGCACGAGGGCGACGTCCGCGGGATCGGGCTCGACGTGCGCGCGGATCCTGGTGATGTTGAACTCGAAGACTCCGTTCGCGAACGACTCGTCGCCATCCGCGACGGGGAACGGGACGAAGCCTTCATCAACTCGTAGGGTGTTCATCGGACCCCTCCCGCTCGCCCCTCTGCGATACTCGCCCCTCGAGCATCTCTGCACCCCAGGCTTCGATGAGCGATCGGCGCGTGATCCCAGATCGTTTCGCCTCACGACCCTCGCCCGCCACGCTCAGCCCTCCGCTGTCCGCAGGTTCGCCAACAGCACCACGAGCGACACCAGCGACCCCACCACGAACACCGCCCACAGCCCGAGCAGCCCATCGCCGCCCCCCTGCGCCACGGGGCCGGCCAGCAGCGAGCCGATCGCGATCAGCAGAGCGTAGACGACGCCCTTGACGTGCAGCACGACAGCGATCACGTACCCCCACGCCCGGCGCACCCACAGCCAGGCCGCGCCGATCGCGACCGGCGTCACCACCAGCGACAGGTCGAGCGCGGCGATGAGCCGGAACGCCTCCGCACCCAACTCCGGCTCCTGACCGGTGATGGCGAACGCCAGCGCCTGCGCGACCCACGCCACGCCCAGCACGGCCGCCCAGAAGATCATGTAGACCGCCAGCGGCCGCACCGGCAACCGCGGCGAGAGCGCGCGGCCGATCGCAAGAACGTCCAGCGCCACGAGCCCCGCGATCAGCGCCAGCCCGGAGGCGACGAACGCCGCGACGTACAGCAGGAAGTGCACGTTCAGCTCCGCCCCGAAGAGATAGAAGGCGTAGTTGTACAGCGCGTACTGCATCGTCCCCAGCAGCACCAGCAGCGCCCGCCGCGAACCCCCCCACGCCAGCACGAGCGACGCGAACGCCAGCGGCACGGCGACGAACAGCGTCACGGGATCGTTCACGCGCCAGGCGTCGAGCGCGAAGCCATCGTCGCGGTACAGGTCGATGAAGAGCATGCCGGTCGCGGACTGTGCCGCCATCAGCGCGGCGGCGACCGCCGCCAACACGAACGTGACACGAAGACGTCCCATCGCTACTGCCTCCTCGCCTTCCCTGACAGCGCCACGATCTCGATCCGGAACACCCGCGTCTCGT
>PWYM01000116.1 GCA_003567855.1 Gammaproteobacteria bacterium | reverse complement strand
CGATCGTGCCGTAGGCTTCGTGGATACGCACGACGAGCGCAAGCCCCATCGCGGTCAGCGCGACGCCGACGACGATCGCGGTGAGTATCAGCACGTGGGGCAGCGGGTTCGAATACTCGGTCACGCCCTCGACGGCGACCGGCGCGGTGCCACCCTCGAGGTACGCGAGGCTGATGAAGAAGATAAATACCGAGGTCTGGAAGATGTTCAGACCGACGAGTTTCTTGAACAGGTTGCCCTGGGCGATGACGATGTAGAACCCCACCATCATCAGCACCACGACGACCCAGTAGTTATATAGCCCGAGCCACTCCATCAGTCACCCGCCTCCCGGTCGACGAAACGGCCGGCGAAGGAGTAGTAGAGGCTGAGCGCGACCGCGGCGACGGTGATGCCGACGCCGAGTTCGATCACGATGATGCCGAATGTCTCACCGGCCTGATCGTTGGGCAGCAACACCTTGTACTCGAGGAAGTTGCCGCCGAGCAGCATGGTCGCGTAGCCCACTGCGATGTACAGGAGTGCACCACCGGCGGACAGCACGTGCGCCGCCACGGGTGGGAAAGCGCGCTGCACCTCTTCGAGTCCGAAGAGCAGCGAATAAACGACGAATGCGGCGGTGAACATGATGCCGGCCTGGAAGCCGCCGCCGGGGCTGTACTCGCCGTGGAACTGCACGTAGAGCGCGAAGATCAGGATCACCGGGATCAACAGGCGGCTGACGACCCGCAACACGATGTACTGGTTCATCGACGACCCTCCCCGGCCGGATCATCGGCGTCCGTGGGCGGGCGCCGCCGGCGCACCGCGCCGCCGCCGAGCACGAGCAGCACGCCGACCGCCGCCGCGAAGATGACGATCACCTCGCCGAGCGTATCGATGCCACGGTAGCTGGCAAGCACTGAGGTCACCATGTTCGGAATGCCGATTTCCTCGGGTGAATCCTGTGTGAAGCGGGGCGAAAGATGGGTGTGGGCCGGCGCCTCCGGGTCACCGAAACCTGGCATGTCGAGCGTCGCGTAGATCAGTGCGGCGCCGGTGATCAGTACGACTACGAACGCGAGCAGGTTGTGACCGGTGCCGTGCACGCGCTCCTCGCGCGTGGTCAGCGCGATGGTGCCGAGCATCAGGATCACCATGATGCCGGCGCCGACGGCGGCCTCGGTCAGCGCGACGTCGACGGCATCCATCAGCACGAAGAGCACCGCGACGATGAGGCTGTAGATGCCGCTCAGCATCGTGACCGCAAGCAGGTTGCGGATCACGACGATGCCGATGCCCACGGTGGCGAGCAGCGTCAGCAGGACGATGTCGATCAGCGCTTCGATGACCCACCTCCGGCGTCCGACTGCCACGGCTCAAGGCCGTCGTGGTGTGCGTTCTTGGCCATCGCGTGTGCCGCGGTAGGCCCGGTGAACATCAGGAAGAGCAGCGTAAACAGCAACTTGGCGGCAAGCGGGATGCTGTCCGCCTGCAGCGTCAGGCCGAGGAGGATCATGATCGAGCACAGCGTGTCGGTCAGCCCTGCCGCCTGGATGCGCGAGTAGAAATCGGGCATTCGCATCAGCCCGATGCCGCCGATCAGCAGCAGCGCGGACCCGCCCGCGAGCAGGATCCAGCTGAGGATGTCGAGGACGATCGTCATCGGCCACGCTCCTTCTTGCCCGCTTCGGCCTCGGCGGGCGGTGCCGACAGCCCATGACCCTCGAACACGCGCAGCACCGCGATGATCCCGATGTAGTTCAGGAGCGCGTAGACGATCGCAATGTCGACGAACTCGGGGCGCCCGACGATGAAGCCGACGACGGCGATCATCAGCACGGTCTTGGTGCCGACCACGTTCAACGCGAGGATGCGGTCGTGGATCGTCGGGCCGGCGAACGCGCGCACGAGCGCGAACGCAAGGGTCACCAGGATCGCAACGGCCACGACGAAGAACATCACAGTGCGTCTCCGAACTGCCGGGAGCGCTGCGCCATTTCGCCGGCTTCCAGTTCCTCAACGAGCTCGCCGGTCAGCGCGTAATACTCGATATGGTCATCGCGGACCTGGATGGTCACGGTGCCCGGGGTCAGCGTGATCGAGTTCGCGTAGATCGAACGGCCGATATCCGAGGTGTGCGGCGTGTCGATACGCGCGATGCGCGGCGAGATCGACCCGGGACCTGCGATGATCCGGCGAGCGACCTCGAGGTTGGCACGCACGATCTGCCAGAGCAGCCACGGCCAGTACTTCAGGGCCGGGCCGATCATGTGCACCGGGTCGCTGTCGCGGTCCAGCAGACCGAGGCGGGGGGAGAGATACACGGTCAGCGCGACCGAGGCCGCGCCCAGCGGCAGGATCACCGGGTGCGTCCACATCCCCGAGAACAGCAGCCACAGCACGACGAGTACGAGCGTCATGCTGACGACGTACCGGCTCATGACCGCCTCCCTGAGCGCTGCAACATGCCAAGGTCCCTCTCGCCAACGTGATCACGGGCCGCCCTGCCCGCCCGCAATACTGTTGCCCTGCCGCAACACGAAAGCCCGAAATTCTATAACCATTCACCCCCCGGATTGAAGGGTTTTCGAACGCCCTTCGGGTCGGACCGCGCCAAGTGCATGATTGTATTAGTTAACTTTCGATCCGCACGTGGAGTTACGGTCCGACCCCGAAAGGAACTACATTTGCACCTAAACTTTCGGCGCGATATTATTAGCTGCATGACTGAAGCCGCCCATGCACCGCCAGCACCGGAATACGCCAACGGTCGTGATGCGCGCGTGATGGACGCGGTGCGCCACTTCCGGGTTGTCGTGCGGGCGATCCAGGCGCACTCGAGCTGGGTCGAGCGCCAGTGCGGCCTGAGCGCGGCGCAGCTCTGGGCGCTGTCGGAGGTCGCCACTCAACCCGGCATGAGCGTGTCGGACGTCTCGCGCCGGCTGTCGATCAAGCCGGCCACGGCGAGCAACCTGCTTGACAAGATCGAGCGCAAGGGGCTGCTCCGCCGCGAGCGCGAGGGCCGCGACCAGCGGGTCGTGCAGCTCTACGCGACCGAGGCCGGTCTGCGGCTGCTGGGTACGGCACCCCAGCCACCGCAGGGCGCGCTGGTCCATGCCCTGGCACGCCTCCAGGATGACCGGCTTGGCGCCCTCGCCGAGCACCTCGCCGAGCTCGTCGACCAGCTCGAACTCAGCGACGGCAGCTCGACACACACGCCGCTCAACGCCATCGACCCCTGAACGGGGCCACGCTTAGCCACGGAGACACCTGATGGCCGAAAACGCCACCAGTCGCACCACCGACCTCGACATCCGCTTCCGTGCACCCACGCCCGAAGACGGCGCCCGCATGTGGTCGCTGATCGGCGAGATGGGCGGGCTCGAGCAGAACACCGCGTACTTCTACGTGCTGTTCTGCCTCGACTTCACCGACACCTGCATCGTGGCCGAAGTCGACGGCCGCATGGCCGGCTTCGTGCTCGGCTATCGCCCGCCGGCGCGCCCCGATGCGATGTTCGTCTGGCAGGTCGGCGTGGCCCCCTGGGCACGCCGCCAGCGCCTCGCGCAGCGCATGATCCGCGCGCTGCTCGACGAACTGGGCGTGGCCTGGCTCGAAGCCACCGTCACGCCCGACAACGAGCCGTCGCGGAAACTTTTCCGCTCGATGGCTCGCGAATACGACACCGAATGCCGGGAAATCGGGTTCATGACCGCGGAGATGTTTCCGAAGTCACACGAGCCCGAGGACCTGTTCCGAATTGGACCATTGAAAAAGCAGTAAGGAAGGCCTGACATGGACATGCAGATTTTCGAACGCCTCGAATCGGAAGTGCGCGGTTACTGCCGCTCGTTCCCGACGATTTTCACCCATGCCCGCGAGGCGCGGCTGATCGACCATGAAGGCCGCGAGTTCATCGACTTCTTCGCCGGCGCCGGGGT
>PWYM01000280.1 GCA_003567855.1 Gammaproteobacteria bacterium | reverse complement strand
GGCTCACCGGTGAGTACGCCGCGGAAGCTGGCGCCGTCCGGCGGGTTGAATCGACCCGACAGCGGCTCGCCCTGCCCGCGCGCCGACGGCAGCCGGTGCGCCGGGACGCTGTACGCGCGCCCGGTGCTGTCGAGAAACACAGCAAGCTGGTTGCTGCGCCCGCGCGCGGCGGCGAGGAAGCCGTCGCCGCTGCGGTAGTTCAGCGATACGGGGTCGACGTCGTGTCCGCGCGCCGCGCGTGCCCAGCCACGATCGGAGAGCACCACCGTGACGGGTTCGGCGGCGACCAGCTCGGTTTCGTCAAGCGCCTGCGCGGCCTCGCGCTCGACCAGGCCGGTGCGGCGCGCGTCGCCGAACTTCTCGGCGTCTGCGAGCAGCTCGTCGCGGATCAGCGTGCGCAGCCGGCGCTTGCTGCCGAGCAGCTGCGCGAGGCGCTTGCGCTCGGCGGCGAGCTCGTCCTGCTCGCCGCGGATCTTCATCTCCTCGAGCTTCGCGAGGTGGCGCAGCCGCAGTTCGAGGATCGCCTCGGCCTGGCGGTCGCTGAGGTCGAAGCGCGCGATCAATGCCGCCTTGGGTTCGTCCTCGTTGCGGATGATCGCGATGACCTCGTCGATGTTCAGGTACGCGGTGAGCAGGCCCTCGAGCACGTGCAGGCGGTCCTCGACGCGGCCCAGCCGATGCTCGAGCCTGCGCACCACCGTGTCGTGGCGGTACTGCAGCCACTGCTCGAGCAGCGTCTTCAGGTCGAGCACCGCCGGACGCCCGTCGAGCGCGATCACGTTGAGATTCACGCGCACCGTCTTCTCGAGGTCGGTGGTCGCGAACAGGTGGTTCATCAGTTCTTCGGCGTCGACGCGGTTCGAACGCGGCGTGATCACCAGCCGCGTCGGGCTCTCGTGGTCGGACTCGTCGCGCAGGTCCTGCACCAGCGGCAGCTTCTTTGCGCGCATCTGCGCGGCAATCTGCTCGAGGACGCGGTTGCTCGACACCTGCCACGGGAGTTCGGTGATGATGATGTCGCCGTTCTCGCGTTCCCAGCGTGCGCGCACGCGCAGCGTGCCGTTACCGGTGTGGTAGATGCGCCGGATGTCCTCGCGCGGCGACACGATCTCGCCGCCGGTGGCGAAGTCGGGGCCCTGCACGTGCTCGAGCAGGTCGTCGATGCTGCTCTTCGGCGCCTCGAGCAGCCGCACGAGTGCGGCGACGACCTCGCCGAGGTTGTGCGACGGGATGTCGGTGGACATGCCGACGGCGATACCGCTTGCACCGTTGAGCAGCAGGTTCGGAAGCCGTGCCGGCAGCCGCGCCGGCTCCTCCATGGTGCCGTCGAAGTTCGCGACCCACTCGACGGTGCCCTGGCCGAGCTCCGACAGCAGCACCTGCGCGTACGGTGTGAGCTTGGCCTCGGTGTAGCGCATCGCGGCGAACGACTTCGGGTCGTCCTGGCTGCCCCAGTTGCCCTGCCCGTCGATCAGCGGATAGCGGTACGTGAACGGCTGCGCCATGTGCACCATCGCCTCGTAGCACGCGCTGTCGCCGTGCGGATGGTACTTGCCGATCACGTCGCCGACGGTGCGCGCGGATTTCTTCGGTTTCGACTGCGCCGAAAGCCCGAGCTCGCGCATCGCGTAGACGATGCGCCGCTGCACGGGCTTGAGACCGTCCCCGACGTGCGGCAACGCGCGGTCGAGGATCACGTACATCGAGTAGTCGAGGTAGGCCTTCTCCGAGAACGTGCCGAGCGGCACCTTCTCGGCGGCGTCGAATTCGAGTTGCCGGTTTTCCATGTTCAGACCTCGATGTCGGCGAGGTTGCCTTTGCGCTGCAGCCAGTCACGCCGGTCGGCGGCGCGTTTCTTCGACAGCAGCATGTCCATGATCGCGTCGGTATCGTCATCTTCGGCGAGCGTGAGCTGCACCAGCCGGCGCGTGTCCGGCGCCATCGTCGTCTCGCGAAGCTGTGCCGGGCTCATTTCGCCGAGCCCCTTGAAGCGCGTGACCGCAATCTGGCCGCGGCGACCCTCGGCCTCGATGCGGTCGAGGATGATCTGGCGCTCCTGTTCATCGAGTGCATAGTGCACCTCCTTGCCGACATCGATGCGATACAGCGGCGGCATCGCCATGTACACGTGGCCGGCCGAGACCAGCGGCCGGTAGTGGCGCACGAACAGCGCGCACAGCAGCGTGGCGATGTGCAGGCCGTCGGAGTCGGCGTCTGCAAGTACGCAGATCTTGTGATAGCGCAGGCCCGAGAGGTCGTCGCTTGCCGGGTCCACGCCGAGTGCGACGCTGATGTTATGCACTTCCTGGGACGCGAGAATTTCGCCGGAAGCCACTTCCCAGGTGTTGAGGATCTTGCCGCGCAGCGGCATCACCGCCTGGAATTCACGCTCGCGTGCCTGACGCGCCGAACCGCCCGCAGAATCACCCTCGACGAGGAACAGCTCGCCGCGTGCGGGGTCCTGGCTCGTGCAGTCGGCGAGCTTGCCGGGTAGCGCCGGCCCGCTGACGACGCGCTTGCGCGTGACCTGTTTCGCCGCGCGCACGCGCCGCTGCGCATTGCCAATCGCAAGCTCGGCGATCTGCTCGCCGGCCTCGGGATGCTGGTTCAGCCACAGCGCGAAGTGGTCCTTGACCACCGACGAGACGAAGCCGGCAGCTTCGCGCGAGCTCAGTCGTTCCTTGGTCTGGCCGGCGAACTGCGGATCCTGCAGCTTCACCGACAGCACGTACGCGACCTGTTCCCAGACATCCTCCGGCGCGAGACGCAGGCCGCGCGGCAGCAGCCCGCGGAAGTCGCAGAACTCGCGCAGCGCCTCGGTGAGGCCGCTGCGCAGGCCGTTGACGTGGGTGCCGCCCTGCGCGGTCGGGATCAGGTTCACGTAGCTCTCGGCGACCGCCTCGCCGCCGTCGGCACGCCACAGCAGCGCCCACTCCACCGACTCGCGGGTCGCGTCGAGGCTGCCGTCGAGCGGTTCGTCGGGCAGGCGCAGGCCATCACCGACGGCCTCGAGCAGGTACTCCGACAGCCCGCCCTGGTAGCACCACTCGTCGGTCTCGCCGCTCTTCTCCTGCGTGAAGCGCACGTTGAGCCCGGGGCACAGCACCGCCTTCGCGCGCAGCAGGTGCTTGAGCCGCGGCACCGAGAACTGCAACGAGTCGAAGTACTGACCGTCGGGCCAGAAGCGCAGGTACGTCCCGGTATTCGCGCGGCCTACGCGGCCGACCTCGGCGAGCGGTTCATGCGTGTCGCCGCCGCGAAAGCTCATCGCGTACTCGGCTCCGCCGCGGCGGATGCGCACCTCGAGTTTCTTCGACAGCGCGTTCACGACCGATACGCCGACGCCGTGCAGGCCGCCCGCGAACGCGTAGTTGCGACCCGAGAACTTGCCGCCGGCGTGCAGCCGCGTGAGGATCAGCTCGACGCCGGGCATCTTCTCGACCGGGTGTTCATCGACCGGCATGCCGCGGCCATCGTCTTCTACTGACAGCGAGCCGTCGGCGTGCAGCGTCACCGTGAGCTTCCTGCCATGACCGGCCAGCACCTCGTCGACGCTGTTGTCGATGACCTCGTGCGCGAGGTGGTTCGGGCGCGCGGTGTCGGTGTACATGCCGGGGCGCCGGCGGACCGGGTCCAGGCCACTGAGAACCTCGATATCTGAAGCGGTGTAGGTGCTGCTCATGTTCACGTGTCGTCGCGGGGCGGCGGGCCCCGCAGGCGTTGCCGGGTCAGGCGGTCAGGACCGCACAAACGAAAATGCCGCCCGCGGGCATGCGGGCGGCATTGTACAGCGTCGCTGCCCAAGGGCGACGAAGGGGCGACGGCGCGGCTCAGTCGAAGTCCGCGACCAGCGCGCGCGCTACCTGATCGGGCACCGGGCTGACCTCGTGGCGATAGTGCTCGTGGTCTATACCGGCGTGCAGCGCCTTGCCGGCCTTGAGGTCTGCGACCATTTCCGGCGTGAACTCGAAGCGCATGAAGTGCACCGACGAGGTCTTGTCTTCAGTGGTGCGGTCGAGGTCCTCGTTGCAGATCGGCGTCACGCGCTCGTGGCCGTCGACCTTGAGCCACGTGACGTGCTCAATGCCGACCAGCTTCGCGAGCCACTGGCGCCGCTCGTCGGCGTCCGGGAACTCGACCATGAAGGTCGCCTTGAGGTTGCTGCCGTCGGGGATCAGCGGGTTGTAGGCGCCGA
Organism: Gammaproteobacteria bacterium; assembly: GCA_003567855.1. GTDB lineage: Bacteria > Pseudomonadota > Gammaproteobacteria > Steroidobacterales > PWYM01 > PWYM01. The sequence continues at coordinate 12,377 of PWYM01000280.1, read as the reverse complement.
GTTCGTCCTCGATGCCCTCGGCCTCGAACACCTTTTCTATGCGCAGCATTTCCTGGACCTGGTACTGCAGCGTGAGGCGGTCCTCGAAATACAGCGTCGCGTTCGGCCCCACCGGGAGCTGGCGGTTTTTCTTGTGCGCCATCACTTTAGCCCGGAAATCGTTGCGGATTCCCGCATATTCCTCGAGCGAGTAGAGATCCTTTCTGCTCAGCTTCTGCATGTCATCGTCCTTTGCCCGCCTGCATGGCGCTCAGATGCCATAGGCCCGGCGCAGCAGGCTCATCGGATGGGTGGCTTCGACCTTGCCCGAGATGTTGGCGATCTGTTCGGCCGCCATCGGGCAGTCACTGGTGAAGTGGTCGGCGTCTGCCTGCTCGGCGCGGCGCACGACCGGCTGGGCGATCTTGCGCGAGACCTCGTGGAACTCCTTCTTCACCGCGTAGGTGCCGTCATGACCTGAACAGCGCTCTATCGCCTCGACCTCGGTACCGGGGACCATGTTCAGCACGTCGCGGGTCTTGAGCCCGATGTTCTGCACGCGCAGGTGGCACGGCACCTGGTAGGACACCTTGCCGAGCGACTGCGGGAATTCGGTCTTCAGCAGTCCCGCGCGGCTGCGGATCTGCAGGTAATGGAACGGGTCGTGCATCGCCGCGGCAACCTGTTTCACCTGCGCGTCGTCGGGGAACAGCAGCGGCAGCTCCTGCTTGAACATCAGCGTGCAGGAAGGCACCGGCGAGACGATGTCCCAGCCGGCTTCCACGAGCTTCGCGAGCTCCGGCACGTTGACGTTCTTCGCGCGCTCGACGGCGTCGAGGTCGCCGAGTTCGAGCTTAGGCATGCCGCAGCACTGCTCGGTGCCGGCGAGTTTCACCGGGATGTCGTTGTGTTCGTAGACGGCGACGAGGTCCTCGACCATCTGCGGCAGGTTGCGGTTGCCGTAGCAGGTCGTGAACAGCACCACGCGGCCACGGGTACCCTCGGCTTCGGTCGCGTCGGCGCCGTCGGTGTGCAGCCGGTCGGCGAGGCGCTTGCGTGCCGGGCGGCTGTGGTAGGCGGGCACCGGCGCGTCCTCGTGCACGCCGAGCGTGCCGGCGAGCACCTTGCGCGCGGTGCGGTTGCGGTTGGCGGCATTGACCACCTGCGCCACCACCGGGATGCCCGCAAGACTGCCAACGCGGTCGGTCGAGGACAGCACCTTGTCACGCGTGCTGACCTTCCCGTCGCGGAATTTCCTGTGCTTGGCGCGCAGCATCAGGTGCGGGAAGTCGATGTTGAACGGGTGCGGCGGCACGTACGGGCACTTGGACATGTAGCACATGTCGCACAGGTAGCAGTGGTCGACGACCTCCCAGTACACCTTGCGCGGCAGACTGTCGACTTCCATCGTTTCGGATTCGTCGACGCCGTCGAACAGTGTCGGGAACGCGTTGCACAGGTTGAAGCAGCGGCGACAGCCGTGGCAGACGTCGAACACGCGTTCGAGCTCCTCGAACAGCGACTTCTCGTCTGTAAACTCCGGGTTCTTCCAGTCCAGCGGATGACGCGTCGGTGCGTCCAGGCTGCCTTCACGTGGGCTCTGGGGGGTATCGGTCATGGCCGTGGCCTTGTTGTTGCCAGAGTAGAGAAGCACACGGGGCGGGCGGGCCCGCCCCGTGGCGACCGCTTGCCGACGGACCCGTCCGTGGGCCCGGCGGCAGCGCCGCGATCAGCCGTCGAGCTGGTCGAGCGCCTTCTGGAAGCGGTTGGCGTGCGAGCGCTCGGCCTTGGCGAGCGTCTCGAACCAGTCGGCGATCTCGTCGAAGCCCTCGTCACGCGCGGTCTTCGCCATGCCCGGGTACATGTCGGTGTACTCGTGCGTCTCGCCGGCGACGGCGGCCTTGAGGTTGTCGCTGGTGCTGCCGATCGGCAGGCCCGTGGCCGGGTCACCCACGCCCTCGAGGTACTCGAGATGGCCGTGCGCGTGGCCGGTTTCACCCTCGGCGGTCGACCGGAACACCGCCGAGACGTCGTTGTAGCCTTCGACGTCGGCCTTGGCCGCGAAGTAGAGGTAACGGCGGTTGGCCTGCGATTCGCCGGCGAAGGCCTCCTTGAGGTTATCTTCGGTCTTGCTGCCCTTCAGTTCCATGTCGTCCTCCTGAAGACGTGTCTGGGTCCATGTGATGTGGGAGTCTTGTACATATCCAAGTGCACGGGTATTAGACTCAGTCTAATCTGTTTAAATGTAGGCTGCACCCCGAAGCCTGTCAACTCGACGCCGCCGGCCCGGACGTTGACCACCACGGGGCGCCTGTGTAGCGTCGCTGCCGTCACTCGGACCCCGCCGGAGCACAGCGTGAGCGACCCCAAGTCCCGCAAGGGCCAGACCGCAAAACCCGCAGCCACCGAAGGCGCGGCAGCCGTCGATTTCGAGCGCTCGCTCGAGCAGCTCGAACAGCTCGTGGAGCGTCTCGAGCAGGGCGACCTGCCGCTCGAGGAGGCGCTCGCCGCGTTCGAGCGTGGCGTGAAGCTCACGCGGGAATGCCAGACGGCGCTGCGCGCGGCCGAGCAGAAAGTCGAGATCCTGCTGCGCGAGGCCGGACCGGACGGCGAGCCGGTGCCGCTGGAGGACGACTGAGTGAATGCCACGCTGCCCGACGCCGACGCCTGCCGCACGCGCGTTGGTGCGGCGCTGGACCGCTGGCTGACACCCGACGACGCCTGGCCGCCGCGGCTGCTCGAAGCGATGCGCTACAGCGTGCTGAGCGAGGGCAAGCGGCTGCGCCCGCTGCTGTGCTACTACACCGGGCGCGCGCTCGGGATCGACGACAGCCGACTCGACGGCCCGGCGTGCGCGCTGGAGATGATCCACGCGTACTCGCTGATCCACGACGATCTCCCGGCGATGGATGACGACGACCTGCGGCGCGGGCGTCCGACCTGCCACCGCGCATTCGACGAGGCGACCGCGATACTGGCCGGCGATTCGCTGCAGGTGCTCGCCTTCCAGGTGCTCGCCGAGGATGCGACGATGGACACCGACGCCGCCGCGCGCGTCGAGATGATCCGGCTGCTCGCGCGCGCCAGCGGTCCGGCGGGCATGGCGGGTGGCCAGGCGATGGACCTCGAGGCACAGGGCCGCACGCCGTCGTCGGCGGCGCTCGAGGCGATTCACCGCCGCAAGACCGGCGCGCTGATCCACGCGAGCGTGATGATGCCGGCCGCCGCGGTGGCCGGGCTCGACCCGGATCGCCACCGCGCACTGGACAGCTATGCCCGCCACATCGGGCTCGCGTTCCAGATCCAGGACGACATTCTTGACGTCATCGGCGACAGCGCGCTGATGGGCAAGCAGCAGGGCGCCGACGCCGAACGCGACAAGGCCACCTACCCCGCGCTGCTCGGCCTGGACGGCGCCCGCCGCGAGGCGCGACGCACCGCCGAGGCCGCGCGCGACGCGCTCGCGCCACTCGGCGCCGCCGCCGCCGCCCTGGCTGCGGTCGCCGGATTCGTCGTGGAACGCGCGCACTGAGCGCACCGCCACGCGGCACGCTTGGACTTGGGCGTGCCGACTGGCCGATAATCATCGCCGACGCGTGAACATCGGGGCCCGGATGATCGATCTGAACCAGTTTCCACTGCTCAAGGCGGTCGAGTCCCCCGCCGCGCTGCGCCGTACCCCCGAGGACGAGCTGCCCGCGCTCGCCGCGGAGCTGCGCGAGTTCCTGATCCAGACGGTGAGCACGATGGGCGGGCATTTCGCCGCCGGGCTCGGCACCGTGGAACTCACGCTCGCGCTGCACTACGTGCTCGACACGCCGCATGACAAGCTCGTCTGGGACGTCGGCCACCAGGCCTATCCGCACAAGGTGCTGACAGGGCGCCGCGAGCACCTGCACACGATCAAGAAACACCATGGCCTCGCGCCGTTCCCCAAGCGCGCCGAGAGCGAGTACGACACCTTCGGCGTCGGCCACTCCAGCACCTCGATCAGCGCCGCGCTGGGGTATGCGCTCGCGGCGCGCGCGCAGGGCATCAGCCAGCGCAGCGTCGCGGTGATCGGCGACGGCGCGCTGACCGCGGGCATGGCCTACGAGGCGCTCAACCACGCCGGCAGCCTCGACGTCGACATGCTCGTGATCCTCAACGACAACGACATGTCGATCTCGGAAAACGTCGGCGCGATGTCCAACTACCTCGCCCGTATCCTGTCGGGCAAGCTCTACAGCCACCTGCGCGAGGGCAGCAAGAAGGTGCTCGAGCTGATGCCCGCGGCGTGGGAGCTCGCACGCCGCTCCGAGGCGCACATGAAGGGCATGGTGCTGCCCGGCACGCTGTTCGAGGAGATGGGCCTGAACTACCTCGGGCCGGTCGACGGCCACGACCTGCCGAACCTCGTGAAGACGCTGCGCAACGTGCGCGACCTGCGCGGCCCGCAGTTCCTGCACGTGGTCACGCGCAAGGGCAAGGGCTACGAGCCCGCCGAGAGCGACCCGATCACCTGGCACGGCCCCGGCCCGTTCGATCCGGCCACCGGGCGCATCAACAAGGGCAAGCCCAAGTCGCCGACCTATTCGCAGATCTTCGGCCAGTTCCTGTGCGACATCGCCGAGCAGGACCCGCGCGTGATGGGCATCACGCCGGCGATGCGCGAAGGCTCCGGCATGGTCGAATTCGAGCGCCGCTACCCCGACCGCTACTTCGACGTCGCGATCGCCGAGCAGCACGCGGTCACGCTGGCCGCGGGCATGGCCTGCGGCGGACTGCGGCCGGTGGTCGCGATCTATTCGACCTTCCTGCAGCGCGGCTACGACCAGCTCATCCATGACGTGGCGATACAGAACCTCCCGGTGCTGTTCGCGATAGACCGCGCCGGGCTCGTCGGCGGTGACGGCGCGACCCACCAGGGCGCATACGACCTGAGCTACCTGCGCTGCCTGCCGAACATGGTCGTCATGGCGCCGGCCGACGAAGACGAGTGCCGGCAGATGCTCTACACCGGGCTCACGCTCGACGGCCCGTCGGCGGTGCGCTACCCGCGCGGCTCCGGGCCGGGGGTCACGCCGGAGATCCCGATGCAGGCGCTGCCGGTCGGCGAGGCGCAGCTGCGTCGCCAGGGCAAGGGGCTGTGCATCCTCGCGTTCGGGTCGATGGTGCCGGCGGCCGAGCGCATCGCGGCCGAACTCGACGCGAGCGTCGTGAACATGCGCTTCGTCAAGCCGCTCGACGAGGCGATGATCGTGTCGATGGCCGAGACCCACGAAGCATTCGTGACGCTGGAGGAAAACGTCGTCGCCGGCGGGGCCGGCAGCGGCGTCAACGAGGTGCTCGCGGCACGCGGAGTGCTGCTGCCGGTGCTCAATATCGGTCTCCCCGACCGCGTGATCGAGCACGGCTCGCAGGGCGACAACCGCGCCGACGCCGGCCTCGACGACGCGAGCCTGCTCGCGCGGGTGCGCGAGTGGCTGCCCACCGGCCATGCAGGGCAGTCGGCCAGGCCCGGGCTCTGAAGCCGCGCAACCGCTATAATCGAGGACAGTATTCAATCTGAACCGGCATTGCCGGCATGTGCAGGGACGCCATGACACACACCAGGACACTCGCTGTCGGCACGGACACGCCGGCAGACGTGCAGGGCCGCGCCGATCCGCGTCGGGTACCCATCGACCGCGTCGGCGTGCGCGGGCTGCGCCACCCCGTGCGCATCCAGGACCGCTCGGGCCACGACCAGGCCACGGTCGCGCAGCTGACGATGAGCGTCGCGCTGCCGCACGATGCGCGCGGCGCGCACATGTCGCGCTTCGTGCAGCTTGCCAACGAGCTCGACGCGCCGCTCACGGTGCGCAGCTTCCATCACCTCCTCGAGGCGATGACCGAGCGGCTCGGCAACGCCGACGGTGAGCTGCGCATCGAGTTTCCGTGGTTTCGCCGTAAGCGCGCACCTGTATCCGGCGTCGAGAGCCTGATGGACTACGAGGCGGCCTTCATCGGCCGCCGCCGCGACGGGCACAACGAGGTGTGGCTGCGCGTCAGCGCACCGGCCACCAGCCTGTGCCCGTGTTCGAAGGAGGTGTCGGACTACGGCGCCCACAACCAGCGCTCCGAGATCACGCTGGAGGCGCGCGTCGAGGACATCATCTGGCTCGAGGAGCTGGTCGAGATTGCCGAGGGGGCGGCGTCATCGGAGGTCTACGGCGTGCTCAAGCGCACCGACGAGAAATACGTCACCGAGCGCGCCTACGACAACCCCAGGTTCGTCGAGGACATGATCCGTGATCTCGCGCTCGCGCTGGAGGCAGACGAACGCATCAGGGCATACCGCGTCGGCTGCGAGAACTTCGAGTCCATCCACAACCACTCGGCGTTCGCGGAACTTTCGCGCGACAAGGACGCCGACTGATCCACCGGCTGCGCGCCGGGTTCAGGTCGAGGACTTGCCGTCGCTCTGCAGGCGCTGGATCAGCGCGCGCAGGAACACCTTGTTGAAGCGCAGCTGGCAGGCCGTGGAGGCCTGCTCGAGCAGCGTCGCACTCACACGGATCAGCGTCACGTCGGTCGCCGCGCGGATCGTCGCGGTGCGAACCGCGCCGCGCACGTAGCTCGTTTCACCAAAGCAGTCGCCTGAGCCAAGCCCGCCGACGCGGCGTCCGCCTACGACGACGTCGGCGCGGCCCGAAATGATGATGTAGAAGCGCTCGTCCATCTCTCCCTCGCGGACGATGTCGTCGCCGTCGGCGTAGGTCTGCCATTCGCTCGCGCGCAGGATCTCCCAGATTTCCTCGTGCGAGAAATCGTGGAAGAAGCGCAGCCGGCGCATCAGCCCGAACTGCTCCTGGCGATCGAGCGTGTCGCGCTGGCGACGCAGCTGCTGGTAGACGCGCGTGAGTGCACCGGCGAGCGCGGCGCCGTCAGGGTAGCGTTTGCCGGGCTCCTTCTGCAGCGCCATCATCACCACCGCCTCGAGTTCCTCGGAGATCTCGGCGCGCAGCCGGTGGATCGGCGGCGGCGACGCGTAGACGATCTGGTGCAGCAGCTTGGTGAGGTTGCTGCCGCGGAAGGGCCGGTAGCCGGTCAGCAGCTCGTACATCACCGCCCCCAGCGAATAGAGGTCGGAACGGCTGGTGAGTTCATCGGACTGGATCTGCTCCGGTGACATGTAGCTCGGCGAGCCGGCGATTCCCTCTATACGCGAGACATCGGAGTCCTTCACCAGCGCGATGCCGAAGTCGATGATGCGCACGTCGTTGTCGAGCGTGAGCATCACGTTGCTCGGCTTGATGTCGCGGTGGATCACGCCGCGATGGTGCGCATAGTGGAGCGCCTTCGCGCACTTGAAGATGATCTGCACCACGTCGTCAACGGCAAGCAGGTTGTCGGGGCGGCAGTACGCGGTCAGCGTGCGCGCGCCGTGCACGTGCTCGGTGACGATGTAGTACTTGCCGTTTTCCTCGCCGGCATCGTAGATCGGCAGGATGTTCGGGTGCTGGAGCTTGCCCACCATGTGGGCCTCGTTGAAGAACATCTTGCGCGTGACGCGCGAGCGCGAGTCGTCGGGGTCGGTCTCGACGTTGTAGAGCTTGATCGCTACGTCACGCCCGTAATAAGGGTCGTGCGACAGGAACACTCGGCCGGTACTGCCCTGCCCGACCTCGTTGATGATGACGTACTTGCCGATCTTCTCGGGGACGCCCGCCATCGGATTGCCGGCTATGCGGGGCTGCCCCATGTCTCTCCGCCATCGTCTACGGGTTTCAGGCCAGCAGCAGTCGTGCCCCCCATAGCAGCAGCAGGGCATAGAACGCCGCGAGTATGTCGTCGAGCATAATGCCCAGCCCGCCATGCAGACTGTGATCGGCTTCGCGTATCGGCCAGGGCTTGAGTATGTCGAACACCCGAAACGCGACGAACGCGGCCAGCCACCACGCCGGCGACTGCGGTATCAGCGCCAGCACGACGAGGAATGCGGCGATTTCGTCCCAGACGATCGCCGGGTGGTCGTGCACGCCTAGGCGCCGTGCGCTCTCGCCGCAGATCCAGATGCCGACCACGCACGCAACGGCCACCAGCCCCGCGTGCGCCGGCCAAGGCAGCAGCAGCAGCAAGGCGTGCAGCGGGAAGGCCACGAGCGTCCCTGCGGTCCCGGGCGCGCGCGGGCTGAGGCCACTGCCGAAGCCGAGCGCAAGCCAGTGCACCGGCGCGGCCGCAAACGTCGCGAAGGCGACCCTCGGTGGCTTGCCGGCCATCAGTCGAAGTGCCGGAAGCCGTGGTCGGGGACGTCGACCGGGGTGCCGTCACGGGTCACGCGGACCCCGTCACCGGCGGTGAACTCGCCGATCGCGGTGAACGCGCAGCCGGCCCGCGCGGCCGCGGCGCGCGCGTCGGCTTCAACGCCCGGCGGTATCGCGCACAGCAGCTCGTAGTCGTCGCCACCGTGCAGGATCAGCGCCTCGCGCGCATCGGCGTCGAAACACGCGGCCAGCGCGCCCGACACCGGCAGTGCCGAGAGCTCCACCCGCGCGCCCACGCCGCCTGCCCGGCACACGTGGCCGAGGTCGGCGAGCAGCCCGTCGGAGACGTCGATCGCCGCGCTCGCGATGCCACGCAGCGCGCGGCCGAGCGTGACGCGCGGTGCGGGACGCAGGTAACGCCCACGCAGCGCGGCCAGCGCATCGCGCCGCGCCGGCGTATCACCGGGGGCGCCAGCCTGGCCGTCGCGGTCGTCCGGTGCCGCCGCGCGCCCCCACGTCGCGAGCCCGCCGGCAGCCTCGCCCGGACTGCCGCTGACGTAAAGCCGGTCACCGGCACGCGCACCGGCGCGACGCAGCGCCTCCCCGGCGTGGACGTGGCCGATCACCGTCACCGTCGCCGCCAGCCCACCGCCGCTGACGTTGCCACCGACGAGCGCGACGCCGTGCTCGGCGGCGAGTTCGAGAAAGCCCCGGGCGAAGTCCGCGACCCAGGCCTCGCGCACATCCGGCAGCGTCAGCGCGAGCAGCGCCCACGCCGGTGTCGCGCCCATCGCGGCGATGTCGCTGAGACTGACCGCGAGCGCGCGGTGACCGACGGCATCGGGCGGCGCGTCGGCGGGAAAGTGGCGACCCTCGGCGAGCGTGTCGACGGTCAGCACCAGCGACTTGTCCGGCGGCGGCGTGACGATCGCGGCGTCGTCACCGACGCCGAGCACGACGCCCGGACCGGCGTCGTGGCCGGCGAAATGGCGCGCGATCAGGCCGAACTCGGCCGGCAGCGCTGCTTCAGCGCGGGTCACCAAGCCCGCTCCGCACGCGGTCGAGCAGCGCGTTGACGAAGCGGTGGCTGTCGGTCCCACCGTATCGCTTGCTCAGTTCGACCGCCTCGTTGATGACCACGCGGTGCGGGACGTCGTCGCGATGCAGCAGCTCGTAGAGCGCGGTCCACAGGACCGCGCGCAGCACGGGTTCGAGCTGCGCCGGGTCGCGCGTCGCGTGGCGCGCGATGTGCGCCTCGAGTTCCGGCAGACGGCCGAGCACGCCCCGGAGCACGCCGTCGAAGTAGAGCTGGTCGGCGTTGTGCCAGTCGCCCTGCTCGGCGAACTGCTGGTGCAGATCCTCGTAGCCGGTCTGCGCGAGCTGGTGCTGGTAAAGCGCACGCAGCAGCAGCTCCCGCGCGCGCCGGCGCGCCTTCAGTCCGGCGACACGCACGTCGTTCACGGCGACCTCAGCGCTCGAGGCGCCGCAGGACGTTCGCGGTCTCGAGCGCCGACAGGGCCGCGTCGGCACCCTTGTTGCCGGCCTTGGTGCCGGCGCGCTCGAGCGCCTGCTCGATGGAGTCGACGGTGAGCACGCCGAAGCCGATGGCGATGTTCTCGCTCATCGACACCGCACCGAGTCCCTTGCCGCACTCGCCCGCAACGTAGTCGAAATGCGGCGTTGCGCCGCGGATCACCGCACCGAGCGCGACCAGCGCGTCGAAACGGCCGCTGCGCGCCATGCGCTGGGCGACCAGTGGCAGCTCCCACGCGCCCGGCACACGCACCAGCTCCATCGCGCCGCGCTCCACGCCGTGGCGGACCAGTGCGTCGACCGCGCCACGCACCAGCGATTCGACGATGAGCTCGTTGAAACGCGAGGCGATGATACCGACGCGCAGGTCGCGTCCGATAAGGTCGCCTTCGATCGTGTTGATGCCTTGCATGGATGGGTTCCGTCGCGTCCGGACCGGCGATTATCGCACGATGCGTCGCGCGACGCGCCGCACGGCCCGGGGCCTCATTCCGGCGTGACGTAGTCGACGATCTCCAGGCCGAAGCCCGAGATGCCGTGCATCTGTTTTGGCGGCGACAGCACGCGCATCTGCCGGATACCGAGATTGCGAAGAATCTGCGCACCCGTGCCATAGGTGCGCAGCACCTGGCCACGGTCGCCGCCACGCGATTCGCCCGGCGGATCACCACCCAGCGTCTGCACCGCGTGCATCAGCTCGCGCGGGCTTTCCGGCTGGCGCAGCACGACCACCACCCCCTCGCCCGCCTCGGCGATGCGGCGCAGCGCCTGGTCGAGCGGCCAGCCCAGACGCGGGTCGTCCACCGCGATCACGTCGCGCAGCGTATCGGTGACATGCACGCGTACCAGCGTCGGACGCCGTGGGTCGGGCTCGCCGCGCACCAGTGCGATGTGCACCTCGCGATTGATGTGGTCCTCGAAACAGATCATGCGAAAGTCGCCGTGGGCGGTGGGCACGATCTGCTCGGCGATGCGCTCGACCGATTCTTCCTTCTCGAGCCGGTAGCGAATCAGGTCGGCGACGGTGCCGATGCGCAGGCCGTGTCGGCGCGCGAACACCTCGAGCTGCGGTCGGCGCGCCATCGTGCCGTCCTCGTTGAGGATCTCGACGATCACCGCGGCAGGTTCCAGGCCGGCGAGACGCGCGAGATCGCAGCCGGTTTCGGTGTGGCCGGCGCGCGTGAGGACGCCGCCCGGCTGCGCCATCAGCGGGAAGATGTGGCCGGGCTGGCGCAGGTCCTCGGGGCGCGCGTCGGGCGCGACCGCGGCCTGCACCGTGCGCGCCCGGTCCGACGCCGAGATGCCGGTGGTGATGCCCTCGGCGGCCTCGATGGACACGGTGAAGTTGGTCGTCTGGTAGGCGTCGGTTTCACGCACCATCAGCGGCAGCCGCAGCTGCCGGCAGCGCTCGCGCGTAAGCGTCACGCAGATCAGTCCGCGCCCGTAGCGGGCCATGAAGTTGATGTCCTCGGGACGCACCTGCGAAGCGGCCATGATGAGGTCGCCTTCATTCTCGCGGTTCTCGTCGTCCATCATCACGACCATGCGCCCGGCACGGATGTCGGCGATGATGTCGTCGATACTGTCGAGGCCGGAGGCGTCTTCGTCGCCGTGGGTTTCAGTCAGCGTCCGTGCCATATCCAAGCTCCCGCAGTCCTGCCTCGTCCAGCGCCGCCCGCCCGCCAGCGGCGAGCAGCCGCTCGAGATAACGCGCGACGAGGTCCACCTCGATATTGACCGCACGACCGGCCTGGTAGTCGGCGATGATCGTCGCCTGCCAGGTGTGCGGCACGATGTTCACGCCGAAGCCGTTATCGGCGACGTCGTTGACGGTCAGGCTCACGCCGTCGATGCAGACCGAACCCTTGCGCGCGACGTAGCGTGCAAGTACGCGCGGCAGCGCGAAGTCGATGCGCCACGAGCGCGCGTCGCGTTGCAGCGTGCGCACCTCGCCGAGCCCGTCCACGTGGCCGCTGACGAGGTGACCGCCGAGCGGCTCGCCGGCACGCAGCGCGGTCTCGAGATTCACGCGGTCGCCGACGCGAAGCCGGCCGAGCGTGGTCAGCGACAGCGTCTCGCGCGAAGCGTCGGCCTCGAATCCGCCGCTGCCCGGTGCGACGGCGGTCAGGCAGACGCCGTTGACGGCGATGCTGTCACCGGGCCGCACGCCGGCCATCTCGAGCGCGCCGGTGTCGAGCGCGATGCGCACGTCCCCGCCTCGCGGCTCGAGCGCGCGCACGGTGCCCACGGCTTCGACGATACCGGTGAACATGCCGGGTCTCCCTGCTCCTGGCAACGCACAAGCCGACCCTGGCCCGTGCAGCGCGCATTCTCGCACTCCGCGCGCCGCATTGCGCCCCCTTCAGCCGCCGGCGACGGGGCGCGCGCGGATGCGGAGGTCTTCACCGACGCGGCGCAGCTCATGCCATGCGAGCCTGGGCGTCGCCGCGAGTGCCGGCAGTGCGCCCAGCGTGACGAGCCCCCGACCGTCGTCGCCGACGAGCCGCGGCGCGACGTACAGCAGCCATTCGTCGACGAGTCCGGCGCGTGCCAGCGCGCCGGCCAGCCGCGGCCCGGCCTCGACCAGCACCTCGTTGGCGCCGAGCTCGGCGAGCCCGGCAAGCACGGCGTCGAGTG
>PWYM01000099.1 GCA_003567855.1 Gammaproteobacteria bacterium | reverse complement strand
TCTCCGGGCGGGCGGCTAGCGCCGCCCCTGTATGTTGGTGCCGAGGCTCTGCAGATAGGCGATCAGCGCTTCCATCTCGGTGTAGCCCTCGACCGCGTCGGCGGCGCCCTCGATGTCCTCGTCGCTGTACGGATGACCGAGCAGGCGCAGTGCACGCAGCTTGCGCGCGGTACGCGTGTGATCGACGTAACGCTCTTCGAGCCACGGGTACGCCGGCATGTTCGACTCGGGCACGAGATCCTGCGGCCGGAGCAGGTGCAGGCGGTGCCACTCATCCGAATAGCGCCCGCCGACGCGCGCGAGGTCCGGGCCGGTGCGCTTGGAGCCGAACTGGAACGGACGGTCGTAGACGCTCTCGCCTGCGAGCGAGTAGTGGCCGTAGCGTTCGGTCTCGGCGCGGAACGGGCGGATCATCTGCGAGTGGCAGTTGTAGCAGCCTTCGCGGATGTAGATGTCACGGCCCTCGAGCACGAGCGGCGGGTGCGGCTCGATGCCGTCGGCGGGTTCTACGATCTCGCGGTCGAACATCAGCGGCACGATCTCGACGAGGCCGCCGATGCTGATCACGAGCACGATCAGCGCGCCCATCAGCCCGATCTTCGTCTCTACGATACTGTGTTTCATCCCTGCAGACTCCTCAGGCGGCGACGGTCTTGACGACCGGCTGCTCGGCCGGCGCGCGCGACATCGCGATCGTCTTCCAGACGTTGTAGACCATGATGAACATGCCACCCAGGTACAGCATCCCGCCGGCGAGGCGCACCATGTAGTACGGATAGCTCGCCGAGATGCTCTCGATGAAGCTGTAGGTCAGCGTGCCGTCGTCGTTGACCGCGCGCCACATCAGGCCCTGCATCACGCCGGCCATCCACATCGACGCGATGTAGAGCACGATGCCGATCGTCGCGACCCAGAAGTGCCAGTCCATGAGCCTGATGCTGTACATCTGCTTGAGCCCGTAGAGGCGCGGAATCAGCGCGTACAGCGACCCCATCGTGATGAAGCCGACCCAGCCGAGCGCACCGGCGTGCACGTGGCCGACGGTCCAGTCGGTGTAGTGCGACAGCGCGTTGACCGTCTTGATCGACATCACCGGGCCTTCGAAGGTCGCGATGCCGTAGAACGACAGCGAGACGATCAGGAACTTCAGGATCGGGTCGGTGCGCAGTTTGTGCCAGGCACCCGAGAGCGTCATGATCCCGTTAATCATGCCGCCCCAGGAGGGGGCGAGCAGCATCAGCGAGAACACCATGCCGAGCGACTGCGCCCAGTCGGGCAGCGTCGTGTAGTGCAGGTGGTGCGGGCCCGCCCACATGTAGATCGCGATCAGCGCCCAGAAATGGATGATCGACAGCCGGTACGAGTAGATGGGGCGCTGTGCCTGCTTCGGCACGAAGTAGTACATCATCCCGAGGAAACCCGCGGTGAGGAAGAAGCCCACCGCGTTGTGCCCGTACCACCACTGCACCATAGCGTCGACGACGCCGGAGTAGATCGGATAGGACTTCCACAGCCCCACCGGGATCACGAGGTTGTTGACGATGTGCAGCACCGCGATCGTGATGATGAACGCCGCGAAGAACCAGTTCGCGACGTAGATGTGACGCACGCGGCGCCTGGCGATGGTGCCGAAGTACACGATGGCGTAGGACACCCACACCGCCGCGACGAGCAGCGCCAGCGGCCACTCGAGCTCGGCGTATTCCTTGGACTGCGTGATGCCCAGCGGCAGCGTGATCGCCGCGCCGACGATCACCGCCTGCCAGCCCCAGAACGTGAACGCCGCGAGCCTGGGCAGGAACAGCGGCACCTGGCAGGTGCGCTGCACGATGTAATAGGAAGTCGCGAACAGCGCACTGCCGCCGAACGCGAAGATCACCGCGTTGGTGTGCAGCGGGCGCAGCCGCCCGTAGGTCAGCCACGGCGTGTCGAAATTCAGCGCCGGCCAGATCAGCTGTGCGGCGATCAGCACGCCGACGGCCATGCCGACGACGCCCCAGACGATGGTCATGATCGCGAACTGGCGGACGACGCGATCGGAGTAGGTCTCGGCGGCTTGCATCGGCACCTTGTCCTTGTTTGCGGGCGTGCTTAACGGGAAGCTGCCGGACAACGCCGGCAGCCATGGGGGGAAATTATGGGCGGTCGTCGCGCGGTGATTGATCCGTAATTGCCGCAGCGCAACGTATCACCCAAGCATTCAGGGGTCACGCCATATGCGCATTTTCGGTATAACAGGCTTCAAGAACTCGGGCAAGACACACCTCGTGGTCGCCCTCGTGCGCCACTTCGCCGCGCGCGGCATGCGCGTCGCGACGCTCAAGCACGCCCACCACGGCTTCGACATGGATCAGCCCGGCAAGGACTCGTGGCAGCATCGCGAGGCGGGTGCTGCCGAGGTGCTGGTCGCATCCAGTCGACGGATTGCGCATCTGGAGGAGCTCGGCGATGCGCCGGAGCCGTCGCTGCCCGAGCTGCTGGCGCGCATCCGCCACGCCGAGCTCGTGATCGTCGAGGGCTTCAAGGCCGCTGGCCACCCGCGGCTGCAGGTGGTGCGCGATGCGAATGACCGCATCCTCGACGAAGGCGACGGTCGGCTGCGCGCGGTCGTCAGTGACCTCGAACTGGCCGGGCTCTCAGTGCCGCGCCTGCCGCGCGGTGACCTCGATCGAATCGCGGTGCTGGTCGCCGCCGAAGCGGTGCCGGTGGAGGTGCTCGCGCCGCGCGCCTGACGGGCGGGGAATATTCCGTCGTGCTGACACGTTCACCAGGGGAGTGAACGCAACACACGGGAGCACCACCATGTCACAGCAGACCCTTTGCGCCCCGGGGACACCTGCGCGGCGCCGCGCCGCGCGGGCCGCGTCCATCGCCGGCCTCGCATGCGTCGTCGCGCTGTCGAGCACCGTCTCGGGCGCCGCCCACGCGGCATCGGCGGCGGTGATCAACGGCGACTTCGATGTCCTCGAGCGCGCGTGGATCCGGCCGGAGAACGCCAACAGCGAATTCGAAGGCCGGCACCCGTCGGGCGAATTCCCCGGCTGGGACATCACCGCCCTCAGCGAGCAGCTCATCGTCAGCGACACGCTGGCGTGGGCGCCGGCAGAGGCCACGGGGGACAGCTTCGCGCGCTTCTCCAGCCTGACGGCGAACTTCGAAGACAACCGCCTCCAGCAGATGATCAACCTGCAGGGCGAGAGCGGCACGCTGGAAGTGCAGGTGCACCTCACCACGCACCAGCCGAAGTCGTCGAATTTCGATGCGCCGCTGTCGGTGCGGGTCGAGGCGCAGTTCTTCACCGTCTCGGGCGGGGTGGCGACGTCGGTCGACAGTCCGGCGGTCGCGATCGGTCATCTCGTGCGGCGTGGCGTTGAAGGCAATGACGCGGCCGGCGACGTGACGCTCGCGCTCGATCCGTTCGAGGTCGTCGCGCTGGAGCTTTCGGCGCTGTCGGTCCCGGCGACCGCGACGCACGTGCGCGTGCGTATTTCGGGGCGCGACCGCTCGGACGGCGGGCATCCCCCGTCGGGACCGCGCTTCATATTCTTCGATCGCGTGGAAGTCGCCGGCAGCGGCGTCGGCGCGCTCGACGTCGCCAACGCGGATTTCGGCGCCACCGGTGACGACAGCCGCGAGGCCTTCTTCGATGTCGTCGCGCCGTTTGCCGGCGGCGGGCAAGGCCCCGCGGGCTGGCATTTCACCGGCGAATTCCCGGGCGGGTACGCCGACCCGCTGCCCGGCAGCGTGATCGTGCCCACGGTGCACCTGCCTGAGGCGGCGCGTTTCGAGGCCCACGCGGGTCAGCGCGTCTGGCGCTTTCAGGCCCCGCCCGCCGAGTTCGGCAATGGCACGCTCGCGCAGTGTCTGCCGTTGGCCGGACTTGACGGCAGCATCGACAACACCGATTTCAATTTCGCGGTGCACGCGCGGACGGACGACGCCTTCGAC
>PWYM01000084.1 GCA_003567855.1 Gammaproteobacteria bacterium | reverse complement strand
GATCGACCCCAACCGATCGACCGACCCGCACCGCCGGTCGCGGATCGACCCCAACCGATCGACCGACCCGCACCGCCGGTCGCGGATCGACCCCAACCGATCGACCGACCCGCACCGCCGGTCGCCAATCGGCCCGAGCCGATCAACCGGCCCGCGCCGCCAGTCGCCAATCGGCCCGAACCGATCAACCGGCCCGCGCCGCCGGCCGGCAGACCCGCGGTGGCCAACCGACCCGCGCCGCCCGCCATCAACCGACCGGCACCGCCCCCCCGACCCACGCCCCCCAACCGTCCCGACCGCCCCAACCCACCGCGCCCGTGAGATCAATGCAGTGAATGGCTTTCGCCGCTTCTTCGAAAGCTCGCTCAATACAATGGCCGCGCGACGCTTGACCGGCCAGTTCGGCCTGGCCGTCACAGCAGCCGCCTGCCTGCTGTCGCTGCTCGGCATCCCGGCCGTTATGGCTGACACGGCGACCACCGTGGCCGAAGACCCAGGACACGACATGCGCGTGGACGTTGGACTCGGCCGCTTCGACGGCAAGTACGGATTCGACGAGACCACTACGGTGGACGTGCTCAACGTCAGCGCACGGCGGTATCTGCCCCGTGGCGAGGTCCAGGTCAGCCTGCCTTACCTCTGGCTCGACGGTCCGGCCGACGTCCGGTTCATCAGCGGGCAGCTCGCCACCACCCCCGGTGGTCGCGGCCAGGCCCCGGCACCAGGGCAGCCGGGGCCGATCGACGACGACACCGAGCCCGCCGGCGAGCGGCGCAAGGAATCAGGCATCGGCGACATGGTCCTGCAGGGCGAGTACTACCTGATGACCGGAACGGCCACGCGTCCGTGGGTCATCGGGTTGATGCGCGTCAAGCTGCCGACCGGAGACGACGAGCGCGGTCTCGGCACCGGGGCCGCCGACATCGAGGCGGGCGTCGGGCTGATACAGCGATTCGGCAATCTGGACGTGCTTGGCGACGCCGGCTACACGTGGGTGGGCAGCACGTCCGCGTTCGACCTCCGCAACGTGCTGAGACTCGGCGCCGGGGTCTCCAGGCCGTTCGGCCCCGACGAACGCAGCAACGCCTACGCATACGTCGAGAACAGAACGAACACGATCCGCGGAGAAAAAGACCGCCGCTCGCTCGCGCTCGGCGTGGGCACGACAGTGGGCGCAGAGCTGCGCACCCACCTTTCCGCATCGCTGTTCTTCGGCCTGAGCAGCACGGCCGAGGACGTCGGCGCCTACGTGTCGGCCGGATACCGATTCTGACGGACCGCGTCTGTACCTGGCAGACCGCTTGACCCACCGGTTTGTCGCTCTGGATACTCCGTGGAGCCAGGGCGGGAAACTTACGGTGGAGACTCATGATGCGATCGCTGCTGCCAGGACTGTTGCTGCTGCTGTTCACCGGCCAGGCGCTGGGCCATGCGACGCTGGTGGAAAGCCAGCCCGACGACGGCGCCACGTTAGAGCGTGCTGACGAAGCCGTGGTGCTTCGCTATTCGGAGGGCATCCAGCCCCGGTTCAGCGATTTCGCCGTCCATTTCCTGGGTGATGACAAGGCGGCTGCGTTGACGCATGACAACCGCCTGCCCCGCGCAGCACCGGAAGTCACCGATCGCAACCAGGTCGTGCGCGTCGCGCTGCCCGAGAACGCCGCCGACGGCTGGTACGCCCTGGACTGGGAGGTGCTGGCCGAAGACGGCCACACGACATCGGGGACGTTGCGGTTCAGGCTCGCCGCTGAATGATGCCCGGCGTCGACGTCGCCGCGGAACTCGTCCGCATTGCCGGCGTCACGTTGTTCGCAGCCGCGCTCGCGTGGGCGCTCGCCGGGCCCTGGCGCACCCCGCCGATGGCAGTCGCGATCGCGAGCACTGTGCTGCTCGCTGCCGGCAGCATCGCTCTGCTGTTCGCGACGGTGCTGCCCTTCTCACGCCGCGTCGGCGAACCGCTGCCGGGGCTGGCGCTGGAATACCTGCTCGACACACAGCACGGGCCGATGCTGCTGGTGCCCGTGTTGCCAGTCGCCTACGCGCTGCTGCTGCTGCACCTGTTCAGTCAGACGACGTCGCCGGTGCTGCGACGCGCCGTCGCGGGCTTCGTCGGCGCGATGCTGCTCGGTGCGCTTGGCGTGATGGCCGCCAGCGGACACGTCGCGACCACGAACTGGGAACACGTCGGCATGGTCTCGCAGATCGTGCACATGGGCGCCGGCGTCGCGTGGATCGCGATCGTCTTCAGCCTGCTGCCGGACCTAGTCCGCGGCGCACCCGTCGCAGCCGAGCTGAAGCGGGTCGGCAACGTCGCCGCCGCGCTGGTCGGTGTGCTGGTGGTGTCGGGCGTCGTCGCCGCGTCGCTGCTAGGCGCGCCACTGCCGTGGTCGTGGGGCGAACCCTACGAGCGGCTGCTGATCATCAAGGCCGCGGTGCTTGCCGCCGCACTCGCCGCCGCCGGACTGAACCGGCTGGCGGTGCGCAGCGTGCCCGCCGCCGCGACGGTGCGCATCAGGATCACGCTGGCCGTGGAGACGGTCATCCTCGCCGGAGCGCTGGTGGTCGCGGCCTGGCTTTCAAGGACGACGCCTCCGGGCTGACCCGGACCCGCGGACGTCAATAGACCCGCGACGCAGCGTCAGCCCGACCAGTCCGCGCATTGGGCCGGATGCGGCCTGCCATTCGGCAACCGGTAGGGGCACTCCTCGGGATCCCCGGACGCATCCTGGTCATCTTCATCTGCTCCGAACCCGCCACCCTGGTCACCGCTGCCCTGGCCTACGGGAGCGGCGCCGCGGCCGGCGGGGCGGTCTGCACCCTGGGCACCGCCATCCTGGCCGGCCCCCGGGCTGGCGCCCTGGTCACCACCGTTCGCACCACCGGATGAGTCGTTGCCTGATCCGCCGGGCGACCCCGGATGACCCGACGCGTTGTCGGCGCCACCACCGTCACCGCCACCGGATCCGGCCGAACCGCCGCCGGTTTCGCCACCGTCGTCGCCTGGCGTCCCGGAGCCGGCATCGCCCTGATCCCCCGAGCCGTCGCCAGCGCCGCCGGAACCACCGTCGGACCACGAATGACCGGGACCGCCAGCGCGGGGCCGCGTGGGCTGCTCATCGCCACCGTCCGGCGTCCCACCGCCCGAGCCACCACCGGTGCCACCGCTGCTGGAACCGGACGAGGTCCCCGACTGGCCGGTGCCGCCGCTGCCCGAACCGCCCGCCTGTCCATCGCCGGCCAGTGCGACCGCCGTACCGGCGGTGCGGCACGAGGACGGCACGTGGCCCGCTCGGCCCGAGACGATCTCGCAGTCCCAGGCGGTGCTTGACCCGTTACCGCCGCCAGGCGTGCGTGGCACCAGCTGAAGTACCGGATCTACGGACGCGCCGGTATTGCGGGTGGTCATCACGATCACGTCGCCTTCGCCGAGCTGGATATCGGCGCAATAACCGGTTGCCGCGAACGCACCAATGTCCGCGCTCCCCGACAGCCTGCCCTCCGACACCGCGATTCTTGCCGGCGCCGCGAGATTCAGGCATTCGGATACCTTCGCCCGTACCGTGTAGCCGTGGTAACTCGGGATCGCGATCGCGGCGAGCACGCCAACGATCGCCGTGACGACGAGAATCTCGATCATCGTAAAGCCGGGTGAAAGTCGTACCGGACGAGCAACCGTCATCGTGCCCTCGCATGGCGACGCTGTCGCCCTATGGGAATGCACGCAACGTACTGATTTATGCCGCAATAGTGCGTGTCGCGCCGCACAATTCCGAGCCCCTAAACGTGAAGCAGGCCAGAAATCGGCAACCGCGTCGCTGAGGACTGCGCGGATCAGCGGATGTAGGCGCCGCCATTGACGTCGAGCGTCGCGCCGTTGAGATGGCGGACTGCGCCGCTGGCCAGGAAGGCGATCAGGCGCGCGACCTCCTCCGGAGGGATGAACTCCTTCAGCGGATGCTGGGCCAGCACCCGTTCGG
>PWYM01000200.1 GCA_003567855.1 Gammaproteobacteria bacterium | reverse complement strand
TCGGCCACGCGGGCGATGACGGTGGCCGCGCTGCGCCGGCGCGTCTCGCCGCCGAGAATGGACAGCAGTTCCTCGAACGCCTCGCCCGCGTCGTCGGCGCCGGCGACCAGCTCGGTGAAGTGATGCGCCGAGGCGTCGACGTTCCCGCGGCGAAGCTGCAGCACGCCGAGGTAGCGATGCGCGTCGACGCTGTCGGGCTCGAGTTCCAGCCAGCGTCCGGCTGCATCGAGGGCGACGTCCTCGACCCCGGCCTCGAAGCCGATCGCGGTGGCACGGCGGGCGATCTCGGGATTGTCGGTGAGCCGGGCACCCTCGGCGTAGGCCACGGCGGCGTCGGCCAGGCGGTTGCGCTGCAACGCAATTTCGCCGCGGAGCAGGTGATACTCGAGCTCGGCGTCGATTTCGGCAAGTACTGCGGCGCGTTCGGGCGGCACGTCCGGCTGGCTGGCACAGGCGGCGACGAGCACCAGCGCGACGCTCGCGATCAGGAATCTGGATGCGCTCACTCGGGTCTCCCGCGATGTCGGCCGTCACTATACCCCGATCGTTCCTGGCAGCGCTCCGACCGGTGACTTGTTCCCGGCGGTGCCTTCCCGGACAATCCTCGTACCGTATTGGAGTACCCGTTACAGATGTCGGTTCACCTGCTGGGCATCAATCACCGCACCGCGCCGGTGGACGTTCGCGAGTCGGTGGTGTTCACGCCCGACACGCTGCCCCGTGCGCTGCCCGCCATGGTGACCACCTCCGGGGTATCCGAGGCGCTGATCGTCTCGACCTGCAACCGCACCGAGATCTACGCCGAAGTCGACGATGGCGAGCGCGAGCATCTCGCCGAATGGCTGGTCGGCTGGCATTCGCTTGGCGAGGACGTGCGCCGCTGCTTCTATACGCTGGACAGCGCCCACGCCGCGCGCCACCTGTTCTCGGTCGCCTGCGGGCTCGACTCGGTCGTGCTCGGGGAGCCGCAGATCCTCGGCCAGCTCAAGGAGGCCTACCGCGCCGCGGAGGATCACGGCACGCTGGGCCCGCAGCTCAACCGCCTGTTCCAGCAGGCATTCGCGGTCGCCAAGACAGTGCGCAGCCAGACCGGCATCGGCGCAAGCCCCGTCTCGGTGGCCTACGCCGCGGTCACGCTGGCGCGCAAGCTCTTCGGCGGCTTCGGCCAGCAGACCGCGCTGCTCGTCGGCGCCGGCGACACCATTGAACTGGCCGCGCGCCACCTGCACCGCCAGGGGCTCAAGCACCTGTGCGTGGCCAACCGCAGCGTGAACCGCGCGGCCTCGCTCGCCAGCCAGTTCAACGGGCTGGCGGTATCGCTCGAGGAGCTCGGCGAGCGCCTGCCCGACGCCGACCTCGTGATCACGGCCACCGCGAGCACCGAACCGCTGATCACCGCGCAGATGGTGCGCTCGGCGCTGAAGGTGCGCCGTCGCCGCCCCGTGTGCATCGTCGACCTCGGCGTGCCGCGCGACGTCGCCGACGACGTGCGTACGCTAGAAGACGCCTACCTCTATACCGTCGACGACCTGCACACGGTAATCGAGGAAGGCCTGCGTTCGCGCCAGGAGGCCGCCACGCAGGCCGAGCAGATCATCGAGTTCGCGCTCGGCCAGTACGAGCGCACGCTGCGCACGCTGGAGGCGGTACCGACGATCCGCGCGCTGCGCGAGGAAACCGAGCGCCTGCGCGACAGCTCACTGGCGCAGGCCCGGCGCATGCTCGCCGCCGGGCGCCCGGCCGACGAGGTGCTCGACTACCTCGCCCACAGCCTCACGCAGCGCTACCTGCACGGGCCGAGCACGCGGCTGCGCGCCGCCGGCGAGGAAACCGACCGCGAGCTGCTCGAGGCGGCGACCACGCTGTTCGGCCTCGACTCCGCCGCGAACGACCACAAGTAACCGTCCGCGCCCGGACGGTTACACCATCACGACCATGTCGCTCTCGCCAGGCCTTCGGCAGAAACTCGCGCAGCTTCTCGAACGCTTCGAGGAGATCGGCGCACTGCTCGCCGAGCCCGCGGTGATCGCCGACCAGGACCGCTTCCGCGAGCTCTCGCGCGAATACGCGCGTCTCGAGCCGGTGGCCGCCGACGTGCGCCGCTTCCAGGCGCTCGAGGCCGAGGCCGGGAGCGCCGCGGCGATGGCCGACGACGGCGACGCCGAGCTCGCGGCGATGGCCCGCGAAGAGCAGGCGCGGCTGGCCGACGCGATCGAGGCCATCGAGCCGGAACTGCGCCGCCACCTCGTCGCGCGTGACCCGCGCGACGACGGCAACGTGTTCCTCGAGATCCGCGCCGGTACCGGCGGCGACGAGGCCGCGCTGTTCGCCGGCGACCTGTTCCGGATGTACAGCCGCCATGCGGAACTCACCGGCTGGCGCGTCGAGGTGCTCAGCGCCAGCCACGGCGAGCAGGGCGGGTACCGCGAGATCATCGCGCGCATTGTCGGTCGCGGCGCGTACTCGCGGCTGAAGTTCGAGTCGGGTGCCCACCGCGTGCAGCGGGTGCCGGCGACCGAATCGCAGGGGCGCATCCACACCTCCGCGTGCACCGTCGCGATCCTCGCCGAGCTCGACGAGGTCGAGGACGTCGCGGTCGACACCGGCGACCTGCGCATCGACACCTACCGCGCCGCAGGCGCCGGCGGCCAGCACGTCAACAAGACCGACTCGGCGGTGCGCATCACGCACCTGCCCACCGGCATCGTCGTCGAATGCCAGGAGGAGCGCAGCCAGCACAAGAACCGTGCGCGGGCGATGTCACTGCTGAAGGCGCGCCTGAAGGACGCCGAAATCACGCGCCAGCAGACCGAGCGCGCCGAGGAGCGCCGGCTGCTGGTCGGCTCCGGCGACCGCTCGGAGCGCATCCGCACCTACAACTTCCCGCAGGGCCGCGTGACCGACCACCGGATCAACCTCACGCTGTACCGTCTAGACGAGATCATGGCCGGCGCACTCGACCAGGTCATCGACCCGCTGATCGCCGAGGACCAGGCCGAGCAGCTCGCGCGCCTCGCCGCGCACTAGGCGCGCACAAGGCGCGCAACCGGTCACGCGGTGTACGCGTAGCGCGACTCAGCCGAGCGCGCGCTCGAGGTCGGCAATCAGGTCGTCGACGTCCTCTATGCCCACCGACAGCCGGATCAGCTGGTCGCTGATGCCGAGTTGGGCCCGCTTGTCGGCCGGGATCGACGCGTGCGTCATGATTGCGGGATGATCGACGAGGCTTTCGACGCCGCCGAGGCTTTCGGCGAGCGAGAACAGCCGGCAGCGTTCGAGGAAGGTGCGCGCCTCGTCGAGTCCGCCGTCGATGAACCACGTGATGATGCCACCGGGGCTCGACATCTGGCGCTGCGCGAGCACGTGCTGCGGGTGGCTCTCGAGCCCCGGATACAGCACGCGAGACACGCGCGGGTGCGCTTCCAGCCATTCGGCGATGCGCTGCGCGTTCTGCGCGTGGCGTGCCATGCGCACGTGCAGTGTCTTGATGCCGCGCAGCACGAGGAAACTGTCGAACGGCGACAGCACGCCACCCACCGACTTGTTCAGGAAGGTGAGCTTTTCGGCGAGCACCTCGTCGGCGGTGGCCGCTAGTCCGGCGATCACGTCGGAGTGGCCGTTCAGGAACTTGGTCGCCGAGTGCATGACGATGTCGGCGCCGAGCGCGAGCGGACGCTGCGCGAGCGGCGTCGCGAAGGTGTTGTCGACGACGACCAGCGCGCCGTGCGCGTGCGCGGCCTTGACGATTCCTTCGATGTCGACGAGTTTGAGCAACGGGTTCGATGGCGTCTCCAGCCACACCATGCGCGTGCCAGGGGTGATCGCCTCGGCGGCGCGCGCCGGGTCCGACAGGTCGGCGAAGCGGAACTTCAGCCCGGCGCTGCGTGAGCGCACGTCATGGAACAGTCGGAAACTCCCGCCGTAGAGATCGTCGCAGGCAAGCACCTCGTCACCGGCGTCGAGCAGCTCCAGAATTGTCGAAATTGCGGCCATGCCGGACGCGAACGCAAAGCCCGCACAGCCACCCTCGAGCGCGGCGATGCTGCGTTCCAGCGCGGCGCGGGTCGGGTTGCCGGCGCGCGAGTAGTCGTAGCCGAGGTCCTGGCCGGGACTGGCCTGCACGTAGGTCGACGTCGCGTAGATCGGCGGCATGATCGCGCCGGTGGACGGGTCCGGCACCTGGCCGGCATGGATCACGGCCGTCGCGGGCCGGTAGTCGCGGTCATCGCTCATTGCGGGCTCCGTTCAGACGTCCATCTGCAGGCGCAGGTGATTGAGTACGTCGCTGCGCGTGATCAGCCCGTAGAGGCTGTCGCCGTCGGTGATCGCCGCGTACGGCGCGTGGTGCAACAGCGCGACCAGGTTGTCGACCGGCGTGTCCTTGTCGAGGCGGATGAAGCCGGTCTGCATCGCGTCGCGCACCGGGTCATGCAGCCGCGCCGGCTGGCCGAACACGTGGTGGATGATGTCCTCCTCGGTCAGCACGCCGACGAGCCGGTCGCCGTCGACGACCGGCAGCTGCGAGATGCCGGCATTGCGCAGGCGGTTGTGCGCGGTGGTCAACACGTCGCCGGGACCCACCGTGATCGTCGCACGCTCGCCGTGCGGGCGTCCCACCAGGTCGCGCAGATCATTGAAACGCTCGCGCGTGATGAACCCCTGGTCGCTCATCCAGTAGTCGTTGTAGAGCTTCGACAGGTACTTGTTGCCGGTATCGCAGGCGAACGCGACGACGCGCTTCGGCGTGTTCTGCTCGGCGCACCAGCGCAGCGCCGCGGCGAGCAGCGTGCCGCTCGACGACCCCGCGAGCAATCCTTCCTCGCGCAGCAGCGTGCGTGCGGTGTTAAACGACTCGGCATCGGAGATGCGATACGCGCGCTTCACGCGCGAGAAGTCGGCGATGCTCGGGATGAAATCCTCGCCGATGCCTTCGACCAGCCAGCTGCCCTTGGCGCCGTAATGGCCGGTTTCTACGTAGTCGGCAAGCACCGAACCCAGCGGATCGGCGAGCACGAGCTCGGTGTGCGGAGAATGCGCGTCGAAGCAGCGCGTCAGCCCGGCGATGGTACCGCTGGAGCCGACGCCGACGACGACTGCATCGACACGCCCGTCCATCTGTTCGAGGATCTCGGGCCCGGTCGTCGTCGCGTGTGCGGTGACGTTGTCAGGGTTCTCGAACTGGTTCACGAACCAGCCGCCGCGCTCGTCGGCGATGCGCCGCCCGAGGTCCTGGTAGTACTCGGGATGGCCACGCGCGACGTCCGAGCGCGTCAGCACGACCTCGGCGCCCATCGCACGCAGGTTGAAGATCTTCTCCTGGCTCATCTTGTCGGGAATCACGAGCACGAGGTGATAACCCTTCTGCGCGGCGACGAGCGCGAGGCCTATACCGGTGTTGCCGGCGGTGGCCTCGACGATCGTGTCGCCGCGGCGGATGTCGCCGCGCGCCTCGGCCTGCTCGAGCATCGTCACCGCGATGCGGTCCTTGATCGAGCCGCCGGGGTTCATCAGCTCGAGCTTCAGGAACAGCTCGCAGCCGTGGGTATCAAAGCGCGACAGCCGGAGCATCGGCGTGTGGCCGATCATCTCCAGCACGTTGTCGTGGATCTGCATGAGGCCTCCGCAGGGAGGGCATCCGGGCGCGCCGGATGCGGTGGGACCATGGCGGCGGATTCTACGGGTAACCTATGCCCATGTCCGCCGACACCACTTTGTGCCCGCGTGCGCGCCACCGCTGAGCAGCAGACGCTGGGCCGGCGCCTGCGCGCGTGGAGCGCACGCCTGGCCCGCGGCGGGCGCGGCAGCCGCGAGGACGCCGAGCGCCTCGCGTGCCACGTGTTGCAGTGCAACCGTGCCCGGCTCTACATGCTGATGGACGACCCCGTCGACGCGCAGGCCGATGCCGGCATCGACGCGCTGGTCGAGGCGTGCGCCGCGGGCACCCCCGTGCCCTACCTGACGGGAATCGCCGGATTCTGGACGTTCGACCTCGCCGTCACCCGCGACACGCTGATCCCGCGCGCCGACACCGCGACGCTGGTCGAGGCGGCGCTGGCCGCGGTCACCGACACCGACGATGGCGCCGACGTGCTGGACCTGGGCACCGGCACCGGCGCGGTCGCGCTGGCGCTGGCCGCCGAGCGCAGGGCCTGGCGCCTGACCGCGACCGACGCCAGCGCCGCCGCGGTCGAGGTCGCGCGCGACAACGCCCGGCGCCTCGGGCTCGAAGCACGCATCCGCTTCCTGCACGGCGACTGGTACGGCGCCGTGCCCGCCGGCGAGACCTTCGCGCTGATCGTCTCCAACCCGCCGTACATCGCCGCGCGCGACCCGCACCTCGACGACCCGGGACTCGCCGCCGAACCGCGCACCGCGCTGGTCGCCGGTGACGACGGGCTCGCGGCACTGGGCGCGATCATCGCCGGCGCGCCTGCCCGCCTGCGCGCCGGCGGGGCGCTGTGGGTCGAGCACGGCCATGCGCAGGGCGCGGCGGTCCGCAGACTGCTCGAAGCCGCGGGATTCTCAAGTATCGCGACCCGGCGCGACGCCGGCCACCGCGAGCGCGCGAGCGGCGGACGCCTGCGGGTATCATGAGCGTCTGCCACGCACCCAGGAGGCCCAGATGCCCGTACGTTTCTCGACCACTTTCGGCGACATCGACATCGAACTCTACGACGAGAAAGCGCCGATCAGCGCGCAGAATTTCCGCGACTACGTCAACGACGGTTTCTTCGACGGCACCGTTTTCCATCGCGTGATCCCCGGCTTCGTGATCCAGGGCGGCGGCTTCACCCCCGAGATGACGCAGAAGAAAACCCGCGATCCGATCACCAACGAGGCCGACAACGGCCTGAAGAATACCCGCGGCACGCTGTCGATGGCGCGAACCTCGCAGAAAGACAGCGCGACGTCCCAGTTCTTCATCAACCTCAGCGACAACGCGTTCCTCGACCACGGCGAGCGCGACTTCGGCTACGCGGTGTTCGGCGAGGTCGTCGCCGGCATGGACGTGGTCGACCGCATCGCCGCGGTCCAAACCGGCCGCCAGGGACCGCACTCGGACGTGCCGCGCGAACACGTGGTCGTCGAAAGCGCGAAGGAAGTCTGAACCGGACGGCGATGGACGACCCGGCCAGCGATCCGCGCCACGCGCGCCACGTCGCGCTGCCGGCGCTTGGCACTGCCGGCGTCGCCCGTATCGTGCGCGCACGCGTGCTCGTGATCGGTGCAGGCGGGCTCGGCTGCCCGGCCGCGCAGTACCTCGCCGCCGCCGGCGTCGGCACGCTGGTACTCAACGACTTCGATCGCGTGCAGCCGAGCGACCTCGGCCGCCAGGTGCTCTACGGGCCGGCCGACGCCGGCCGGCTCAAGGTCGAGGCCGCGCGCGACGCGCTCTCACGCCTCAACCCGCAGGTGCGCGTGGTCGGCATCGACCGCCGGCTCGACGACACGGCACTCGCGGCTGCCGCAGCCGAAGCCGATGTCGTCATCGACGGCAGCGACAGCGTCGCGACCCGGTTGAACGTCAACGCCGCGTGCATTGCGACCGGCACACCACTGATCACCGGCGGCGTGATCCGGGCCGAAGGCCAGGGGCTCGTGTGTCCGAACGACGGCGGGAACGACCCGTGTTACCGCTGCCTGTACGATGATGCGGACGAGTTCGCCACCGACTGCCGCGGCAGCGGCGTGCTCGGGCCAGTCGCCGGCCTCGTCGGCTGCTGGATGGCCACCGAGGCGCTCAAGCGCATCGCGGGGCTCGGCAGCAGCGGCGGGCTGTGGCTGTTCGACGCGCTCGGTGGCCAGTGGCGGCGGCTCGCGCTGCACCGTGACCCGCGCTGCCCGGCGTGTACACCGGCGGCGGCAGCGCTGCCCTGACCGAGGACCGAACATGACCGACCTCAGGCGCATCGCGCATACCGCGACCGCAGTCGCCACCGCGGCGCTGCTGTTGCTGGTCGCCGGCGGCCATGGCGCGCTGGCCGCTGAGCCCGAACCCGAGCGCATCGCGATCATCGGCACCGGCAACGTCGGCAGCGCGCTCGGTGAA
Organism: Gammaproteobacteria bacterium; assembly: GCA_003567855.1. Classification (GTDB taxonomy): domain Bacteria; phylum Pseudomonadota; class Gammaproteobacteria; order Steroidobacterales; family PWYM01; genus PWYM01. The sequence goes on along the minus strand of PWYM01000200.1, from coordinate 8,741 downwards.
CGCTGGGCCGCCGCCGGCCACGCGGTGACGTGGGGCACCCGCCGCCCCGACGACGAGGACATCGCCGCGCTGGTTGCACGCGCGGGGCACGGCGCCAGCGCGCAACCGCTGGCCGATGCGGTCGCCGATGCCGGCGTCGTCGTGCTGGCGATCCCGTGGAAGGCGGTGGACGAGGTGCTCGACAAGCTCGGTGAGCTCGCCGGGCGCATCGTCGTCGACCCGATCAACGCGACGCGCTTCGCCGACGGCCGGGTCACGCTGGCGCATCCCGCGCTTGCCGAACACATCGCCTCGCGCGTCCCCGACGCCCGGGTCGTGAAGGCGCTGAACACGACGGTCGCCGAGCACATGCGCGCACCACCCGACACGCATCCGGTCACCGTCCCGCTCGCCGGCGACGACCCTGCGGCGGTCGCCCGCGTCACCAGGCTCATCACTGATCTCGGCCTCGTCGCGCAGCCCGTGGGGCCGCTGTACAACGCGCGCCACGTCGAGGCCATGGGCATTCTCTATATCGACGTGAATCTGATGCACGAAGACATCCCGGGCTTCGAGTACAGACTCGAACCCGTCGACTGAAATGCGCCGGCGAATCGCGCAACTCTGGCGCACGCTGTCTGTCACCGGCGTGCTCGTCGGCACGCTGTTCTTTGCCGCGTCGCTGACGCCGAGCCTGGTGCCACGGCCGTTCGCCATGCAGGGCGTGCTGTCGGGCTTCTCGCTCGCGGCCGGCTACACGGTCGGCGTGTTCGGGCGGTGGCTGTGGTCGTACCTGGGTCTGCCGCTGCCGCGCGGACGCGTCGACCTGTGGATCAAGCTGGTTGCCTCGGCGGCGTGCACCGTGATCGTCATCGTGTTCCTGCGCGAAGCCTCCGGGTGGCAGGACTCGGTGCGCGAGCTGATGGAAATGCCGCCCGTCGAGGGCACGCGCCCGTTCAGCGTCGGGCTGATCGCCCTCGGCGTATTCATGGCACTGCTCGGCTTCGCGCGGCTGTTCAGGCTGACCAGCCAGTGGTTCGCGCAGCGCTTCGGGCGCATCGTGCCACCGCACGTGTCGCAGGTGGTCGCGGTGGCCGCGGCCGTGGCGCTGTTCTGGTCGCTGATCGACGGCGTGCTCTACCGCTTCGCGCTGCAGTCGGCCGACAGCTCCTTCCAGCAGCTCGACGCGCTGATCGAGGACGAGCTCGACGCACCGCAACGTGCCGAGCTCGCCGGCAGCGGGGCTTCGCTGATCGACTGGGAGGGCCTCGGCCGCCAGGGCCGGCGCCACGTCTCGTCGGGACCGACCGCCGGGGAGATCACCGAATTCCACGGCGCGCCGGCGCTGCAGCCCATACGCGTCTACGTGGGCCTGAACTCGGCCGATTCCGTCGAAGCGCGCGCGCAGCTCGCGCTCGCCGAACTGCAGCGCAGCGGCGCCTTCGAACGCTCGGTACTGGTGATCGTCACCCCCACGGGCACCGGCTGGGTCGACCCTGCCGCGATGGACCCGGTCGAGTACCTGCATCGCGGCGACATTGCGAGCGTCGCGGTGCAGTACTCGTACCTGCCGAGCTGGCTGTCACTGCTGTCGCAGTCCGGGTACGGCGCGGAGACCGCGCGCGCGGTGTTCCACGCGGTCTATGACCACTGGCGGGCATTGCCGCGCGACGACCGCCCGCGACTGTACCTGCACGGACTGAGCCTGGGAGCGCTGAACTCCGAACGCTCGGCCGACATCTATGATGTCGTCGGTGACCCGTACCACGGCGCACTTTGGAGCGGTCCGCCGTTTCGCAGCGAGACATGGCGCTGGATCACTTCATCGCGCAACCGGGGCTCGCCGGCGTGGCTGCCGGAGTTCCGCGACGGCTCGGTGATCCGCTTCATGAACCAGCACGGCATGCCGAGCCGCCCCGGTCAGCGCTGGGGGCCGTTGCGCATCGTCTATCTTCAGTACGCGAGCGACCCGATCACCTTCTTCGAGCCCGGCGCGCTGTGGCGCGAACCCGAGTGGATGCAGGCGCCGCGCGGCCCGGACGTGTCACCGCGGCTGCGCTGGTTTCCGATCGTCACGATGCTGCAGCTCGGCGCCGACATCGCCGCGGGTGCGCCCGCGCCGGTCGGTTACGGGCACGACTATGCCGCCGAGCATTACATCGATGCGTGGATCGAGGTCACCGACCCGCGGGACTGGACCGCCGGCGACACCGCGCGGCTGAAGCTCAAGTTCGATCACCGCACCGGCCGCGAAGCGCTGTACGAGTAACCCGGGCGGCCCGGCAACCGGGGCGGCACTCAGTCGCGTACGAAACGTACCTTGCGCGTGTAGTCCGCCGGGTAGATGCCCTCCTCGAGCACCTCGGGCCGGAGCGTGAAGCGCACGTAAAGCGCCTCGGGCTGGCCATCCTCGCCCATCGCGAACCACACGAACTTTTCGCGCTGTGCGGGGTTGCGCCAGTGGCCGCGGAAGGTGTCGTGGTGCCAGTGCTCGAGCGCGAGCACCTGGCTGTCGTCGTCCCAGAAGCGGATCGCGAGGCCGTCGCCGGTCTCGAACACCTCGGCGGTGTCGTACAGCGGATCGTGATAATGCCCGGCGTACGCGTCGGGCGCGTGACGCATCGGCGCGTCGCTTTCACGCGCGCGGTGCACGGCCTCGCGGGCGGCACGTGCCTGCGCACGCTGCGCCGTGAAGCGCTCGTACTCGCGCTCGCTCCACGGTTCGGCGTCGTGGCCGGTGTAGCGGTCGACGACGTGGCGCAGCAGCGGCTCGCGCAACTGCGTGAAGCGGTTCGCGCTGACGACGATGCCCAGGTCGAGCTCTGGCAGCAGCCACAGCTGGGTGTTGATGCCGTCGGTCGCGCCACCGTGGCTGAGCACCCGGTATCCGCGGTAACGCCCGAGGCCCCAGCCGAGTCCGTAGGCGTTGATCACGCGCGCGTCGGCGTCGTAACCGGACAGGCTGCTCGGACGGTGCAGCGCCTGCATCGCCGACTCCGAGACCAGGCGTTCGCCATCGAGCACGCCCGGCTCACCGAGGTTGAAGCGCATCCAGCGCACCAGATCGTGCATCGTCGTGTTCACCGCCGCAGCGGGTGCCGCATAGGTCCAGTCGCGCCGCGCGATCTCGACGAGCTCGCCGTCGATCTCCTGGTGCGGATAGACCGCGTTCGCATCGAGCGCCGCGATAGCCGGGGTCGACCGCGTCATGCCCAGGGGTGCGAACAGGCGTGACACGACGAAGCGTTCCCACGGCTCGCCGGAGATCTGCTCGACGAGCTCGCCGGCCACCGTGTACATCAGGTTCGAATACACGTAGCCCGCCCGGAACGGACGTTCGAATTCGTGGTGCCGGAGGTGGCGAATCACCTCGGCGCGGCTCCGGTCAGGCATGAACGTCAGCCGGTTGCCCGTCAGCCGCCCGACACCGACCCGATGCGAGAGCAGGTCGCGCACCGTCACCAGCGGAGTCACGCGTTCGTCGGAGAGTCGAAACTCCGGCAGGTGTTCGATGACCGGGTCGTCCCAGTCCAGCCGACCCTCGTCGACCAGCAGCGCGAGCGCAGTCGCGGTCATCGCCTTGCTCAGGCTCGCGACACCGAACTGGGTATCCGCGTCCACGTCACGAACCTCGACGAGGCGCGTGCGCCCGTAGCCGCGGGCGTGTACGAGTTCCTCCCCATGGACGATCGCGACCGCGAGGCCGGGAATCGCCCAGCGCTCGCGCTCGGCCTCGATCCATTCGTCGAGGCCGTCGAGCACGTCGGCGGCCGCAGCCGAGGACACCGCCACCGCGCACAGCAGCCCGACGACGCCCCAGGTCCGCCAGCCACGTCCGACCCGCGCGCTCATGCCGCGGCCTCCGCACGGTCACGTGGTTCGTAGCCGAGCACCGGCGCCAGCCACTTCTCGACCTCGGCGACGCTCATACCCGAGCGCGTCGCATAGTCCTCGACCTGGTCGCGGCCGATGCTCGAGACCTGGAAGTAGCGCGACTCGGGGTGCGCAAGGTACAGGCCCGACACCGACGCCGCCGGCCACATCGCGAGGCTTTCGGTGAGCTGCATCCCTGTATGTTCTTCGACGTCGAGGAGCGACCACAGCGTGCGCTTGGTGGTGTGGTCCGGGCACGCCGGATACCCCGGCGCGGGGCGGATCCCGCGGTACTGCTCGGCGATGAGCGCGCTGTTGTCGAGCGACTCGTCGGGCGCATACCCCCAGAACTCGCGGCGCACGCGTGCGTGCAGCGACTCGGCGAAGGCCTCGGCAAAGCGGTCCGCGAGCGCCTCGAGCAGGATCGCGTTGTAGTCGTCGTTGTCGGCCTTGAACGCATTGATGCGCTCGTGCAGTTCATGTCCCGCGGTGACCGCGAACGCGCCGATCCAGTCTGCCACGCCGCTGTCGCGCGGCGCGACGAAGTCCGACAGGCACAGGTACGCCCCGTCGTTCTTCTTCTCGCGCTGCTGGCGCAGCTGGGGCAGCACTGCGCGCACCTCGCGCCGCGTGTCGTCGGCGTAGACCTCGATGTCGTCACCTACGGCGTTGGCCGGGAACAGGCCGACGACGCCGCGCGGGCACAGCCAGCGTTCGTCGACGATGCGGTCGAGCATCTCCAGCGCATCGGCATGCAGCGCGCGCGCCGCCTCGCCAACCGTGTCGTCTTCGAGAATCTGCGGATAGCGCCCGGCAAACTCCCACGCGTTGAAGAACGGCATCCAGTCGAAGTGCTCGATGAGTTCGCGCAGGTCGTAGTCGTCGAACACGCGGATCCCGCGCAACTCCGGAGCCGGCGGCGCATAGCCCTGCCAGTCCAGCGACGGGGCCTTCGCGCGCGCGGCGGCGATGGGGATGTCGCGCCCGCTGCGTTGCCTGCGCCCGTGGCGTACGCGACGTTCGGCGTACTCGTCCTTGATGCGCCGCGTGTAGGCCTCTCGGTTCGTATCCGAGGCGAGCGCCTGGCAGACGCCGACCGAGCGTGATGCATCCTTCACGTAGACCACCGCGTGTTCGTACTCTGGGTCGATCTTCACGCTGGTGTGTGCCGGGGAGGTCGTCGCACCACCGATCAGCAGCGGCACCTCAAACCCCTGGCGCTGCATCTCCCGCGCGACGTTGACCATCTCGTCCAGCGACGGCGTGATCAGACCCGACAGGCCGATGATGTCGGCGTTCTCGTCGCGGGCAGTCTGCAGGATCTTCTCGCACGGCACCATGACGCCCAGGTCGACGACGTCGAAGTCGTTGCACTGGAGTACGACGCCGACGATGTTCTTTCCGATGTCGTGCACGTCGCCCTTCACCGTCGCGAGCACGACCTTGCCCTTCTTGCGGGTCTGGCCCTCTTCCTGCTCGGCTTCGATGTAGGGAATGAGATGGGCGACGGCCTTTTTCATCACGCGTGCCGACTTGACCACCTGCGGCAGGAACATCTTGCCGGCACCGAAGAGGTCGCCGACGACGTTCATGCCGTCCATCAGCGGCCCCTCGATCACGTCGAGCGGACGCGTGGCACGCTGGCGCGCCTGCTCGGTGTCCTCCACGACGAACTCGTCTATCCCCTTCACGAGCGCGTGTTCCAGGCGTTTCTCGACCTCGAGCTCACGCCAGGACATGTCGGCCTTGCGCGCACGCGCCTCGCCGGTCCCCTTGTAGCGCTCGGCGAGATCGAGCAGCCGCTCGGTCGCGTCGGCCCGGCGGTTGAGGATCACGTCTTCTACGGCGTCACGCAGCTCCTCGGGGATCTCGTCGTAGACGGCGAGCTGGCCGGCGTTGACGATACCCATGCTGAGGCCCGCGCGGATCGCGTGGTAGAGGAACACCGAGTGCATCGCCTCGCGCACCGGGTTGTTGCCGCGGAAAGAGAACGACACGTTCGACACGCCGCCCGAGACCAGCGCGTGCGGCAGCTGCCTGCGTATGTCGCGCGTCGCCTCGATGAACGCGACGCCGTAGCCGTCATGCTCCTCTATACCGGTCGCGACCGCGAAGATGTTCGGGTCGAAGATGATGTCCTCGGCGGGAAAACCGACCTGCTCGGTCAGCAGGCGATACGCGCGTTCGCAGATCGCGTACTTGCGTTCCCGCGTATCGGCCTGGCCGTCCTCATCGAAGGCCATGACGACTACCGCCGCGCCGTAGCGACGCACCTTGTGCGCCTGCTCGAGGAAGGCCTCCTCGCCTTCCTTGAGGCTGATCGAGTTCACAATGGACTTGCCCTGCAGGCACTTGAGCCCGGCCTCGATGACTTCCCATTTCGAGGAGTCGACCATCACCGGCACGCGGGAAATGTCCGGCTCCGACCCCACGAGGTTCAGGAAAGTGCGCATCGCCGCGACCGAGTCGAGCATGCCCTCGTCCATGTTCACGTCGATGACCTGCGCGCCGTTTTCGACCTGCTCGCGCGCGACGTCGAGCGCGGCGGCGTAGTCATCGGCTTCGATGAGCTTTCTGAACCGGGCCGAACCGGTGACGTTGGTGCGCTCGCCGACGTTCACGAACAGCGAATCGCTGTCGATGGTCAGGGGCTCGAGGCCCGCGAGCAGACAGGCTTGCGAGCGCTCGGGCACCGGGCGCGGTGCGGTGTCGACCACCGCGTCGCGAATCGCGGCGATGTGTTCGGGCGTCGTGCCGCAGCAGCCGCCGACCATGTTCAGCCAGCCGCTCTCGGCGAACTCGGCGATCACCTCGGCCATGTCCCCTGGCGTGTCATCGTACTCGCCGAACGCGTTCGGCAGGCCGGCGTTGGGATGCACCGACACGCGGGTGTCGGCGATGCGCGCCAGCGTCTTTACGTAGGGACGCAGCTCGCGCGCGCCGAGCGCGCAGTTCAGCCCGACGATCAGCGGCTTCGCGTGGCGTATGGACGCCCAGAAGGCCTCGGTGGTCTGACCCGACAGCGTGCGCCCGGAAGCGTCGGTGATCGTGCCGGACACCATGATCGGCACCTCCTCGCCGGTTTCGTCGAAGAGGTCGAGCAGCGCGTAGAGTGCGGCCTTCGCGTTGAGCGTGTCGAACACGGTTTCGACCATGATCAGGTCGGCGCCGCCGTCGATCAGCGCGATCGCCGCCTCGCGGTAGGCATCGAACAGCGTGTCGAAGTCGACGTTGCGCTTGCCGGGGTCGTTGACGTCCGGGGAGATCGACGCGGTGCGGTTGGTCGGACCGAGCACCCCGGCGACCAGCCGCGGCACACCGTCACGCGCCTCGTACTCGTCGGCCACGTCGCGCGCGAGCCGCGCAGCGGCGACGTTGAGCTCGGCCGCAAGCGATTCCATCTGGTAGTCGGCCTGCGCGATCACGGTGGAGTTGAACGTGTTGGTCTCGATGACGTCGCAGCCGGCGTCGAGAAAATCCCGATGGATCCTGGCGATCTGCTCGGGCTGCGTCAGCACCAGCAGGTCGTTGTTGCCCTGCAGATCGCACGGCCAGTCGGCGAAGCGTTCACCGCGAAACGCCGCCTCGTCGAGTTTCAGGCGCTGGATCATCGTGCCCATCGCGCCGTCGAGCACGAGGATGCGCTCGTCTAGCGTGGCCTTGAGATGGTTGATGCGTTGTTCGCGGGTAGACGTCATGGGCTGGCCTCCACCGCTGTAGCTGCCGGTTCGCGCACGCCGATGGCGTGGCAGATTGCGAAGGTCAGCTCGGCGCGGTTGAGCGTATAGAAGTGGAACCCGGGCGCGCCCTCGCGCCTGAGCTGCTCGACCTGCTCGATCGCAATGCTGGCGGCAATGAGCTTGCGCGTTTCGGGGTCGTCCTCGAGTCCTGCGAAACGCTCGGCCATCCACGCCGGCACCGTCGCCCCGCAGCCGGCGGCGAAGCGCCGGAGCTGCGTGAAGTTCGTCACCGGCATGATGCCGGGGACGATGGGCACGTTCACGCCGGCGGCGGCCGCGCGGTCACGGAAGCGCAGGTAGTCGTCGTTGTCGAAGAAAAACTGCGTGATCGCCCGCGACGCGCCCGCGTCGACCTTGCGCTTGAGGTAGTCGAGATCGAACGCCGCCGACGGCGCCGCGGGATGCACTTCCGGGTAACAGGCGACCGAGATGTCGAAATCGGCGACGGCGTTGAGGCCGTGCACGAGGTCGAGCGCGTACGCGTAGCCGTCAGTGCGGGGACGATACTCGCGCTCGCCCTGCGGTGGATCACCGCGCAGCGCGACGATATGGCGTATGCCGTCGTCCCAGTAGCCGCGGGCGATCGCGTCGATCTCCGCGCGCGACGCGCCGACGCAGGTGAGGTGGGGCACCGCCGTCAGCGCGGTCTCGTCGAGTATGCGCTTGACGATCCGGTGGGTGCGCTCGCGCGTGGAACCGTCGGCGCCGTAGGTCACCGACACGAAGTCGGGCTGCAGCACCTTGAGCCGGTCGATGGAACGCCACAGGGCCTGCTCCATCTTCTCGGTCTTCGGCGGGAAAAATTCGAACGACACCGGGAGCGGCCTGGGGGACTTCACGGTGGTTTCGGCTGCTGCACTCATGGGCGATATCCCTGCTGGATGTGCTGGATCGGTGTATCTGTATCGATGGCGGCAGCGCCTGACGCCGCGGCGACGGCGCTGGCCGCACTGACGCCGCGTGTGCCGGCGCGGGTGTCTGCCGCGGCGCGGCGGTGCAGCGACAGCACCGCGGTGCCGCCCGACAGCGCCAGGCGCATGCCGGTGTGCACGCCGCAGCCGGCGCCGCCGCACCAGGCCTCGAGCGACTCGCTCCACGCATCGACCGGCATGCCTTCCGGCAGCAGATCGACGACGAGCAGCCGGCCGG
>PWYM01000179.1 GCA_003567855.1 Gammaproteobacteria bacterium | reverse complement strand
GCGCCTATCGTCAGCGGTGCCACGATCTGCACGCCGGAACCGACGAACACGTCGGCCTCGATGACCGTGCGGTGCTTGTTCGCGCCGTCGTAGTTGCAGGTGATGGTACCGGCGCCGATGTTCACGCCGGTGGCGATCTCGCTGTCGCCGAGATAGGTGAGGTGGTTGGCCTTGCTGCCGGCGGCGATGCGCGTGTTCTTGACCTCGACGAAATTGCCGATCTTCACGCGGTCGGCGAAGCGACAGCCCGGGCGGATCCGCGCGAACGGTCCGAGTTCACACGCGGCGCCGGTCTCGCAGTCCTCGATCACCGAGTGCGGATGGACGCGGGTACCGGCACCGAGTTTCACGTCGCGCAGCACGCAGCCGGGGCCGATGTGCACGTCGTCGCCGAGCACGATCTCGCCCTCGAGTACGACGTTGACGTCGATGAACACGTCCTGGCCGACTTCGATACGCCCGCGGACGTCGATACGCCGCGGGTCGGCGAGCGTGGCGCCGACGGCGAGCAGCGCCTGCGCCTCGCGCGCGCGTAGCGCGGCCTCGGCGGCGGCGAGCTGGCGCCGGTCGTTGATGCCGGCGACTTCGTCGGCGTTGTCGGCGGCAACACCGACGAGCGGCATGCCCTCGGCGGCGGCGAGCGCGACGATGTCGGTGAGGTAGTACTCGCCCTGCGCGTTGTCGGCCGAGGTGCGTGCCAGCCAGCGGGCTAGCGCGCCAGCAGGGGCGACGATGACACCGGTGTTCACCTCGCGTATGGCGCGGGTCGCCTCGTCGGCGTCGCGCTCCTCGACGATGCGCAGCACGTGCTCGTGGCGGTCGCGGACGATACGCCCGTACCCCGTCGGGTCATCGAGGTGCACAGTGAGTACGCCGGCGCCGGCGCGCGCAGCACCGAGCAGCGTGGCCAGCGTTTCGGGGCGCAGCAGCGGCACGTCCCCGCAGAGCACGAGCACCCGGTGCGCGTCGGGGACGGCCGGCAGCGCCTGCATCACCGCGTGGCCGGTGCCGAGCTGGCGCGCCTGCTCGACCCAGTGCAGGTCGGGCGCGTCGGCAAACGCGTCGCGCACCTGCGCGCCCTGGAAGCCATGGACGACGTGGATCGCCTCGGGGGCGAGCGCGCGGGCGGTATCGAGCACGCGTGCGAGCATGGGCCGGCCGGCGAGCGGCTGCAGCACCTTCGGACGCGACGAGCGCATCCGGGTGCCGGCGCCGGCGGCGAGCACGACGATGCTGAGCGGGGCCGGAGTCATCGCGCGATCATAGCGCAGTGGGGCGCGGCGCCGGAGGGGCACCGGTCACAGGTGGCAGTGAGCGGCGGCCAGCTAGCGAGGGAAGCCGGGGGGTGGCGCTCAGTCCTTGCGGCCCTTGAGCTTCTGCGCGGCCTGGTAGCGGGCGGCAGCCTCTACGAGTTCCTGCTGGGCCTGCTGCAGGTCGACGCCTTCCTTGCGGTCGCGCAGCGCTTCCTCGGCGCGCTGCTTGGCCTCGAGCGCCGCGGCGGCGTCGAGCTCGGTTTCGCGCAGCGCGGTGTCGGCGAGGATCGTCACCAGGTGCGGCTGGATCTCCATGAAGCCGCCGGTGATGTAGAAGAAGCGTTCGCTCTCGCCGTCGGGCGACTGCACACGGACCTCGCCCGGGCGCAGGTTGGTCAGCAGCGGCGCGTGGCGCGGCGCGATGCCCAGTTCGCCCTGTTTCGCGGGCGCGAAGACCATCCCGGCCTCGCCGGAATAGATCTCGCCCTCGGCGCTGACGATGTCGACGCGGATGGTGGCCATCAGCTGAGGTCCTCGATTGCCATCGCGGTGTAACGGCGTGCGATCGCGGGCTTGAGCCGCGCGGCGAAGCGGCGCATGCGCTCGGACTCGAGGGTGGTCGGGCAGTACGCAACCAGGAATGCGCCACCCTTCTCAGCGAGCGCGATGTCGTCCTGGATGTAGTCGTACTCGGTGCCGACAGACTTGGTCAGCGCGCGCTTGAAGCGGTCCCAGAAGCCGGCATCCTCGCGGATCTGTCGGTAGGTCTCGAGCACGTCCTGGCCGCCCGCGAGCAGGAGTTCGCGCTCGCCGAAGCCGGCGGCCTCGAGCTGCATTTCGGCCTCGCGCGCTTCTTCCAGCGTCGCGAACCCGAGCACGGCGTAGTCACGCGGGTAGAAGAACCCGAAGGACTCGGCGTCGCCGTCGAAGAATTCCAGCAGTCGGCTCATGGGGGTTCAGGCTCCTGCGGTCACTGCATGCCCTTGGCTTTCTCGACCGCGTCGTCGATCGTGCCGACCATGTAGAAGGCCTGCTCGGGCAGGTGGTCGTACTCGCCGCTGACGATGCCGTTGAAACCGCGGATCGTCTCCTTCAGCGAGACGTACTGGCCGGGTGTGCCGGTGAACACCTCGGCGACGAAGAACGGCTGCGACAGGAAGCGCTGGATCTTGCGCGCCCGCGACACCAGCTGCTTGTCCTCTTCCGACAGCTCATCCATGCCGAGAATCGCGATGATGTCCTGCAGCTCCTTGTAGCGCTGCAGCACCTGCTGCACCGCGCGCGCAGTGTCGTAATGCTCCTGGCCGACGACCAGCGGGTCGAGCTGGCGCGAGGTCGAGTCGAGCGGGTCCACCGCCGGGTAGATGCCGAGCTCGGCGATCTGGCGCGACAGCACGACGGTGGCGTCGAGGTGCGCGAAGGTCGTCGCCGGTGACGGGTCGGTGAGGTCGTCGGCGGGCACGTAGACCGCCTGGATCGACGTGATCGAGCCGGTCTTGGTCGACGTGATGCGCTCCTGCAGTACGCCCATTTCCTCGGCCAGCGTCGGCTGGTAGCCCACCGCCGACGGCATGCGCCCGAGCAGCGCGGAGACCTCGGTGCCGGCGAGCGTGTAGCGGTAGATGTTGTCGATGAACATCAGGACGTCGCGGCCTTCGTCGCGGAAGTACTCGGCCATCGTCAGGCCCGACAGCGCGACACGCAGGCGGTTGCCCGGCGGCTCGTTCATCTGGCCGAACACCAGCGCGACCTTGTCGAGGACGTTCGAGTCCTTCATCTCGTGGTAGAAGTCGTTGCCCTCACGGGTGCGCTCGCCTACACCGGCGAACACCGAGTAGCCCGAGTGCTCGATCGCGATGTTGCGGATCAGCTCGAGCATGTTCACGGTCTTGCCGACGCCGGCGCCGCCGAACAGGCCGACCTTGCCGCCCTTCGCGAACGGGCACAGCAGGTCGATGACCTTGATGCCAGTCTCGAGCAGTTCCTGGCCGCCGGCCTGGTCTTCGAACGCGGGCGCGTCGCGGTGGATCGGCCACTGCTCTTCGGCACCGATGTCGCCGGCCTCGTCGAGCGGCTCGCCGAGCACGTTCATGATGCGACCGAGCGTGGCCTTGCCGACGGGCACGCTGATCGCGTGGCCGGTGTTGCGCACCGACAGTCCGCGCTTGAGGCCCTCGGAGGCGCCCATCGCGATGGTGCGCACGACGCCGTCGCCGAGCTGCTGCTGCACCTCGAGCGTCAGCCCGACTTCGTCGATGACCAGGGCGTCGTAGACACTGGGAATGGCATCGCGCGGAAACTCCACGTCCACCACGGCGCCAATGATCTGCACGGTTGTTCCGGTGCTCATGAACTCGAATCCTCTCGCACTGTATGCGTTTATACGGCTGCGGCGCCGCCGACGATCTCGGCCAGCTCCTTGGTGATCGCCGCCTGGCGGGCCTTGTTGTACTGCAGCTGCAACCCATCGATGAGGTCGCCCGCGTTGTCGGTGGCGCTCTTCATCGCAACCATCCGCGCGGCCTGCTCGCAGGAGCCGTTTTCGACGACGGCGCGGTAGATCTGCGACTCCATGTAGCGCTCGAGCACCTCGTCGAGCAGCTCCTCGGGGTTGGGCTCGTAGATGTAGTCCCAGTACTGCTGCAGCTCGCCGGCGGCTTCCTCCTCGAGGTCCACCGGCAGCACGCTCTGTACCTCGGGCTTCTGGCTCATCGTGTTGACGAACACGTTGTGCGCGAGGAAGAGCTGGTCGATGCGGTGCTCGGCGTAGGCGTCGAGCATCACGCGGATCGCGCCGATGAGATCGGAGATCT
>PWYM01000242.1 GCA_003567855.1 Gammaproteobacteria bacterium | reverse complement strand
TGTAGATCTTGACCTTGCGGCAGGCGTTGACCCGCTCGAAATCCACCTGTTCGGCCACCAGGTCCCGCAACGGGTTCACGCCGAACGGGTTGAGCCTCGCCGGCGGGATCAGCTGGGTCAGGCTCTCGAAGAACAGGTAGCTCGGCGAGTTGTCGAGGCTGTAGTCCCCGGCAAGCCAGTTCCAGGGGCTGCGCTGAATGGGGGAAAACCGGGCCGCATCGCTGACCGCCTTCCAGAACGTGTGCAGGGCCTCACGGGCCCCCTCGCGACCGCCCCGCTGCAGTCCGTCGGCCACCATGACGGCGTTCATGGCACCCGCGCTGGTGCCGCTGATGCCGTCGATCTCCAGTCGTTCGTCCTCCAGGATGCGGTCGAGTACGCCCCAGGTGATCGCCCCGTGGGAGCCGCCGCCCTGCAAGGCGAGATCGACCAGCTTGTGTTTCGTGTCGGACATGACTGCTCCTGTAGACGTGCTATACGGTCTTCCCGCGTGCGGGTTGGCGACAGCATGCCGCTTGCAGCCCGGGTCGTGACAGCGCGAGCCTGCTCAGATGTTGGTGGTTGCACCGTGCGCAATCGTACACAGCGACGCCAGGCGAGGTGGCGGTTCAGTCCGGCGTCAAGCGTCTGGTGAGGCGGCACGACGACCGCGAGACTGCGTGCTAGCGCAGCAGCAGTGTCGGAATCCTCGACGAACGCAGCAGGTCGGTGGTCTTGCTGCCGAACAGCCGGGTGCGGATTGGCGAGTGACCATAGGCGCCCATGATCAGCATGTCGATGCCATAGTCCACAATGGCCTGGGCGATCACGCGCTCGGGATCGCCGGGAATCATCTCTACATGCGCTTCGAACCGGGCGCCCTCGAGTGTTGCCCGTGCCCACTGCAAATGGCGTTCGACATCGGTCCGGGGCTTGCCCGACATCAGTACATGCACCGGCAGGCCTGCGAACAGGGCGCTGTCTGCGACCATCTGCACGCCGCGCCGGGTAATGGCGCTGCCATCGAACGCGATCAGTACCCGGCCTGGCTCGGAGAACTCCTGGCTCACCGTGAGGATGGGCTTGTTCAGCGAACGCACCACGCTCTCCACGTGCCGGCCCAGGTCACGCTGTGTCATTTCCGCGGACTCTCCGCGTCGCCCCAGTACGAACAGGCGCACGTCGTCCTGCTGCTCACGCAGGGTCTGCTGAAGCTCGCCATGGCGCTGGCGTATATCGGGCGACTCCACGCCCATCGCCAGCGCCCGCTCGCGTAATTCGGTCAGGAACACGCGCCCCTGTTCGCGGGCCAGGCGATTGCGCGCTTCGTCGTCGTCGGTTAGCTCGTTGAGCAGCTGCTCCTTGGCGTCTATGCCGATCGCGCCGCTGCGGTCGGCGATCGTGACGGCGTCCTGCTGAAGATCGATGATGTGGAGGAACTCCAGCGGCGCCTGCAGGCGCAGTGCAGCCCACGCGGCATAGTCGGCCACGTAGTTCGCGAACCGTGACTTGTCGACACAGGCAAGGACGCGCTGTTCATTGTTCATGACTGCGCTCCCCTCAATGCCCTGACGCCGGATCGGCGTCGGGGTCGGACAGTTTGCTCACCAGCGTGGCGCTGGCTTCATCCATGCCGATGATCTCCACATCCGTGCCCTCGCGGCGGAACTTGTTGCCGACCCTGTCCAGCGCGCCCACCGCCGTGAGGTCCCAGATACGCGCCCGACTCACATCGATGCGGACCTTTTCTATGACCTCACGAAAATCGAAGGAATTGACGAAACGCTCGGCCGAGGCGAAAAACAGCTGCCCGGTGACGACGTAGTCGCGCACCCGGCCCTCGGCGTCGGCCATCGAACGTACGGTAAACCTCTGGCCCACCTTGTGGGCGAAGAAGAAGCCCGACAGCAGCACGCCGGTCAGCACGCCCTTTGCCAGGTCATGGGTGGCGACCGTGACGATCACCGTTGCGATCATCACGATGCTGGAACTCTTCGGGTGCTCGCGCAGTTTGCGGATGGAACTCCAGTTGAAGGTGCCGATGGAGACCATGATCATGACCGCCACCAGTGCGGCCATCGGAATCTGTGCGACCCATTGCCCTGCAAAGACCACCATCAGCAGCAGGAATACACCGGCCGCCAGCGAAGAGAGTCTGCCGCGCCCGCCTGATTTCACGTTGATCACCGACTGGCCGATCATCGCGCAGCCGGCCATGCCGCCGAGGAAACCGGCGCTGATATTGGCGACGCCCTGGCCCGCCGCCTCACGGTTCTTGTTGCTCGGGGTGTCGGTCAGGTCATCCACGATCGACGCGGTCATCATCGACTCGAGCAGGCCGACCACCGCGAGCGTCGCCGAGACCGGCAGGATGATCATCAGGGTCTCGAGGTTCAGCGGCACGTCGGGCAGCAGGAATACCGGCAGCGTATCGGGCAGCTGGCCCATGTCACCGACCGTACGGATGTCCATCCCCGTGAACATCGCCACACCCGTGAGTAATACGATGGCGATCAACGGCGAGGGTATCGCGCGGGTGACCAGCGGTAGCAGGTAGATGATGCCCAGGCCCGCAGCCGTCATCGCGTAGACGTGCCACGTGACGTTGGTCAGTTCAGGGATCTGGGCCAGGAAGATCAGGATCGCCAGCGCATTCACGAAGCCTGTAATCACCGAGCGCGACACGAAGCGCATCAGCGAGGCCAGCCGTATCCATCCGGCAATGACCTGGAGCACGCCGGTGAGCACGGTCGCCGCCAGAAGGTATTCCAGGCCGTGATCCCGAACGAGCACCACCATCAGCAGCGCCATCGCGCCGGTGGCCGCCGAGATCATGCCTGGCCGCCCGCCGGTGAATGCGGTCACCGCAGCGATGCAGAAGGAGGCGTACAGGCCCACCTTGGGATCGACCCCGGCGATGATCGAGAACGCGATCGCCTCGGGAATCAGGGCCAGCGCAACGACCAGTCCGGCGAGCAGATCGTTGCGGGCGTTGGACAGCCAGTCCTGGCGTAGCGAAGTCAGCATGGGAGATCCAATGATGTGATCGCACGCCGAATACCGACCGGAAGCTTCAGGCCAGGGGAAGCGGACGAATGTGGCAGCCACGCCGACCAGACGACGACGTGAGGTGCTTTAAAGGGTCACAAGGCAATGGAGGCTGGGGTTGGCCGTCGCCTCGCGCAGGCCCTGACCGAGCTGCAGGGCGCGAAGTCTAGCGGCGCGTAGCACGCGGAGCAAATCCGTGTTCGCCGCGCTCCGGTCCCCGGCGCACGAATCGGAGCGCGTCAGTCCAGCGTCACGTCGAGGAACATCATCAGCGCGAAGCCGAGCATCAGCGCGGTCGTCGCCGAGGCCGCGTATTCGCCGCGGTGCGTGTCGGGGATGATCTCGCGGCTGATCACGAACAGCATCGCGCCGGCGGCAAAACCCAGCGTCACCGGCAGCAGCGGCTGCGCGACCCACACGGCGGTCGCACCGAACAGCCCGCCGAGTGGCTGCACCATCCCGGTCGCGACGGCGATCCAGAACGCAGTCCACGCGCCGTAGCCGACGCTGCGCAGCGCGACGGCCACGGCGAGGCCCTCGGGGATGTTCTGCAGCCCGATGCCGATCGCGAGCGGCATCCCTCGGGTGACGTCGCCGCCGGCAAAGCCGACGCCGACGGCCATGCCCTCGGGCACGTTGTGCAGCGCGATCGCGATCACGAACAGCCAGATCCGCGACAGGCGCGCCGGGTCGGGGCCCTCGCGGCCGCGGAAGAAATGCTCGTGCGGCGTGAAGCGGTGGGCGAGCCCGAGCACGCCGGCGCCGAGCAGCAGGCCGGCGATGACGACCAGCACCGCCGGCATCGTCGCGTCGAACTGCTCGATGGCGCGTTCGATGCCGGGTTCGAGCAGCGAGAAGAACGTCGCCGCGAGCATCACGCCGGCCGCGAACGCGAGCAGGATGTTGTTGGTGCGGGTTTCGAGGCCGCGTACGAAGAAACCGCCGGCGGCGCCGAGCACGGTGCCCATCGCCGCGCCGAGGCTGCCCAGAAAGCCGACGAGAACCAGGTTGTCCATTGCGCTGGTGCCTTCCGTGGCACGCCGGAGCGGCGCGTACGGGCATCATGGTACGGCCTCACCCG
>PWYM01000264.1 GCA_003567855.1 Gammaproteobacteria bacterium | reverse complement strand
GGCTTCGCCGCGTGCGCGTTGCGGTGCCGCACCCGGTGCTGCCCGCGGTGGCGCCGACGTCTCGCCGGGAAGTGCGAACGGATCGAAGTGGATCGTCGCGAGCGGCTCGAACGGTTCCGGTGCGCGATACACCGAGCGTTCTATGGTGTTCTTGAGTTCGCGGACGTTGCCGGGCCAGTCGTGCGCGAGCAGCGCGCGCGCGGCGCTGGCGTCGAAACCCGGGAAATGATCGCGGTGCAGCTCCGCGGTCATGTGAAAGGCGAAGTGGTAGGCGAGCGGTGCGATGTCCTCGCGGCGCTCGCGCAGCGGTGGCACGCGGATCACGTCGAACGCGAGACGGTCGAGCAGGTCGCGGCGGAACGCGCCCTCGGCCGCGCGCGCGGGGAGGTTCTCGTTGGTTGCGCCGACGATGCGCACGCTGGTGGTCAGCGTGCGGCTGCCGCCGACGCGCTGGAACTCGCCGTATTCGATCACGCGCAGGATTTTTTCCTGCATGCGAAGCGGGATGGTGCCGAGCTCGTCGAGGATCAGCGTGCCGCCGTCGGCCTGCTCGAAACAGCCGATGCGCCGCGCGGTCGCGCCGGTGAAGGCGCCGGCTTCGTGGCCGAACAGTTCGCTCTCGAGCAGGCTCTCGGTGAGTGCGGCGCAGTTGAGCTTCACCAGCGGCTGCTCCCAGCGCCCGGACAGGTAATGCAGGCGCGCGGCGATGTGCTCCTTGCCGGTGCCGCGCTCGCCGATCACGAGCACCGAGCGCTGCAGAGGCGCCGCGCGCGAGACGTGCTCGAGCATCGCGAGGAAGGCCGGCGCCTCGCCGATCAGCGGGGGCAGTTCGGGCGACATGGGGTTCTACGCCAATAAATGGGCATATGGCCCAAATATTAGCTCAAAATCCCAGTCCCAGCAATGGTGAAGCTCGCCTCGATGGTCAATAAAAGCGAATAAAAAACAGTAATCTATAAAAGTTCCGGCGAGTTGGCACGCCTTCTGCACTCTTCCGGGTGACTCAGGACAGGAGACAGTGCCATGGGCATCTTTTCACGCTTTACCGATATCGTGAATTCGAACATCACCGCGATCCTCGACAAGGCCGAGGACCCGGAGAAGATGGTGCGGCTGATGATCCAGGAGATGGAGGACACCCTCGTCGAGGTGCGTTCCACCGCCGCCCGGACCATCGCCGACAAGAAGGAACTCAACCGCCGCCTCACCGGCTTCGAGAAGGAGGCCGCGAACTGGACCGCGAAGGCCGAACTGGCCGTAGAGCGCGGCCGCGACGATCTCGCCAAGGCGGCGCTGGCCGAGCGGGCACGCGCCGAGCGTTCCGCCGAAGCCGCGCGCGCCCAGTACGGGGTGCTCGAGGAGGGGCTCGCGAAGATCAATGACGACATCGCGCGCCTGGAGCAGAAGCTCGCCGACGCCAAGGCCAAGCAGCGCACGCTGGTTGCACGCCAGCACACCGCGAGCAAGCAGCTCGACATGCGCAAGAAGATCCACAGCACCCGCATCGACGATGCGCTGCTGCGCTTCGAGCAGTACGAGCGCAAGCTCGACGACGTCGAGGGGCGCGTGGAAGCCTACGACCTGGGACGTGACGGCCACCGGAGTCTTGCCGACGAGTTCGCAAACCTCGAGACCGAGGACAGCGTCGAGCGCGACCTGAGTGAACTCAAGCGCCGGCTCGCCGGCGAAGGCAAGCGCGCCAACGATTGAACGGCTGGAACGTCCGGCCCTGCTGCGAGGGAGGCTGAAGCACGATGTGGGACATGATGACCGCTCTTGGCGTGCTGTTTGTGGTGGTGGTGCTTCCGCTGGTGATCATCCTCCACTACATCACGCGCTGGAAGGAGTCCAAGGGGCTGTCGCGCGAGGACGAGCAGATGCTCGCCGACCTGTGGCAGGACACCAAGCGCATGGAATCGCGCATCAACGCACTCGAGACGATCCTCGATGACGAGGTGCCGGAATGGAGGAGGCGGGTATGAACGGGTACCTGTTCCCGGAGCGATTCACGGCGCCACTGCGGCGGCTGTACCGGGACCCCGACAACGGCTGGCTGCTCGGGGTGTGCGCGGGAGTTGCGCAGTGGCTGCGGGTCGACGCACTGCCGGTTCGGGTCGGCGCATTGATCGGCGTCGCGGTGCTGCCGATGGTTGCGGGTCCGCTGTACCTGCTGCTGGGTCTGCTGCTGCCGCGGCGTGTGCTGCGCCATGAAGATCCCGATCGCGAGCGGCTGTTCTGGAGCGGCCGGCTGCGCGAACACGGTGAAGGAGAACGCACATGAACGACAGGAATCGAAACAGGCCCCACAGCGAAGGACGCCGACGCCTTTACCGTGATCCCGACCGCGGCCCGCTGTTCGGCGTCTGCGCGGGTATCGCCGATTACTTCGGCTTCGACACCACGGGCACGCGGATTGTCGCGATCCTGTCGCTGATCTTCTTCATGCCGGCGACGTTGCTGGTGTACTTTGGGCTGGCGATGATGCTGCCCAAGCGCAGCACGCTGGCGCCGGACTCGGAAACCGACGCGCTGGAACGCGAGGTGCGCGCATCGCCCCAGGGTACGCTGTCGTCGCTGCGGCATCGCTTCCGTGAGCTCGACCTCAGGATGCAGCGCATGGAGCAGTACGTGACATCGGCGCGGTTCAGGCTGGATCGCGAGTTCCAGGACCTGGAAAGCAGGGGAGAGCGATAATGCTGGAAATGCTGGAATCGATCATTCATAACGTCCCGGTCGTTGTCGCGCTGGCGCTGGTCGCGATCGCAGGCATCATCTCGTGGGCCGTCGTCAGCGTCATGCACGCGCGCACCGGCTACAACCCGTACAGCGCGTACTCGGGTGGCATCGCAAGTGCGCTCGGCCTCGCCGACGACGACGAGGTCAGTGGCCGCCAGTTCAAGGTGCTCGAGGCGCAGCTCAAGGCGCGCGATGGTGAACTCCAGCAGCTCAAGGACCGGGTCGCGGTGCTCGAACGCATCATCACCGACCGTGCACGCCAGCTCGACGAGGATCTTGCGGCCATGCAGCGCACGACGCCGACTGCCGATGAAGGCGTGTCGGATCTCCGGGCAGCCGGCAGCAGCGGCGCGGGAGCGGGCCGATGAACCCCTTCGAGTTCGTGATCGCGATCATCGCGCTGTCGTTTGGCTACGGACTGCTCAGCCAGTACCTCAAGCGCCGCCAGAAGGCGCCTGACAAGGCCTCGCTCGAACGCCTCGACATGCTCGAGCAGCGCGTCGAGGTGCTCGAGCGCATCCTCACCGACCGTCGGCACGAGCTGGATCGCGAGTTCGACGCGCTGCGGCGCGGCTGACGGGTGCGCCGGTGAGCGACGCGGCGCCTGCGGGCAGTGAGCAGCAGGTCCACGACTCCGTGGAGGCCTGGCTGCAGTCGGTTGCCGCCGGCCGGGACGGTGCCAGCGTCCTCGCGATCATCGCCGACGCGCACGCGCCGCTTGCCGACCGGTTGCCGGCAGGTGCCACCGTCGTGTCGCCGCCTGGATCCTTGGACGCGCTGCCCGACGGCACCCGGTTCGGGCTCGGGCTCATCATCGGTGGCCTCGAGGCGCTGCCGGCGACGCGCACCGGTGAACAGCTGCTCGCGCGGTTACGTGATCTCTACTGCGACCGCGTGGAAGTGCTGGTCGAGCCAGGCAGCGGATGGTCGCGCAGCCGGATGCTCGCGCTCGAGTACACGTTGAGCGCACGCGTGCGGCATCAGGCGGGTGAAGACTGGCGTGTGTACGCGTGGGATCTTTCGGTCTACAACCCCGAGCGCGACTGGAATACGCCGGAGCACTGGGCAAACCCGCAGAATTTCCGACGCTACCGCTGGTAGCCGGCGCGCCGGCCGGGGGTGGGGCGGTTGACGGCCCGGCGTGCGCCGGACCGCCCACCGGGGCCTCGTATCAGCCCTCCTGGCTTTCCTGGTAAAGGCGCACCTGCTCGTTGAACGCCTCGGCCACGTCCTGGAGCTGGTCAACGGCCGCGTCTCGGCGCTGCAGCATCACGCGGGCGCGCTCGCGCTCGGTCTCGTCGAGTTCCTCGACGGCGTCGAGGTCACGGTATTCGTTGGCGAGCTTGTCATCGACGCACTCGATGAACCCTTCCATGGCCTCGACATATTCCTGCACCTGG
>PWYM01000072.1 GCA_003567855.1 Gammaproteobacteria bacterium | reverse complement strand
GTCGCCCGGTGCTGCGGGATCTTCAACCTCAAGGTAATACACGTTCGGCGGCAACAGCGCGTTGCCGAACGCACCGCGCGTGCCGCCGTACGCGTGGCGGTAACCGTCGACCAGCGCCAGCAGGTCGACGAGCCCGTCGCGCGCGTTGCCGCGGCGGCGGCACGAGCCATACATCAGCACCGCCTGCAGCGCGTCGCCGAAACGCGCGCGTATCGCGGCGACGAGCGCAGTCACGCCTTCCGGCGCGTCGCCCGCGCCGATATCATCGCGCAGCAGCGTGGCGACGGCGTTCACGGCAGCAGGAACCGAACCGCGGGGCCTGCGCGCGCGACCAGCGTGGTATCGGGATCGAAATCGAGTTCCTCACCGTCGAGCGTCAGCCGGGCCAGGCCGCGGATCCGGAGTTCGCCCGGCACGCGCCCGCTGAGGTAGCCGACCGCCTCGTCCATGTCGTCGCGATAGCGCCCGCGCAGCAGCCTCGGCAGGCGACGGCGCCAGCCGCGCGCATCGACCGTGACGGCGGTGACGCGCAGCGCGCCGGTGCCGCGCGCCGCGTACGGGTTCAGCCAGTGGTCGCGATGCTCGAGCGTGGAGACGAGCAGCAGCCGGCACGCGGCTTCGAGCCGGCCCAGCGCGTCGGCGTCTATTGCAAGCCGGGGGGCAGCCTGGCGACGCGTGCCGAACACCGCCGCCGCGGCCCACTGCAGCACGCAGAACGGCGTGGACACCGCGCTTGCGTGCCAGCCGGCGGTCCGGCCGCGACGCTGGCGATGAAGATCGCGGATCACGTCGTCGACGATCGCGCCGGCGGCGAAGAACCCGCGGTGGACGCGACCATCGTCGGCCACGATCTCGACGACGTGACGCGTCTGCGTGCGAAGCTGGTCGCAGCGGCGATCGAGCAGCCGCGACAGCGCGGCGTCGGCGTCACGGTGAAAACCCAGGTCACGTGCGACGAAATTGGTACGCCCGCCGGGCAGCGCGAGCAGCGATGTGGTCGGCGCCGGGTCGCGCGCGAGCAGCGCGGTGACCACCGCCTGCAGCGTGCCGTCGCCACCGGCGACCGCGACGCGCGCGGCACCGCCGGCGAGCGCGGCGTCGAGCGCGCCGTCGATGTCGTCAGGGGTCTCGGCGCGCAGCATCGGGATGCCGTGCCGGTTGGCCAGCGCCTCGACCGCGCGCCAGCCGCGACGCATCGCGAGGCTGCGCGGATTGAGCAGCACCGCCCACGGCGTCGTGGCCACGCTCACGGGGGGCACGGCGGGCGTGAGCGCATCGGCGGTCAGTGCTGGCAAGGCGGCCCCCAAGGCTGCGACCAAAGGGCGCCATTCTAGCGCCCGCGGCGTGGTCAGGCCTGTTCGCGCCAGCGCGGCATCGGCGACGGGCCGCCGCGGGACTCGAACGCCCCGCGCAACAGGCGCCCGACGACGCCGAAGTAGCTGCGATGATTCGCCCGGTGATAGGGCGAGTCGGCGGGCAGCTCGGCGACGAGCCGGCGGTGTGCCGGCCCCAGCGCGTGGTAGGGCAACCCCGGGAACAGGTGATGCAGCGCGTGGTAGCGCAGCCCCACCGGAAACAGCCAGCAGGTCAGCCATGTCTGGCCGGTGATGTTGATCGAGTCCTCGAACTGGGCGGCGTGGCTCATCGTATCGCCGGCATTGCGGTAGCCGTGGGCCGCGAGGTTGCGCACCCAGTTCAACCCCAGCGCCCACGACAGCAGCGCCCACGCCATCAGCCAGTGCACGCCCTGCATCACGCCCGCGATGGTGAGCGCGACGAGCAGCGCGAGCCACGCGGCACACGCCCATTCCACGCGCTGCAGCGCGCCGAGCTCGCGATCGGGGAAGCGGCGCCGGTAGTAGGGATTCGACACGTATGCCGAACCGCGCGTCAGCAGCCATTCGCGCCAGCCGCGGCGCAGGCGCGACAGCGGCCCGAGCACGCCGAAGCGGATCACCGCGAGCACTGGCAGCACCGGGATCTGCAGCAGGTAGCGCAGCGTCTCGACCGGCGGGGCCGCGGCAAGCGGCAGGTATTCACCGTCACCGGGCGTGCCGTACTCGCCGCGGCTGTGGTGGCCCGCGTGGTTCCTGTAGAGCAGCCACGGCGCCAGCAGCGGCACGCCGACGAGCACGTTGAACGCGAGCTTGAAGCGCGGCATGTCGTCGGGGGCCATGTGCACGATCTCGTGCATGAACGTGCCGGCACGGAAGAACGCCGCACCGGCGACGGCGAAGCCGACGAGCTGGGGCAGCGACCACGCGGGGGCGAGGAAATACAGCGCCGTCATCGCCCAGGCGACCGCGGCGCTCGCGAGCAGGTCCAGCCAGTACAGGCCCGGACGGCGGCGCATGTACGGCGCGACGATGCGCCTGGCTTCGCGAAGCCAGGTCATGTCCGTGCGTTCGGCAGCGGCGGATGGGGCTGAATCGTTCAAGGCGGTAACCGGAAGTCCGTGTCGGGGCTGGCACGCGCGGGTCGCTGCTATGACAACCCGGCGGTGGAGGGCGTTCCGGCGCATGCGCCCGGCTCGCGCAGCCTCCCGCGCACACCTCTATAATACCGGCGCTCTGTCAGCCGTGGAACCGCGATGATCGACCGTCTGCGAGTGATGCGCGCCGGCATCTGGGCGCTGACCGCGCCGTTGCCGCGCGCCCGGCGCGTCGCGATGCGCCACCGGCTGCGCGCCGGGCTCGACAACCGCCGCGCGCTGGCCGCCGACCTGATCGTGCTGTCGCGCGCGAAGAGCGGGCGCACGTGGCTGCGTACGCTGCTGTCGCGTCTCCACCAGCGCCACTACGGGCTCGACGAGAACCAGCTCCTCGAGTACGACAATTTCCACCGCCAGGACGCGCGTATTCCGATCGTCGCGATGACGCACGGCCACTATCTCGACCGACTCGCAGACCATCCCCGCCACGGCGAGGCGCTGCGCGCGCGCCCGGTGGTGTTCCTCGTGCGCGACCCGCGCGACGTCGCGGTGTCGGAGTATTTCCAGTCCACTCGCCGCGCGAGCGCGCACAAGCGCGAGCTCTACGCGCTCGACGGCAGCGGCGGGTCGATGTTCGATTTCCTGATGGGCGCGCCGGTCGGCCTGCCGGCGATCTGCGACTGGATGAACCGCTGGCACGCGGAGCTTGCGCGCTGGCCGCACGTGCACCGCGTCAGCTACGAGGCGCTGCGCGCCGCACCGCACGCCGAACTCGAACGGCTGTGCGCGTTTCTGGATGCGCCATTCAGCGCCGAAGAGATCGCCGAGGCGGTCGAATTTGCCGACTTCGAGTCGCTCAAGCGCAAGGAG
The DNA here is from genome assembly GCA_003567855.1 of Gammaproteobacteria bacterium. GTDB lineage: Bacteria > Pseudomonadota > Gammaproteobacteria > Steroidobacterales > PWYM01 > PWYM01. Next base: position 886 of record PWYM01000072.1, on the reverse strand, counting down.
CGCGACGACTTCTTCAAAAATTCCCGACTGCGCCCGAAGGACAGCGAAGACCCGGATTCGTACAAGGTGCGCCGCGGCAAGGTCGGCGGTTACCGCGACTACTTCGACGACGGCCAGGTCGAGCGCATCGACCGCTTCGTGCGCGAGCGGCTCGACCCCGCGTTCGGCTACGCCTGACACCCGGTGCGTACGCTCATCCTGCCCTGCGAGACGCGCGTGCGCGAGTTCGACGCGAAGCTGCTGCTGGCACTCGCCGCGGCCGCGCGCGGCATCCCGGCGATCGTCGGCAGCAAGAAGCGCATCGACCTTGATCTTGCGCGTTACCCGGCGGGCGTCTACGTCGGCAAGAGCGTGACCGCGCGCAGCCGCCACAACCTGCAGCTCGCGCAGCGCTGTGGCCACCGGGTCGCGCTCTGGGACGAGGAAGGGCTGGTCTGGGCCTCGCGCGAGGTCTACTGGCGCACCAAGGTCGACGCCGCAACACTCGCTGCGCCGGAGCTTTTGATCGCGTGGGGCGAGGAAAACGCCGATGCGTGGCGGCTACATCCCGACTATCGCGCAACACCGATCGCGGTGGCCGGCAACCCGCGTGCCGAACTCCTGCTGCCGGCTTTCGCCGGCTATCACGCCGACGAGGCACGTACGCTGCGCGAGCGCCACGGCGCATTCCTGCTGATCAACACCAACTTCTCGCGCGTGAACCACCTGCAGCCGCGCCAGAACCGTCACCTGAAGTGGCTGCGCGAGCAGCGCCCCGATGATCCACGCGGCGGCTTCGCGGCGCACAAGTTCGCGCTGTTCAACGCGTTCCGCGAGATGCTGCCTGAACTTGCGCGCGCGCTCGCGCCGGTGCCGATCGTGCTGCGGCCCCACCCCAGCGAGTACG
>PWYM01000162.1 GCA_003567855.1 Gammaproteobacteria bacterium | reverse complement strand
TCCAGGTAGGCCCGGGCACCGGCCTCGACGATGTCCGTTGACAGCCCCTGTCCGCGAAACGGCTGACCATTATATTCGACCGTGACCGTGACCTCACCCTGTGCGTCGTCGCCGAGCGTGACGCTGCGCAGATCGAAGTTCTTGAGCTTCAGCGTCACGCCGGTGGCGCGTTCGAGCGCCTTGAACGCGGCGGCGACCGGGCCGTCACCGACCGCGGCCTCCTCGATGCTGCAGTCGTTCTCGGTGTCGTCGAGCTTGACCGCCGCCGCGGCGATGGTGCCGGTGCCTGCGGTGATGTGCAGTTCCCGCATCTGCCAGCGCCCCGGTGTGCCAGTGCCGTCGGCATTGACGACCAGCGCCTCGATGTCGGCATCGAAGATGTCTTTCTTGCGGTCGGCGACCTTCTTGAACGCCTTGAACGCGCGGGCGAGTTCGGCGTCGTCGAGGCGGAAACCGAGCTGTTTCACGCGCTCGCGGAACGCGTGGCGGCCGCTGTGCTTGCCGAGCACGAGGTTCGAGCGGCTGATCCCGACATCCTCAGGGCGCATGATCTCGTAGGTGGCGTGGTGGCGGAGCATGCCATGCTGGTGGATACCGGCCTCGTGTGCGAACGCGTTCTCACCGACCACGGCCTTGTTGCGCGGCACATGCATGCCGGTGATGCTCGATACCAGCCGGCTGGTCGGGTACAGGCGGCGCGAGTCGATGCCGGTGTGCGCACCGAAGTACGGCTCTCGCACCTTCAGTGCCATGACGACCTCTTCCAGCGAGCAGTTGCCGGCGCGCTCGCCGATGCCGTTGATCGTGCACTCGATCTGACGGGCACCGGCCTCGACCGCGGCGAGGCTGTTGGCCACGGCGAGCCCGAGGTCGTCGTGGCAGTGCACCGACAGGCGGATCGCATCGATGCCGGGCACGTGCTTGCGCAGGTAGGCGAAGACCTCGCGGAACTCGCCCGGCACGGTATAGCCGACGGTGTCGGGAATATTGACCGTCGTAGCACCCGCCTCGATCACCGCGGTGACGACCTCGGCGAGGAAGTCGAGCTCGGTGCGCGACGCATCCTCGGGCGAGAACTCCACGTCCTCGCAGTAGCGCCGTGCGAGTTTCACGCCCTCGACGGCGTTTTTGATGATCTCTTCCTTGGCCATCTGCAGCTTGTATTCGCGGTGGATGGCGCTGGTGGCGACGAACACGTGGATGCGGTGGCGCTGCGCTGCCCGCACCGCGTGCCAGGCCTTTTCGATGTCGTCCGGGTTGCAGCGCGCGAGCCCGCAGATCACCGGGCCGCTGATGCTGCCGGCGATCGTCTGTACCGCGTCGAAATCACCGGGTGACGCGGCCGGGAAGCCGGCCTCGATGACATCCACGTTGAGCTCTGCGAGGGCATGTGCGACCCGAAGTTTTTCGCGCTCGGTCATGCTGCAGCCGGGCGCCTGTTCGCCGTCGCGCAGCGTGGTGTCGAAGATCAGGACCTTGTCGGGATCGGGTCGGGCACTCGTGCTCATGGTCTGGAACTCCTGTCGGGCAGGTTTCAGCGGTCGCCGTAGTCGAGGCTTGCCATCGGGAACATCGGCATGGCCCGGGGCTGGTGCGGGGAGGGGCGGTTGACGACGATGTCGCGCAGCGTGGCGAGGTCGATGTTGCCGCCGGTGAGCACGACTCCGACGCGCTGGCCGGCGAGCGACTCGCGAAGCTGCAGCGCGCCTGCCAGGGCTGCGGCACCGCCGCCCTCGGCGAGCTGGTGAACGGTTTCGAGCAGGCAGCGGACCGCGTCCTGGATCTCGCGCTCGCTGACGAGGATGAAGTCGTCGACGAGCCGGCGCATGACCTCGAGCGTGTAGCGCACCGGTATCCGGGTCGCCAGTCCGTCGGCAATCGTTTCGGTGGCGCGAAACGGTTCGTATCGCCCGCTGTGCCACGCGTGGTGGAACGCCGGTGCATTTTCGGCCTGTACCGCGATGACCCGAGTCTGCGGCGACAGGGCCTTGACGGTGATCGCCGTGCCCGCGGCGAGGCTGCCGCCGCCGACCGGTACGATGATCACGTCGAACGGGCGCGTGACCTGCTCGAGCATCTCCAGCGCGACGGTGCCCTGGCCGGCGACTATGGGGGCGTGGCGCGCGGGGTGCACCGACACGGCGTTCTCGCGGCGTGCCCAGCGTACCGAGGCGTCCCACGCGGCGTCGAAGTCATGGCCCTGGACGATGATGCGGGCACCGGTGGCCTCCATCGCGCGGTTCTTGTCGGGCCGGTTGCCCTCGGGCACGAAGATCGTGCACCGGGTGCCGTACAGCGTCGCCGCGCGCGCCAGTGACTGGCCGAAATTGCCGCGCGTCGCGGTGACCAGGCCACGGCCGCGCTGCTCCGGCGTCATCGCCGCGAGCATGTTCAGCGTCCCGCGAATCTTGAACGAGCCGACCGGCTGGGCGTTCTCGAGCTTGACCCAGAGATCGCAGCCGGTGGCCTCGGCGAGCAGCGGGTGGCGTACCAGCGGGGTGGGGTCGAGGTGCTCGGCAATGACTTCTGCCGCAGCCTGCACGTCGGCGATTCCGACTGCGCGGTCGGCATCCTTCGGTTCGGCCCCCCAGTCGGTAGCGGCCAGTTCCGGTTGCAGATCGGTGTTGAGCATCTCGAAATCTCCTCGGTTGCCGAAGCGGGCACCGGGCCGGGCAGGCCCGGCGCCCGCCGGATCAGGATTGCAGCCAGGACATGCGGGCGCGCAGCTTGGCGCCGACGGCCTCGATCGGGTGGGCGAGATCCTCGTCGAGCATGCGACGGTAGTTGTCGCGACCCGAAGCGTTTTCGTCTACCCACTGACGCGCGAAGGTGCCGTCCTGGACGTCTTTCAGTACCGCGCGCATGCGCTCCTTGGTGCTGTCGTCGATGACGCGCGGACCCCGCGTCAGATCGCCGTACTGTGCGGTCTCGGAAATGAACTCGTGCATCTTCTTCAGCCCGCCCTCGTGCAGCAGGTCGACGATGAGCTTGAGCTCATGGAGGCACTCGTAATAGGCGACCTCGGGCTGGTAGCCGGCCTCGACCAGTGTCTCGTAGCCCTTGAGTACGAGCTCGGTCGCGCCGCCGCAAAGCACCGCCTGTTCGCCGAACAGGTCGGTCTCGGTCTCTTCGGCGAAGGTTGTTTCGAGCACGCCGCCGCGCGCGCCGCCGAGCCCGTCGGCATACGCGAGCGCACGGGCGAACGCAGTGCCGGTGGCATCCTGCGCGACCGCGATCAGGCACGGCACACCCTTGTCCTGCTCGTACTGGCGGCGTACGAGATCGCCCGGCCCCTTGGGTGCGATCAGCACCACGTCGAGGTCGGCCCGCGGGGTGATCTGCTTGTAGTGAATGTTGAACCCGTGGGCGAACAGCAGCGTGGCGCCCTTTTTCAGGTTCGGTTCGATCGCGGCATACAGCTCGGGCTGCACCGGGTCAGGCGTGAGCATCGCGACGAGGTCGGCGTCGCGCACGGCGTCGGCCGGCGCCTTGACCTCGAGGCCGTCCGCGGCGGCGCGCTTGGCGGTCGGCCCGCCCGGGCGCAGGCCGGCGACCACATTGAACCCCGAGTCCCTGAGGTTCAGCGCATGCGCGCGGCCCTGGCTGCCGTAGCCGATGACCGCGATCCGGGCATCGGCAAGCGCCGCACGGTCAACGTCCTGTTCCGAGTAGATCTTCATTCACGTGCTCCTCCCTGGTGGTCGTCCCCACGGCCGTGAGCGTGGCCGCGAGGTGATAAAAAAAACCCCGCATCGGCGGCCGGTGCGGGGTTTCTGGTGTCTGCTGGTCGCGCTCAGACCCGTTGCCCGCACCCTCCGATGCGAAGAATAAGTCCGAGCAGTACGAGGCTGCCGCACAGCGCCGCTGCCGCAGGCAGCTGCAGGGCGGAAAACTTCTGGTGCGACCTCATATTCATTCGCCCGATCATGTTGTATACAACCGGTGTTGTCAACACGCCAGGCGAGGGCCGTGCTCAAACCATGGTGAGCAGGTCGTCGGCTTCGAGGTGGGCGACGATGTTGAACGCGTCGAGGCCGACGCGCCCGCTGGAAAACCGCAGTTCCACCAGTGCGGCATTGGCGAGCACCAGGCTGAGGTCGAGCACCTGTTCGTCGCCGAGCCCCAGCACCTCGCCGACGATCATGCTGATCAGCCCCCCCGACGAGAACGCCAGTCGTGTTTCGCCGGGGCCGGCGTCG
>PWYM01000187.1 GCA_003567855.1 Gammaproteobacteria bacterium | reverse complement strand
CACGAGCCCTCGGCGGCGGCGTGACCACCCGCCCGCCGCTGTGGCGGGCGTCGCCGCTGCTGCTCGGCACGATCGCGCTCGCGTGGGCGCTCGCGGTCACCGCGGAGCTCACCGGGCGGGTGCAGTGGGTGCATCACCACCAGCTGTTCGTCGAGCAGCTGACGCTGGTTGCCAGCGTAGGCCTGTTCCTGCTCGCGTGGCAGGTGCACATCGCGGCGATGATGCTGCCGTCCTCGCTGCCGATGTTCGCGCTGTTCAGGCGTGCGTCGGCCGGGCAGGCGCACCCGCGCGCCGCGCGCGTGGCGTTCATTGCCGGCTACGCGGCGGTGTGGACCGGTTTCGGCGTGGCCGCGCTCGCCGGTGACGCAATGCTGCAGATCGCCCGTACGCAGTGGCACTGGCTGATGCATCGCCCGGAACTCGTCGCCGGCGCGGTGATCGCGATCGCCGGCGCGTTCCAGTTCTCAGCGCTCAAGGAGCGGTGCATGGACAAGTGCCGGCACCCGGCAGTGTTCCTGATGAACCACTACCGACGCGGCACGGGCGGCGCGTTCCGCTTCGGCGCGCATCACGGCCTGTATTGTCTTGGTTGCTGCTGGGCCCTGATGCTCGTGATGTTCGTCGTCGGCATCGCGAACCTCGCATGGATGGCACCGCTCGCGCTGCTGATGCTCTACGAGAAGGCGGGCCGCCACGGCATGAAGGTGGTGCGGCCGGTGGGCGTCGTGCTGATCGTGCTCGGGGGGCTCGTGATGGCCGGGCCCGCGTGGCTTCAGGGGGTCGTGCCGCACGTGCACTAGTCGTCGAGCAGGTCCGGGTCGAACGGGTAGCGGGTCATCGGCACCAGGCCGTCGGGTCCGACTAGGTACTGGTTTTCGAGCTTGACGCCTTCATTGCCGCCGGGCTCCCCGATGTAGCTCTCGACGCTAACGACCATGTTCTCCTCGAGAATCCCTTCCCCTGTATAGGTGTCGAGCTCGCTGCTGTGGGCGATGATCGGCTTCTCACCGTGCATGCCTACGCCGTGGATGATCGACGGATAGCGAAGGTCGACGAAGCGCGGCGGGATCTCCCACGCGCGCTCTGCAATCTCGCGAAAACTCATGCCCGGGCGCAGCAGTTCGGCATTGTGCGTGATCTGCTCGCAGGCCATGCGGTAGAGCGTGCGCTGGTAACCGCTCGGCCGGCCCGGGCCACAGAAAAACGTGCGGGAGAAGTCGGCGTAATAGCCGTGACAGCCGATGCAGTCGGTGTCGAGCGCGAGCAGCTCACCGGGGCGCACCCGCCGTTCTCCGGCCTCGTGGAACCAGGGATTGGTCTTCGGCCCCGAGGTGAGCAGGCGCGTCTCGATGAATTCGCCGCCGCCCTCGATCAGGGCGTGGTACATCTCGGCGAACAGTTCGTTTTCACTTACGCCGGGCTGCAGCCGCTGCTCCACGCGCCAGACGGCAGTCTCTGCAGCGGCCATGCTCTGCGCCAGACAGGCGATCTCGTCGCGCGTCTTCAGGCGCCGCGTGTGCAGGAGCAGATTCATCGCGTCGACCACGGCGACGCCCTCGCGCTCGAGCGCAAGCGCCAGCAGGTGGAAGCAGCGGTCCATGCCGACGCGGCGGCCGTCGCCGGTATCGCGTCTCAGCAGCGAGACGATTTCCTGCGCGAACGGCGTGGCAACCGTGTGATCGCGGCCGTTCACCGCCGCGAATACGACCTTCGAGGTGCGCGCCTCGTCGATGGTCTCGAGCCACGTCGACACGTGCGCACTGCCCGGATACTCGAACAGGATCACCGGCCCTTCGGCCGGTACATAGATGTAGCGGCTGGAATTGCGCAGAAAATACCCGAACATGTTTCTCGACCCGGTCGCATAGCGCTGGTTGTAGGGGTCGAACAGCAGCAGTGCATCGAGCGCGTGCTCGCGCATCATCGTGCGCACGCGCGCCAGGCGCTCGCCGCGCATCCGCACCAGGTCGAGATCGGCGGCCAGATTGTCGAGCGGCGATACGCCGCGCGGGGAAATTTCGGCAGCCGGCACGCCGGCCAGGTCGGCCGTCATCGCGTCCGCCGCTTCGGTCACTGGCTTGGGCATCGTGAACTCCTTCTCCTCGCCCCAAGGCCTGCGCCTCCGGGCAGGCTCAGTCGGTGAGGTCGTCGTCGCGCTTCCAGGCACCATCGGGGCTGTTGTGCCCGTCGAGCGAGCGGCCGAAGATCTGCCGCGTTTTCGCCGCCTGCCCCATCAGGCCGGGGGTGCGCGAATAGCCCATGATCGCGGTGTAGCGGTCGCGGCTGCCGGCCGTGGGGGCAACACGGTGCAGCGAGTAACGGCCGAAAAAGATCTGCATGTCGCCGGGCGCGAGCGGCAGCGTGCGCACGCGCGAATGGTCACCGTCGAGGATCGCGCGCACGTGCTCGTAGTTCTCCTGCCCCGGGGCGCGGATGGCCGGCGCATACTGGAATTCACCGCCCGTCTCGGGCGGTTGCGTCAGCAGCGTGACGATGAACTCGTTGGTGTCGAAATGCCACGCATGCATGTGCTCCGGCCGGACCACGTTGACGACGAGTTGCGCGAGCGGATCCGCGAACTCGTGGACCTGCGGTTCGTCCAGGCAACGCGCGAGGAAGTGCTGCAACGCCGGGCTGTGGTAGACCGCGCGCAGCAAGGTGTCATTGCCGATCAGGTCACCGGCAACGAAACCGTTCTCGCGCAGCAGCGTACGTCGGCGCGGGTGCCCGGGCGCGAAGTCCGCATCGGGCTCACCGCCATAGACCGTCGCCTGCGCGCGGGTGAAATGCGCACGCGGCGCGAGCGCCGCGGTTTCGGCGGCCAGCTTCGACAGCGCGTCGTCACGGATGAAGCGCTCGATCACCGCGCAACCGCGCGCATCGAGGTCGGCCTGCACGCGTGCGACCAGGGCATCGAACGACGGGTCGTCGGGACGATGCAACGGGTAGCGCTCGAGGTCTATCCAGGCGAGCCCGGGGTCCTCGGCCGTCGCTCGTGCTGATGGGTCGCTTCCGGACATGCTCGGCTCACTCCACAGGCAGGCGCGCGGATGGCATCAGCGGGCGCGCGGCACGCGCCGGCGGCGGAAGTCGCGCAGGATCTCGTGCGCGGCATTGTGACCGGGCGCTCCGGTGACACCACCGCCCGGGTGGGTGCCCGAGCCGCACATGTAAAGACCGGGGACCGGGCTTCGGTAATCGCCGTGACCCAGCACCGGGCGCGCGCTGAACATCTGGTCGAGCGTGAGCGCGCCGTGAAAAATGTCGCCGGCGGTCAGCCCGAAAACCCGTTCGAGGTCGAGCGGACTCAGCACCTGGCGGCCGAGTACGCTAGAGCGGAAATTGGGCGCGTAGCGCGTCACCGTGTCGATGATCAGGTCGGCACAGGTGTCCGCGTGCTCGTCCCAGCTCGAACCGTCCGGCAGCTCGGGCGAGAACTGCTGGCAGAACAGGCTCGCGACGTGCTTGCCCGGCGGCGCAAGCGTGTCGTCCAGCGTCGACGGGATCAGCATCTCGACGATCGGTTCGCGTGACCACCCCAGGGCGCGTGCGTCGGTGTAGGCGCGGTCGAGGTACTCGACCGACGGCGCGATGACGATGCCCGCCGAGTGATGATCGGCGACACCGTCGGTGGGCCTGCAGGTGAACTGTGGCAGCTCCGACAGCGCGACGTTCATGCGAAACGTGCCCGACCCGCACTTGTAGCGGGTGATGCGGCGGTAAAAATCGGCATCGAGCAGTGCCGGATCGACCAGTTTCGTGAACAGCAGCCGCGGGTTGAGGTTGGAGGCCACCGCGCGCGCCTCTATACGTCGGCCGTCCTCGAGCGTGACGCCACAGGCGCGACCGTCGCGCGTGAGCACCTCGGCGACCGGCGCTTCGACTTCGATGTCGACGCCATGCGCTTGTGCGTAGCGCGCCATCGCCTGGGTGATCGCGCCCATCCCGCCTATCGCGTGCCCCCACACACCGCGCTTCCCGTTGAGTTCGCCGAACGCATGGTGGAGCAGCACGTAGGCCGAACCCGGCGTGTGCGGGCTGCTGAACGAGCCGATGGTGCCGTCGAAGGCGAACGCCGCGCGGACCTCGGGGCTCTCGAACCAGCCTTCGAGGAAATCGCAGGTGCTCTTGGTGAACAGGTCGAGCAGCAGCCGCTGATCCTCGAGCGAAATGCCACGGATGCTGTTTCCCATCCGCAACGCACGGAACGCCT
>PWYM01000056.1 GCA_003567855.1 Gammaproteobacteria bacterium | reverse complement strand
CTTCGCCCGAGAGTGCGACGCTGCGCCCGGCGGTGGCGAACGGCGCAACCCAGACCCGGAAGTGTTCCGTGAAAGCGACCCAGCGGCCGTCGGGCGACACGCTGTAGTCGGTGATCCAGTCGCCGGCGAGATGGTCGCGACGGTCACGGCCGTCGATATCCACACTGCGCAGCGCGAGCCGTGTGCCCTCGGTCTGTTCGGCATAGAGCACGCGTTCGCCATCGGGCGAGAACGACGGCTGGCGACCGTCGGTGTCGGTGACATGAAGCAGATTGCCACCGTCGGCATCGACCACGTACAGGCCGGTGTGCTCGGACCATGTCGGCGACACCAGGCCGCCGCCGGCGATGCGCCGGAACACCACGCGGTTGCCGTCCGGTGAGAAACGCGGCTCCACGTAATGCCCCGGTGCCTCGCTGAGGACACGCGGTCGGCCGCGGCCCACCGGTGCGACGCGCACGCTGCCCAGTGCCTCGTCGTCGTAGGTCGTGTAGACGACGCGCGTGCCGTCCGGCGAGAACGACGGGTGGAATTCCCAGTGATCCTGCTGGTTCGTCAACCGCCGGCGCTCGTCGCGTTGCAGGTCATGGACCCAGACATGGCCGAGCGCCTGGTAGACGGCGAGGCTTCCGTCGGGGCTGTACTGCGTCCAGCGCAGCATGTTCACGTCGACCTCGTCGACGTCGACGGCGACCTCGCGGCGCAGCGCGGGGCGGATGCGTCGCTCGGTACGCACGCGCACCGGGATGCGTTCGACCTCGCCATCCATCGACACCCTATCGAAGCCGCCGCCACTCCAGACGACCAGACCGGATTCGTCGGGCAGCCAGCCGAAACCCGGATAGTTGCCCATGTCGCCGCTGGTTTCCTGCTTGTCGCGATCGAGCGCATCATGGAGCGTGCGCTCGATGCCCGACTCGAGGTCGCGCACCATCAGCCGACTGGTCAGCTCCAGCGGATTACGGCGCACGAACGCGAGCTTCGAGCCCTCCGGCGAGATCCGCGGCCTGACGGCGCCGCCCGGGCGGGCGACCACGTCGCGCTGCTCACCGGTCTCGCGGTCGATGCGGCGGATCGCGAACACGCCGGTGTTGGCGTCCTTGTTGTATTCCCACACGCGGCCCGGCGTGACGTCCTGGCTGAAGTACACGTAGCGGCCATCGCGGGAGAACTCGGGCTCGGCGATGTTCTTCTCCGACTGGTCGCCGTGCAGCCGTTCCACGAGTTCGACGCCGCTGCCGCCGCCACGGTGGTAGAGCCAGATCGATCCGGCGGGGATGCTTCGCCTCGAAACATAGCCCTTGCGCACCGCGATCCAGTCACCGTCGGGTGACCACGCGGGATTGTGCAGCAGGTGCTCGCGTTCGTCGGTGACCTGTCGGGGGTTAGAGCCGTCAGCGTCCATGATCCAGACGTTCTCGGCACCGGACCGGTCGCTGATGAAGGCGATTTCGCTGCCGTCGGAACTGAATCTGGGCTGGAAGTGCCACGCGATGCCCGAGGTCAGTGCCTCGGCCTCACCGCCGTCTATCGCGACCCGGTAGATGTCGCCGAGCATGTGGAAGACCAGGTGTCGCCCGTCCGGCGAGACGTCGACATCGGACCAGGTGAATTCTTCGGTGTCTATGCTGACCTTGTGCCAATCGCCCGGTGGTTCGTCGACCGACCACCCATCGTCATTGTCCGACGGGTCGGCAACTGCCGGCGCGGCGCCGAGCAGACCCGCGAGTGCGGCAATGGTGGCGGCTCGCACGACATCGATCATCCTGACCTCCCGTATGTTTATTCAACCTCGCAGAAACAGTGCAGCACCAGTCCGCGCGGATCTCCGAACGCCTCGAAAGGCTTGAGACCGCTGTTCACGCGTTCGAGCAGCACCTCGATTCTCTCGCTGCGATGACCTGCCAGCCAGCGATGCGCCAGAGTCGCAACAGGACCCGAAGCATTGGCGAACTGCAGCGCGACGCGCTGCATGAAGGTGAGTTCACGCTCGATGTACTCGACCACCAGCGCATCGTCGTCAATGCCGGCGAAACCTGCCGCGGCCGCGATGGCATCCTCGAGGTCGCCGAGTTCGTCGACGAGGCCGCGCTCGCGCGCCTCGCGGCCGCTGTACACGCGGCCCTGGGCGGCGGCGTCGGCTTCTTCGAGGCTCATGCCGCGACTGTCGGCGACCTGTTCGACGAAACGCGAATAGATGCCGGCAATACTCAGCCGCAGCAGGTCGCGGGCATCGTCACCGAGTTCGCGGTCGGGGCGCACCGCGCCGGCCAGCCACGTCGTGCCGAGCCCGTCGCTGGCGATGCCGATGCGCTCCAGGCTTCTGTGGACGGTGGGCATGATGCCGAGCACGCCTATGGAGCCGGTGATCGTCGTGGGGCTCGCCCAGATCTGGTCAGCGTTCATCGATATCCAGTACCCGCCCGATGCCGCGACGCTGCCCATCGATACGATCACCGGGCGTCCGGTGTCATGGAAACGCTCGACCTCGCGTCGCACGATTTCCGACGCATAAGCACTGCCGCCCGGCGAGTCCACGCGCAGCACGAGCGCCCGGATGCCCTCGTCATCGGTGGCGCGACGGATCAGCGCGGCGGTGGAGTCGGCACCGACGGTGCCTGGCGGCTGCTGGCCCGGCAGGATCTCGCCCGCCGCGACGACGACCGCGACACGACCCGCATCCGTCGCGGGCTTCGGCGCGCGCGCCGACTTCTGGCCGAGCGCGGCCAGGTACTGCCGGAAACCGATGCCTCTAAACCCCTTGTCCGGGTCCGCGTCGTTGGGTGCCAGTTCGCGCATGCGGTCGCGAAACTCGTCTCGGTGCAGGGTTCCATCGACGAAGCCACGCTCCAGCGCGAGGCGTGCGAAGCTGCCTTCGGCTTCGCCAAGCGCGCCGACGAGCCCGTCGATATGACGTTCGAACACCTCGGCCTCCAGCCCGCGCGCGGCCGCCGCACCCTCTTTCCAGTCGCCCCAGAGCGACCCCAGGAAGGCCTCCGCCATCTCCCGGTCTTCGGGACTCATGTCGCTGCGGTACAGCGGCTCGAAGGCGGTCTTGTAGCGCCCCTCGCCGAACACGTTCACGTCCACGCGAAGTCGTTCCAGCGCATCGCCGAAGTACAGCGGGTAGTAGCTCAGTCCCTCGACGTACACCCCGCCGAACGGATGGGTGTAGACCTCGTCGGCGTGCGCGGCGACGTAGTACTGCGCCTGCGTCAGCATTTCACCGTAGGCGATGACGCGCTTGCCGCTGGCGCGGAACGCGTCTATGGCCCGGGCGAACTGCTGGAGTTTGCTGAGACCGCCGCCACTGAGCCTGTCCAGGCGCAGCACGGCGACCTCGATGCGGTCATCGTCGCGCGCGGCCTCGAGGCTGTCGACGAGATCGCGCACCCGCGTCTCGCTCAGCACGTCGCCACGCGCCTGCGCGATCGCGCGATCCAGGGGATCACCGGAGAGTTCCTCGACCAGGCGGCCGGTGGGATCGAGTACCAGTGCCGCGCCACTCGGCACTTCCACGGGGCGCGGCGTCAGCGCCGCGATGATCAGCGCGAGGACCACGAGCATCAGCACGAGGTGCACGACGCGCCGGACGCCGTCGAGCAGGCCCCAGACGAACTTCAGGGCGCGGACCAGGGGATTCGGGCGAGCGGAAGATTCGGTGGCCATTAAACGGACGCCTGCGGCAGTGGCAACAGGGGCCAGATTCTAGCCGATGGTGCACCTTGCCGCCGACCGCCGGGCGAGCGCCCGGCCGACGCCGGCGGTGGGAGACGAGCGCCGCGCGGTGATGCGGCTGCCGGGCGGCGTCAGACCTTTTCCTTGATCCGCGCCGCCTTGCCGGTGAGCCCGCGCAGGTAGTAGAGCTTCGCGCGACGCACGTCGCCCCGGCGCTTGACCTGGATGTCCCCGATCGCCGGGCTGTAGGTCTGAAACACGCGCTCCACGCCCTCGCCATGCGACATCTTGCGCACCGTGAACGAGGAATTCAGGCCACGGTTGCGACGCGCGATGACAACGCCCTCGAACGCCTGCAGGCGCTCACGGTTGCCCTCGGTGACCTTCACCTGCACGACCACGGTGTCGCCGGCCTGGAAATCAGGCACCTCGCGGGTCATCTGTTCCTGTTCGATTGCCTGGATCAGCTCGCTCATTGGTCTTCACCCGTCCGTTTGGGCCCCCGGGGCCATTCAGTGATCGTTGTCCTGCTCCGCTTTCGCGG
>PWYM01000181.1 GCA_003567855.1 Gammaproteobacteria bacterium | reverse complement strand
GTGAGACCCGACCGACTCAACCGGAACAAGGTGAGTCACGGCCGGTTCAACCGGAACAGGGTGAGTCACGTCCGACTCAACCGCTTTCGGGTGAGTCGGCGAAAATCGGCGAGAGACATATACCGCCTTCCCGCGGCTAAAACCCCTCCCCGGCCAATGCCCCTCCCCGGCTACAGCCGCCGCGCGTGCAGAAATCGCGACCGCCAGTAAGGCTGATCCAGGCTCGACAGCGTGACGCCCTCGCGGGTCGACGCGTGCAGGAAGCGGCGGTCTTCCACGTAGATCCCCACGTGCAGTTGTGAACGCCCGGTGCGGAAGAACACGAGGTCACCGGCGCTGAGCTGATCGGCGCGAACCTCGCGGCCCTTGCGTGCCTGGGCCGCGGTGCTCCTCGGCAGGTCCCGGTCGAACCGCTCGCGGAAGGTCAGCGCGACGAACCCCGAACAGTCCACGCCGCGCCGGCTCATGCCGCCATACCGGTAACGCGTGCCTTCCCAGTCGCGGTACTGCGCATACAGCGCCGAGCGGGTGGCATCCCCGTGGCGGTGTTGCGCTCCGGACCGTTGTCTCGCGGGCTGCTGTCCCGCCGACCTGTCCGTAGATGATGACTCGGCCGTCCGTTCGGGCGACGTGTGCTGCGTCCAGGCACTACCGGCGCAACCGGCGGTCACGACGATCAGCATGAGCACCGGGCCCATGCCGAGCAGGCGGATGTTGGCAGACTCGATCATCGCTGGGCCAAAGCGTAGCACCGGGTCATGGCATCACCGGGAACTGCGGCGCATTTCGTTGAATCAACGGATAATCCCGGCGCAACGCGGCGGGGCGACTGTCGTCGTACGGCGACATGGGTTCCTGATCGTGTCGTACCGTACGCCTGGAATCGGTCCATAATCGCGGCGGTTTCCCGGCCCGTGCACCAGGCCGTCGAACCCGGCCCATGAACCGGCCGCTGAATTTGCCCTCGAACCACTACCGGCACAGGCACGACACCCGACGATGGCAAAACGCCGTAAAACCCGCCCCCGGCGCCGCCGCCTGGTCAGGATCACGCTGGTCGCAGCGATCGGCACGGTGCTGCTCGCGACCGCCGCGCTCGCGGCGTGGAGCGTCTCGCTGGATCGCGCGGTGCGCGCGCAGTTCGAGGGCAAGCGCTGGGCCGTGCCGGCGACCGTGTACGCGCGGCCGCTGGAGCTGTATGCCGGACTGTCGCTCGATGCGGGACAGCTGCGCGAAGAGCTCGCGGCGCTCAATTACCGCCAGCGCGCCGACGCCCGCGGGTCCGGCACCTGGCACGCGCGCGACGACGAGTTCGTGCTCGGCACCCGTGCCTTCAACTTCTGGGACGGCGCCGAGCCCGCGCGCCGCGTGCGCGTGCGCCTCGGTGACGAACGCGTGCTGGCCGTGACCGACGCGGACTCGGGCGAGGCCCTGCCGCTGGTGCGGCTCGACCCGGCGCGCATCGGCAACATCTTCCCGGCGCAGCACCGCGAAGACCGCCTGCTGGTGCGACTCGACGAGGTGCCCGACACGCTGGTCGCGGCGCTGCTCGCCGTCGAGGATGCCGACTTCCACGACCACTTCGGCCTCTCGCCGAGCGGCATCGCCCGCGCGGCTGCCGCCAACCTGCGCGCGCGGCGCGTGGTGCAGGGCGGCAGCACGATCACCCAGCAGCTGGTGAAGAACTTCTACCTGAGCAGCGATCGCACCATGGCGCGCAAGCTGCGCGAGGCGATCATGGCGGTGCTGCTCGAACGCCGCTACGACAAGGACGACATCCTCGAGACCTACCTGAACGAGGTCTTCCTGGTCCAGGACCACGAACGCGCGATCCACGGGATGGGGCTCGCGAGCCGCCACCTGTTCGGTGAACCGCTGGCGCAGCTGCCGATCGAACAGCAGGCGCTGCTCGTCGCGATGATCAACGGCCCGTCGTACTACCATCCCCGCCGCCACCCCGAACGCGCACTGGCACGGCGCAACCTGGTGCTCGACACAATGGCGCACCACGGCATCGTCAGCGCCGACGACGCAGAGCGCGCCAGCGCGCGGCCGCTCGGCGTGGCCGAGACCGGCGACGCACCGCGGCTGTCGCACCCGGCGTTCATGGGCGTCGTGCAGCGTCACCTGCGCCGCGACTACCGCGCCGAGGACCTGCAGTCGGAGGGCCTGCAGATCTTCACGACGCTCGCGCCGAGCGTGCAGGCGGCCGCCGAGTCCGCGCTCGTCCGTCAGCTCGGGACCGACGATCCGCACCTGCAGGCGGCGGTGGTGATCACCGACGTCGGCTCCGGCGAGGTGCTCGCGCTGATCGGCGACCGCAACCCGCGCTTCGCCGGGTTCAACCGGGCACTGGATGCGCGCCGGCCGGTGGGTTCGCTGATCAAGCCCGCGGTGTTCCTCGCCGCGCTGCAGGAGCCGTCGCGCTTCGGGCTGGGTTCGCTGCTCGACGATGCACCGCTGGCGCTGGAGCAGCCGCGCCAGCCCACCTGGGCACCACGCAACTACGATCGCGAGTTCCGCGGGCCGGTGATGATGGTCGATGCGCTGGCGCAGTCGCTGAACGTGCCCACCGTGCGCGCCGGCCTCGAGGTCGGCCTCCCGGCCGTGCAGGCCACGGTCGAGCGCCTCGGCGCACCGGTCACGCAGACGGCGCACCCGTCCTACCTGATCGGCACCGGCGAGTTCACGCCGCTCGAGGTCGCGCAGATGTACCAGACGCTGGCCTCCGGCGGCTTCCGCACGCCGCTGCGCGCGGTGCGCGCGGTCACCACGCAGGACGGGCGGCCGTTGAACCGCTACCCGCTGTCCACCGCGCAGGCGTTCGAGCCGGGGCCGGTGCACCTGGTCAACAGTGCGCTGGTCGCCGCGATGCGCGACGGCACCGGTCGCACCGCCCGGCGCTGGCTTTCAGAAGACCTGCAACTCGCGGGCAAGACCGGCACCACCGACCAGGGCCGCGACAGCTGGTTCGCCGGCTTCGGCGACGACCTGCTCGGCGTGGTCTGGCTGGGCCGCGACGACTTCTCGCCCGCCGGCCTGACAGGTGCGCGCAACGCGCTGCCGGTGTGGGCCGACACGATGCGCCAGCTCCGTCCCGCGCCGTTGGCGCTGGCCCCGCCGGACGGCGTCGAGACGGTATGGATCGACTCGCTGACCGGGTTGCGCTCGGCGCAGGGATGCGACCATGCCCGCGCGCTGCCCTACCTCGGCGGCCACGCGCCCGAGGCCTGGACCGACTGCGGCGAGCGGCGCGAACGCGGCCGTGGCGGACTCGTCGACAGACTGCGGAGGATATTCCAGTGAAAGCGTACGCACCGGTGCTGTGCCTGGCGCTGCTCGCGGCCGGGTGTGCCGCGGTGCCCTCACAGCAGCAGGCGCCCGCCCCCACGGAGCGCGAGTCGGCCGATTCAGCGGGACGCGACTCGACTGATCCAACGCGCCGTGACGCGCAGACCGACCCGGCCACCGCTGTGCCGGCCATGTCGTCGGCCGCCGCCGCGCTGCAGGAAGAAGCCGCGGTCGCCACCCGCAACGGCGACCACGCGCGCGCGGCCGCGCTGCTCGAACGCGCGCTGCGCGTGGAGCCGCGCAACCCCCGGCTTTGGTATGAGCTGGCCATGGTGCACTACGCGCAGGACGACTACGCGCAGGCCGAGCAGCTCGCGCTGAGGGCCAACGGCTTCGCATCCAACCAGCCCGAGCTGCAGCAGCGCAGCTGGACGCTGATCGCACGCTGCCGCGAGCGCAGCGGCGACGGCGCCGGCGCGTCGGAGGCGCGCCAGCGCGCCGCGGCGCTGGGCGGGCGCTGACGTGGACGCCACGCACGACATCGCCGTCTGCCGGCCCGCGTTCGCGCCGGACGCGGACAAACGCGTGGCCTGAGGGTCCAGGCTCATGTCGCTTGACCCACTGTTGATCAGCCGGGCGCTGGTGGTCATCCACTTCGCGTTCCTGATGTTCGTGATCCTCGGCGGCTTCCTGGTGATGTGGCGCGCGTGGGTCGCGTGGCTGCACATCCCGTGCGCGGCGTGGGGCGTGATGATCGTCGCGTTCGGCTGGATCTGCCCGCTGACACCGCTGGAGAACCGCTTCCGCACCGAGGCCGGCCTCGCGCCGTACGAGGGCGGATTCATCGAGAATTACCTGCTCATGGTGATCTACCCGCCCGGCCTCACCCGCGAGCTGCAGATCGTGTTCGCGGTCCTGCTGGCGGTGCTGCTGATGGTGCAGTACGGCGGTGCGTGGTGGCTGCATCGGCGTCGATGAGCCGGTGCCCGGCGAGCACGAACGCATGTCGATGGTGTTGTTTCGCGAATCTTCGCCCGACTGAACCTGATCAGGGTGAGTAGGGGCCGACTAACCTGTTAATGGGTGAGTAGGGACCAACTGACCCGTTAATGGGTCAGTCAGCCGAATTTCTACAGTGGCATACCCTTGGGGCCATGGATGGCCGAACGACCGGCGTTCCGGGTCGTCGGCATCGGTGGCGGCGCGCGCGCAAATGTCCGTCACCCGGGCCGCCACCCAGGCTGCAAGCTCGCCCCGAATTCATGGGGACTTGCGTCAGGCTGTGAATCGTTCGGCCCGACCCGGCGGTCGATCGGGGCGGCGCCGATGATCCTCGATCTCAAGCGCGGCCCTGGCAGCCGCGAACTGCTCGACATACCGGCCATACCGGGCGCCGCGCAATGCCTTGAACAGCGAGTTCTGAGACACCCCGAGCGCCGCTGCCACCTCGGCACGGGTCCGCGGGCGGTCGACGAGCACCTCGAGCACGTAGTCGAACTGCGCCTCGGTCCAGCCGGACTCGATGTCATCCAGCGTTCGACCAACTGCGTCCAGCAGCATCTCGAGCTGTCGCCTTCCGGGCACGCTGAAGCCGTACCGGGCCGCGCCCCTCGACGCCACAAGCTTTCGTCGCGCCTCGACGAAACCTTCGCCCAGCAGTCGAGCCCAGGGCTCGTCACAGCGATCGAACGACATCACCGCGGCCACTACGACGCGGACGTCGACGCCCAGTGACCGCGTCTGCAGGCGCATGAATCGGCTGATCTCGAGTGCGCCGGCAAGCGTCTGGACCAGGCCGTCAAACGTCCCGTCGTTGCTACTTGCCAGAGGCTCGTACAATGCTGGAGAAAAGTGCGTGTTCGCGACGTCGATCGCGACCGACTGCACCTTGTACGAGCGGACACGGCTGCGGCGATCCGATGGCCCCTCGTCACCGCACGCCGACCGGATACCGGCGATGCTGCCGAGTACGAGCGCACACGGCTGAGCCTCAAAGCGGCTTGACTGCGACTGCGACTGCGGCTGCGGCTGCGGCTGCGACTGCGGCTGCGGCAAGGCGCTTGACTGCTGCGGCCGGCTTTGGCGCCCCATGGAGATGTAACCTGATCGTGAACACCTGGCCTCACCCTATACGGGGCAAGGCGCCATCCACTAACCCACAATCGGGTTAGTCCGCCCGGATTCGCGCCTGATGCGTAGACCGGCGGGCAGCGGAACAACCCGTTCCATGAGTTTCGCTTCACGCACCTGCGCCGAACTCACCTCAAAAAGGGTGAGAGGCGCCTGACTAACCCGTTTCCGGGTGAGTCGCCTCGGGACGCGATACGAGACACCTCGGGACGGCGCGCGTAAGCTTCGAGCCTATGTGGCTTTCACCCGGCATCGCCCCTTTCCGTCCGGCAGTTGTCCTGCCATGGATACTCGTGGCCTGCTTCACGGCTACACCGTGGCAAACCCTCGCCGGGGCACAAGCAACGGACGCCATTCGTTCGGCGGCACCGCCACCGGTGCCGAGCTGGCAGCAGGTCGTGCGCGACAGCCCCTACTGGGTCAGCCGCGGCGTGCATGGCAACCTCGTCACGATCCGCCGCTGGGTGCTCAGCGGCGAGTCCTACTGCGAAGATGAAAACCGCCACATCTTCTTCGACCGGCGAGCAGCATTCATCGGCTGGTTCGCGAACGAGGACGGGCGCGAGGCCACCCAGGGGCGCATCAATGCGCTGCGCGAGCAGATGGCCGCCGACGGGCGGGTCGACGCGTGGGCGGTCGGCGGCAACGGGGCGACCGGCTACCCCTTTGCACTGAGCTGCAACCAGCCCGACGCGCGCCTTGCCGACAACGTTGCGCGTTACACGGGCGACGACGCCGACGCGCGCCTGTGGGGCACCTGGGACGGCATGCGTGTAGGCGAGGAGGACGCGCCGGTGTCGCTGCATCGCGCGATACGCGAGGTCTACGATTACCGCCGCGAGATGGGCCGGGTCACGCTGCCCGAAACCGTGCTCGCGACGCTCGCCGGCAAGGTGATCATCGAGAGCGGTGGCCAGCGCGAGGCGCTGTCGGCCGTGGGCGCACGCGGCGTGATGCAGCTCACGCCCGCGGCGCTCGGCGACTGCGAGATCCCGGAGCGCTTCCACCTCCACCGGCTCGCGCAGATCGACTGCGCGCTCTACCTCGTCGAACAGAACCACCGCAACCTCCAGCCTGCCTTCGACCAACGCTTCGGCCACCTGCCCGACGACAAGCAGGAAGAACTCTACGCGATGCTGCTGTTACAGGCCTACCACGGCGGCATAGGCCGCGTGATCGCGCTGCTCGGTGACGACACGGTCGATGACGACACGCTTGGCGGCGCGGCACGCTACTTCGCGCGCCACCACGCCCACTACACTGCCGGCGACATCGCGCTGGGGATGATCTTTCACAACCTCGGCCGAAACCGGCTCGGCTTCGCGTCGCTGTACTACGTCACCGACGTGAGCATCGCCCGCGACGCGGCATGCGCTGCGCTCGACGACCTGCCCGGCTGCAACTGAAAGCCACGCACACGACCCGGCCGAACCGGGCGTCATCCCGCGTCCTGTTCCAGGCATTGCAGCCACCGTGCATAGCGTGCAATCAGCGCGCTGTCACTGCGCGCCGATATCGCCTCGTAGCGATCCTCGGGCACACGCCGACGTTGCACCATGCACCATGCACCGAGCGCGGTGCCCTCGCCATCGCGCAGGCGCAGCACGTCGGCTTCCAGCACGCTGCCGATCAGTTGGCACACGATGTCGGCCCGGCTCAGCCCACCGCAGACCACGACGCGCCGCGGTGGCGCCACCAGTTCACGCATCGCGTCGACGTTGGCGCGCACGAGAAACGCGATGCTCTCGAGCACCGCGAGCAGACGCGCATCGAGGCCATGGCGCCGGGCGTCATCTTCGCTCACGTGCGCGCCGCCTTCGCCCTCGTGCGCGACATCTTCGCCGACGAAGGCCGGCCGCGGCCCGCTGCGCCACCACGGCGAGCCCAAGCCGTCGATCGTATTCAGGAACAGTGGCGGGTCGAAGACCCGCTCGCGCAGGCCCACGAACCGCGCCCTGTCGATGGCCTCGCCGGTATGTCGCGACAGCCACTCGATCGCCGACGCCGCGCCGTGCACGCTGGCTTCGATCGCCCAGCGCCCGCCCGATTCACGGTCGAGCAGGCTGAGCTGGAAGACCGGCGTGTCCACCGGCGCCGGCACCGGCCGCAGCAGAAACGCACCCGTCCCGATATTGACGTAGAGCGTGTCCGGATCAGGCTCACCGTCGAGGAATGGCACCGCGTTCTGGTCGCCGATCAGCAGTTCGAGCTGCGGTGCGCCCTTGACGCCGAGGAGCGCCCCGTGACTGCCACGGCTCTCGGCCACCGGCGGCAGTGCAGTCGCCGGCAGCCCGAATCGCTCGAGCAGCCACGGATCCCAGTCGAACCGCTCGCGCGACCACAGCAGCGTGCGCTGCGCGAGCGTGTCCTCGACAAGGAACGGCTGGCCCTGCAGTACGCGCGCGGCAAGGAAACTGCCGAGCGGGCCGAAGGCCAGGCACCCCTCGTCGGCGGCGGCACGCACGGCATCGAGTTGGCTCAGGCACCACTGGAGCTTTGGTGCACCGCCGTACGGCGAAAACCGCAGCCCGGTGCGGCGCTTGATCTCCGTGGCGTCGTCCGCGAGCGCCTGCATTCCCGGCAGCGCACGCCGGTCGCGCCACGAGATCACCGGCGACAGTGCAGCTCCGGTTTCACGATCCCAGCAGGCGATGCTGCCACGCTGCACGGCAAGACCGGCCGCGCCGATGCGCATGCCACCGTCTGCACACGCTGCATCGACATCGGCGATCAGCGCGGCAAGCGCCGATACCGCAGCCTCGGCGTCGTGCTCGACACGCTCGTCGTGTTCGGAGGTCGCGACGTCGCGATCGGCTTCGAACCGCACGCGCGCGTCCGCGTCGATGAGCAGCGCACGGCTGCCCTGGCCGCCGACGTCGAGCAGCAGCGTGACGTCAGCCGCCATCGCGCCGCGTCCCGCGTGCGAAGCGAAGGTCGAGGTAGCGGCCGAGGGCCTGGCGCAGGTCCATGGGACGGTCAAGAAAATCACACGCGAGGTCGAACAGCGGATAGCGGCCGCGCTCGACGGTGTCGTGCTCGCGCACACGATGTGCCGTGTGCACACCTTCGGAGCGGATGTACTCGCCGCCATCGGCGATCTTGTCACGCCGGCCCTCGGCGAGGTCGGCACCGATGGTGCGATGGTGCGAAGTCCGGCTGGTGGCGCTGGTGATCAGGTCACCCATGCCCGCGGGACCGCGTGCGGTTTCCGGTCGACCGCCCATGTCGACCATGATGGTCTCGAGCTCGCGCACGGCCTCGTAGATGAAGAAGCCGCGAATGTTGTCGCCCATGTCCAGCGCGTCGGCCGCGCCCAGTAGCGGCACGAACACGTTCTTCAGCACCACCGACCAGGCCGCACCGACCAGGTCGTCATCGACGTCGAGGTACAGCGGCGTGTTCGCGAACAGGTCTGCCATAGCACGTGCGCGCGCGCTGTTGCCGGCGAGCACGGCAAAGCCGGCACGCCCCTCGGCAAGATCTCGGGCAATCATCGGCCCGTAGATCATGCCCCAGTGGCGTTCGCCGCCCAGCGTGTCGGCGAAGATCTCTGCGGGCGTGCGCGCGTGCTCGTCCAGGCCCTTGGCAACCGAGAGGCACACGGTGCCCGGGTCGAGTACGTCGACGATGCGACGCACCAGCCGATCGTGCGGCTGGGTGGGCACCGCGAAGATGACGAGATCGCGATCGCGCGCCATGCGCTCGAGCACCCCGGTCGAGCCTACCTCGAGCCCCAGGTGCCAGGTGTCCACCGCGTGCCCGTTGGCAAACAGCCCGTGGAACACCTGTCCCATTGCGCCGTTACCGAGGATCAGGATGCGCGCGGCGTCTTCAGCCACGCCGCGCCCGGGCGGTGCGGAGCCCCGCTCAGTCATCGCCGTAGTATTTCCGCCAGCTCGCGAGGCCTTCCGGGTAATCGGCTGGCCGGCGGTCGCCGTAGGCACGCATGCGTTCCACACCGCCCATGGCCTCGGCGTAATCCTGCACCGGCAGGTAGTACATGAACGACAGCAGTCGATCCTCGAAGCGCCAGCGGCCGTCCTCGACGCGGTAGCGGTCCTCGTAGCGCAGCGCGGCGATCATCATGCTGCCACCGCGCCAGACCTCGGCGTGCGAGTTGATCAGGCCCGACGCCGCAGAGGGGCCGTCACCACCACCGCGGTTGTCGCGGTCTTCGTCGAACGTGATGATGAGATCGTGCTGAATGTGGTTGGACGGCCCGATCGCGGCAAAGCGCCCGTGGAACTGTTCGATCACGCTATCGCGGCCCAGCGCGTCCATCACGCCGTCACGTGAGCGAAACCGCCCGTCAGCGCAGAACAGCGTACCAAGCGTGTCGATGTCACGGTCGTCGACCGCGTGGTTATATCGCGCGCAGAGCTCGCGGATCTCGTCCTTCGCTTCCAGCCGTGCAACTCTCTGTTCGAGTGAGCGCTCGTTCGCCATGTCGCCCTCCTTCCGTGGCCCGATATCCGTCGATCAATCTGCAGGCTCCTGCTACGGCCCACC
This sequence comes from Gammaproteobacteria bacterium, assembly GCA_003567855.1. GTDB lineage: Bacteria > Pseudomonadota > Gammaproteobacteria > Steroidobacterales > PWYM01 > PWYM01. The sequence continues at coordinate 7,561 of PWYM01000181.1, read as the reverse complement.
TTGCCATCATGCCGAGGCCAGCGCATCACGGACAAATTCCGCAAGCTCGGTGCCGCGGTAAGGCTTTCGCAGCAGCTTGACGTCACCGGTAAGCATGTCCCGATGGACGATCACGCTTTCGGCGTAACCCGACGTGTACAGCACGCGCAGTTGCGGGTGGACCTTCAGCGCCGCGGCGGCAAGATCACGGCCGCTCATGCCACCGGGCATCACCACGTCGGTGAACAGGAGATCGATGTCATCCCGGCTGCGCAGCACCTCCAGCGCGGAGGCGCCATCGACTGCAGTGATCACTTTGTAGCCGAGATCGTCCAGCCGTTGCGAGGCATAGTTTCTCACGAGCGCGTCGTCCTCGACGAGCAGGATCGTCGCGCCGGACGGCGCGGGCGCTTGAACTTCGACCTTGGGTTCAGCGCGCACCGTCGACCCGCTTGCGCGTGGCAGGTACATGCGTACCGTGGTCCCGTAGCCGACTTCGGAGTACACCTCGATGTGGCCACGCGACTGCTTTACGAAGCCGTACACCATCGACAGCCCAAGCCCGGTGCCCCGGCCGGCCTCCTTGGTACTGAAGAACGGCTCGAAGACCCGTCCCAGCACCTCGGGGCTGATCCCGGTGCCGGTGTCGGACACCGCCAGCATCACGTAATCTCCGGTCTCGAGGTCTTCACGCGCGTCTGCGTAATCCGCATCAAGGTAACGGTTACCCGTCTCCAGGCCCAGCCGGCCGCCCTGCGGCATCGCATCGCGGGCATTGAGCGCGAGGTTGAGCAGCGCATTCTCGAGCTGCGCCGCATCGACCTGTGCATCCCACAGGTCGTCGGCAAGTGCCAGATCGACGCTGATGTGATCGCCAAGCGTGCGGTCAAGCATGTCATCCATGCTCTGCAGCAGCGCATTGATCTCGACAGCCTTGGGCTCCAGCGGCTGGCGACGCGCGAACGCAAGCAGCCGCTGCGTGAGCTCCGCGCCGCGCGTTGCCGTCCTCACGATCGTCTGCGCGAGTGCGCGCTGCTCGTCGGACTCGAGCTGCTCCTGCAGCAACTCGGCGTTACCGAGCATCACCGTCAGCAGGTTGTTGAAATCGTGCGCGATGCCGCCCGTCAGCTCACCTACGGCCTGCAGGCGCTCGCTGCGCGACACGATCTCGGACAGCCGTCGCCCCTCGAGCATGTGCCCAAGGTGCATCGCGATACCATCACACAGCGCGTGCTCCTCGACGAGAAACGCGGACTCCCCGGACCCGGGCTCCGGCGACTGCAGGTACCCGATCTCGACCTCGCCCACTTCCGTACGATCGACCACGATCGGGCTTCGCAGCCGGCTTTCGGGCTCGGCCCAGCGCCCGCTGAAGCGCTCCGTGTCGTGGACCCGGATACGGGCGACCGCCCGTTCAGGCACGCGCAACGCCGGCGGCAGCAGCTCGACGATCTGCGTCAGCAGCTGGTCGGTGGCCTGGTCGCGGTTGCTGATCAACTCCAGCACCTGGTAGAGACAGCGCAGCTCCTTGATGCGCTCGCCGAGCTCGGCCTGGTAGGCCTTGCGGTCGGTGACGTCGCGCGCAACCCCGACGATGCTGACGATCCGGCCATCGGCATCGCGCACCGGGAACGACCTGTCGTCGATCCAGCGGATGCTGCCGTCGGGCCGCCTGATCCGGTACTCGGCCCTGTAGAAGCCCAGCGCATGGTCGCGCAGCGCGTTCATCACGCGTGGCCGGTCGTCTTCATGGATCGCCTTGTTCCAGCGCAGCGGATCGTCGTCGAGCACGCTCACGGGCAGGCCCCAGATACTCTCGAACGCGGGGCTCACGTACTGGCGACCAAGGTCACCCGGATCGCTGATCCAGAACACTTCGCCTACACTCTCGGCGATCTGGCGGAAACGGGCCTCGCTGGCGGCCAGCGCCTCATCGCGCGCCTGCCGCTGGTCGACCATCGCGTTGAAGGTGCGCGCCACCTCCGCGATCTCGTCGTCGCTGCACACCGGCATGCGTGCCGCGGCATCACCCTCGCCGACGGCCCGTATGGTCGCAACCAGGTCGTGCAACGGCCGCCCGATGCGACGCAGCATCACGACCGTGGTCACCACGACCAGCAGCGCGAACATCGCCGCCGCCACGCCCGTCGAGTACAGCACCTGCTGCTGGGTCGTACGCGCACTGGCATGCGCCGAAAGCACCAGGGCAGCGAGGGCGTCCTGCACTCCCGTGTAGTGAATGCGGACCTGGCTCGCGTGCAGGTTGCGCGCCGTTTCGGAAACTGCGCCATCGAGCAGGCCGGCGTCGTGCAACTCGAGCAGTTCGCGGCCCATGTAGGCGATTTCGGCAAGATGGTAGGCAGCGCGCTCGGCACCGGCCTCGTCGAGCGACAGCGTACGCTCACGCAGCGACTGCGCGTCGGCAATAATCCCTGAAATGATCCGTGGATCGGTACGCAGCAGTGTCGTGTAGTCGACCGCGGCCGCCAGCGAGTGCAGGCGCCCCTGGACGTCCTCGAGCCCATCGATACGTGCATGTGCGTCCTGGAGCTGGCGCCACCCATGCGCGCCGTGCACGGTCAGCGCCAGCAAGGCCACTGCGACCACCGCCAGGCACAGCCAGGACAGCGAACGCACTCTCACCGTGGGCATCCCCCGCCCGGATCGGCGCACGCGAGGTAATCCGGCAGTCGCACCTGCGCGGGCGCGACGCGGCGCAGCGGTGCGTCGATGATGTATTCGTACGGGGCGGGGCGCGCACGGCCGGAATACTCGGGCCAGTCCAGAAACCAGTCGAACTGCGCCTCGAGGTTGGCCGGCACCGACCAGTCCAGCGACATGCGCCAGATGACGCTGTCGGCATGCTCGAGCAACGACTCGACGCTTTGCCCGATCGCATCGGCGTGCCAGCGCAACCCCTCTGCCCGGTCATCCTTAAGGGCCGCGATCGCGCGGATATACCCGGTCACCACGCGATCCATCGCCTCGGGATGCGTGATCGCCACGCTGCGACGGGTCACGAGCAGCCAGTTGACTGTATACAGCGAGCGCATCGAGTACTCGCGAAGCCTCGGCCCGAGCTCAGCACGCGCCGGCTGGTCCCATGGAGACCAGAGCACGGCCGCATCGATCCGCCCATCGACCAGCGCTGCCGGAAGGTCCCGAACGTCCATGTCGACACGCGTGACGGCATCGCCGTCGAGCTGGTGCAGGCGGGAAAACAGGTGCCAGCCGAAATGCGCCGACGTGCCGGGCATTACGCCGACACGACGCCCCCGCAGGTCTGCCGGGCGATCGATACCGCGGGCGCCATTGGCAACCAGGTGGTGCGTACGGTTCGACAGCGCGACCGAGCCGATGACCATGGGCGGGTCATCGGCGTATGCGCCTGACAGCAGCGCTCGGGCGAACGGCGTCGGTGCCACCAGTGCGAAGTCGGCATCGCCTGCGAGCAGCCGCGCCAGGGCGTCTGCGCCCGAGTCCACATGGATCGTGCCGATCCGCGGCCCCGCGTCACCGTCGCGGTTGAACCAGCCGCGCCCGGCGGCGAGCGCAGTTGGCGCGTCGCTGATCCAGGCCGAACCGGCGATCGTCAGCGACTCGTCGGCACCGGCGACCGGCACCACGGCGGCCCACATCCACGCTGCCGCGAGCGCACCGGGCGCGATCAGCGTCGGGCGCCGTATGTCCGGGCGAAGACTCCGCTCGCGCATGCACTGATCCCGGTCCCGACGAAGCCTCGGCTTCCCCAGTGCACACTCTGACCGTTATGCGGTCACAGGGCAAGATCGCGTCGGCCTGATACGCCCGTGTCAGTCGACTTCGAGCCCCGGCTGCCGCAGCGTGCGCCCTTCCGACTCCCAGGCCTCTCGCACCATCCGGCGCACGTCTGAACGCAGCGCCTGCGCGTCGTAAACAATGCCGTCCTTGATCGTCCAGCGCACGCCGCCGACCCGCGTGACGGTGTTGTCGTCGTCGACCTTCAGGTGACCGGTGCCATAGAGCACCTTGAAGTTCGCGATCGGGTTTTCCTCGACGATCACGAGGTCGACGAGCTTGCCGGGCTCGACCGAGCCGATGCGGTCATCCATGCCGAGCACCTCGGCGCCGTGCAGCGTCGCCGCGCGCACCACCTCGAGCGGGTGGAAGCCGGCCTCCTGCAGCAGTTCCAGCTCGCTGATGTAGCCGAAGCCGTAGGTCTTGTAGATGAAGCCCGAGTCGGAGCCCACGGTGACGCGCCCGCCGTGGTTCTTGTAGTCGTCCAGGAATTCCATCCAGCGCCGGTAGTTGCGCTTCCAGTCGATCTCGTCGCCGGTGGTCCAGTCGAACCAGTACGAGCCGTGGGCGGTGCGGTCGGGCTGGAAGAAGTCCCACAGCGACGGCAGCGTGTACAGCGGATGCCACTCGGCGGTGCGTTCGCGCATCAGGTCGCGGCTGGCCTGGTAGATGTTGAGCGTCGGGCTGATCGTGAAGTCGAGCCCGATCAGCTCGTCGCGCACCGCGTTCCAGCGCTCGCTGCCGGGTCCGGCGGCCTGCAGCCACAGCCGGCCGGCCTCGCGGAAGCGGTCGTACTCGTTCATGTAGTTGTAGTCCGGCGGGTAGTGCTGGATGCGCCGGTCGGTGAACATCGCCTCGGGCAGGCCGTACCAGTGCTCCATCGACGTCAGCCCCCAGCGCGCGGTATCGAGCACGTCGGTGCGCGTCACGCCGAGCTGGGCGTGGTGCATGGTCGTGCGCAGGCCCTGTTCACGCGCCTCGTCCAATGCCGCCTCGAGGATGTCGGGGCGCGCGCCGAAGAACTTCAGACCGTCGGCGCCGCGGCGCGCGACGTCGCGCACCCAGTCGCGCGCCTGATCGGGCTCGGTGAACGGTTCGTCGCGACCCTGGCCGAAGGTCACGTGCGCGCGGATACGCGGCGCGGTGATCTCGTTCGCGTCGCTGCGACGCTTCTCTGAAAGCGTCCAGTCCAGCGTGTTGCCGCTACCGGGGTCGCGGATCGTCGTCACGCCGTGGCCCAGCCACAGCTTGTAGACGTACTCGGCCGGCGTGCCCTGTCGCGCGCCGCCGATGTGGCCGTGGGTGTCGACGAAGCCGGGCAGCACGTACATGCCCTCGATGTCCTTCTCGCGGGTGTTCGCGTCGGCCTCGGGGCGGCCGTCGGGATCGATGGGCACGCCCGGGAAACCGACGGTGTGGATCGAGCGGATGCGGTTACCCTCGATGACGATATCGACCGGCCCGGTCGGCGGCGCACCGGTGCCGTCGACGAGGATGCCGCCGCGCAGGATCAACCGCTCGTGCGGGCCCTCGCCCTCGGCACGATCGGGGGCGGGCGGAATCGGGTCGGCGGCGGCCGCAGCTGCGTACAGCACGCCCGCGGCGAGCACGGCGGATAGGAGGCGCATGGACTTGTCCTGTATTCGGATCCGGACCAAAGGATGCAGGGGTGCGCGCGGGGGATCAACGACGCGTCCACCACGACCGTACCGCAACCGCGGCAGTGCGCATCACGATGGGGCTCGGCAGGCACGGTAGACTGCCGGCTGGCCCCTCCCGCGGAGACCCGCCCCGTGCGATCAACGCGCGTGCTGAATGCGCTCACCTTCGTCCCGGCCCTGCTCGTCGCGCTGGCGCTGCTCGCAGGCGCCGCGCCAGCCCACGCATGGAGCGCCTGGGGGCATGGCGTGGTCGGTGCCGTCGCCGATGATGCGCTGACGCCCGAGGCCCGCGCCGAGGTCCGGCGGCTGCTCGACGGGCGCCCGCTCGCGGCGGTCGGCGCGTGGGCCGACCGGGTGCGCCGCGACCGGCCCGGCACGGGTCCGCTGCATTACATGAACGGCCCCGTCGACCGGGTCGTGCCGCGCCGCGCGGATTTCGAGGTGCCGCAGGGCAACGTCTACACCGCGATCCTCGGTTACGCCGAACGTCTTGCCGACACGTCGCTGCCGCGCGAGACGCGCGCCGAGGCGCTCAAGTTTCTCGTGCACTTCATCGGTGACCTGCACCAGCCGCTGCACTGCGGTTTTCTCGAAGACCGCGGCGGCAACACGGTGCCGGTAATCGTCGACGGCGAACGCAGCAACCTGCACCGTTACTGGGACCACGACGTGCTCGCAACGGCGATGGCCGAGTACCGGCCGGTGGCGTTCGCCCGCGCACTCGACGCGCGGATCCGGCCCGCCGAACGCCATGCATGGCGCACGTCGCTCGACCCGGTCGACTGGATCCTCGAGGCGCGTGCGTACCTGTTCATCGGGCTGTATCCGCCGACCGATGACGGCGTCCCCGAGCTCGACGCACAGTACCGCGCGACGTGGCAGCCGGTGGCCGAACGCCAGCTCGCGCGTGCGGGCCTGCGGCTCGCCGCAATGCTGAACGCGCTGTATGCCGACGGTGCATCGCCGTTCGACTCACCGCCGGTGGCGCTGCCCGAACCCTGAACCGACAACCCCGCGTTGTGGCCTCGCCCGCGCGTTGCGCGCCCCGCACCCCGCCACCATACTTCGGCCCCGTGACCGCGCCTGCACACTTCGCCCCCGTCTCCCGCGCCCCGCAGGCTGCGCGGTCGCACGCGTTGGGCACCCGGTGCTGAAGCGCTTCGGCTTCTGGATCGGCGTTGCCGCGTTCATCGCGCTGCAGCTCGCGCCGGCGCCGGCCGGGCTCTCGCCCGGTGCATGGCACACCGCATCGGTCGCGGCGGTCATGGGGATCTGGTGGTTCACCGAAGCGGTGCCCATACCGCTGACGGGCTCGCTGCCGTTCCTGCTGCTGCCGATCCTCGGCGTGCAGGAGGCGGCGGTCGTGAGTTCCAACTACATGGCGCCGGTGCTGTTCCTCGTCATCGGCGGTGCGATCCTCGGGCTTGCGACCGAGCGGTGGGGCCTGCACCGGCGGCTCGCGCTGCTGCTCGTGCGGCGCAGCAGCCCGCGCCCGGCACAGCTCGTGCTCGCACTGATGATCGCCACCGCCGCGATGTCGATGATCGTCAACAACACCGCGACCACGGTGATGATGCTGCCGATCGCCGCGGCCATCGGCACCGCGGTGACCCGGGCGGGCAGCAGCACCGACGAGACGGCCAAGCGGCATTTCCTGTGCGCGATCTTCATCGCGATCGCGATCGCGTCGAACATGGGCGGGTTCATCACGCCGGTGGGGACGCCGGTCAACCCGGTCGTCATGGAACTGCTCGTGCGCCAGTTCGGCGTCGAGGTCAACTTCCTGCAGTGGATTGGATTCGGCCTGCCGCTGACGGCGGCCACACTGCCGCTGGCGTGGTGGCTGATCACCTGGCAGGTGCGCCGCGCGCGCTATGCGGTGCTGACGCGTGCCGACATCGAGGCCGCGGTCGGCGACCAGGGACGGCTGACCACGCCGGAAAAGCGCGTGCTGGTCATTCTCGCCGCCACCAGCTCGGCGTGGGTGGGCCTGCCGCTGCTGCGCGAATTCGCGCCGTGGCTCACGGCGCCGAACATCGCCGTGATCGCGGCGCTGTCGCTGTGCGTGGTGCCCAGCGGCGAGGGCCGCGCCGGCACCGAATCGGGCCGCCAGTCGCGGCTGCTGGAATGGGACGACTGCCAGC
>PWYM01000195.1 GCA_003567855.1 Gammaproteobacteria bacterium | reverse complement strand
GGCTCACGCGCTTCCGCTATGCGTTCCCCGACGGCTCGGCGTTCCACCTCAACATGTACCCGTTGCGCCGTGCCTACGTGCGCCGGCTGATGCGGGAAGTGGGCTTTCAGCGCGTCGAGACCTACGGCGACTTCCAGGAAACCTACCGGGACCACGAGCCCGATTTCTTCATCCACGTCGCCGAGAAAGCCTACGCGGAGGAGGACACCCCGGCATGAGCGTCGATTACAGCACTGCGGTGGAAACAGCCCGCAACTACTACAACAGCGACGACGCTGACAACTTCTACCACCGCGTCTGGGGTGGCGAGGACATCCACATCGGACTCTACGAGCACGACAAGGAACCGATATCGCACGCCAGCCGACGAACCGTCGCACACATGGCGGACCTGCTCGACGAACTCTCGCCGGGCGACCGGGTGCTCGATCTCGGCGCCGGCTACGGCGGCGCCGCGCGCTACCTTGCACAGAACTTCGGCTGCCGGGTGGTGGCGCTGAACCTCTCGGAAGTGGAAAATAGCCGCCACAGGGAAAAGAATCGCGCCGAGCAGCTCTACCGGCTGATCGACGTGGTTGACGGGAGTTTCGAATCCGTACCTTTCGACGACGCCTCCTTCTCGGTCGTATGGTCCCAGGACGCTTTCCTCCACAGTGGCGACAGGCAGCGGGTGATCGCGGAAGCCGCGCGCGTACTGCAACCGGGCGGACGGCTGATCTTTACCGACCCGATGCAGGCTGACGGCTGCCCGGCGGAGGTGTTGCGCCCTGTGCTGGAACGCCTGCACCTGTCGTCGCTGGGCTCGCCGGCCTTCTACCGGGACGCCTGTCGGGCACACGGGCTGGAGGAAACCGGTTTCGAAGACCACACGCCGCAGCTGGCCCGGCACTATGCGCGGGTGCGCGCCGAACTCGAGGCGCGCGACGCAGAGCTCGCGCCGTGGGTCTCGGCCGGGTACCGGCAACGGATGCTCGAGGGGCTGCAGCACTGGGTCGACGCCGGCAATGCCGGGCACCTGTGCTGGGGCGTGTTCCGCTTTCGCAGACCGGACTGACAGGCACACAGCATTGAACCAACATCAAGGGGAGCACCCTGCATGAGCAAGCGTTATCTGTTCACCTCCGAATCGGTATCGGAAGGCCATCCGGACAAGATGGCCGACCAGATCTCCGACGCGGTGCTCGACGCCATCATCGCGAAGGACCCGCGCGCCCGCGTCGCGTGCGAAACGCTGGTCAAGACCGGCATGGCGATCATCGCCGGCGAGATCACCACGACAGCGTGGGTGGAACTCGAGGACCTCGTGCGCGAGGTGATCCTCGACATCGGCTACGACAGCTCGGCGAAGGGCTTCGACGGCGCCTCGTGTGCAGTGCTCAACGCGATCGGCAAGCAGAGCGGCGACATCGCGATGGGCGTCGACCGAGAGGATGAAAAACTGCAGGGCGCGGGCGACCAGGGCCTGATGTTCGGCTATGCGTCGAACGAGACCAACGTGCTGATGCCCGCGCCGATCACCTTCGCGCACCGCCTGGTCAAGCGCCACGCCGAGGTCCGAAAATCCGGCGAGGTGCCGTGGTTCCGACCCGACGCCAAGAGCCAGGTCACCTTCCGCTACGAGCATGGTCGTGCGGTCGGGCTCGACGCGGTCGTGTTCTCGACCCAGCATGCCGAGGAGGCGAGCCTCGACCAGGTGCGCGAGGCGGTGATGGAAACCATCGTCAAGCCGGTGCTGCCCGCCTCGTGGCTGAACGACTACACGAAGTATCACATCAACCCGACCGGGCGATTCGTCGTCGGCGGCCCGATGGGCGACTGCGGGCTGACGGGGCGCAAGATCATCGTCGACACCTACGGCGGCATGGCGCGCCACGGCGGCGGCGCGTTCTCCGGCAAGGATCCCTCCAAGGTCGACCGCTCGGCGGCCTACGCGGCACGCTACGTCGCGAAGAACATCGTCGCCGCCGGGCTCGCGCAACGCTGTGAGATCCAGGTGTCATACGCGATCGGCGTCGCCGAGCCCACGTCGCTGTCGGTCGACTGCTTCGGCACCGGCGAGATCTCCGAAGAACGCATCGAGGAGCTCGTACGCCGCCATTTCGACCTCACCCCGTACGGGATCATGCAGATGCTGGACCTCGTACGGCCGATCTACCGGCGCACCGCCGCCTACGGCCACTTCGGCCGCGAGGAGCCCGACGGCTTCCCGTGGGAACGCACCGACCGGGCCGAGGCGCTGGCCGCCGACGCGGGCGTCAGGCCCGCGGCTGCCGGCTGAGCGCAGCGCACATCCGGACGGTACGGCCCGCCGTACTGGTAGAATGGTCAATCCACCGCGGTCGAGGAGCGTTGCAACGGGCACCCGGCCCGCCAGGCTCGATCGCGGACCCCATCTGAACGGCGCTCGCTTGAAAACACGGAGTTGCACATGAACGCTGTCGTTGAAAAGCGAACGGACAACGATTTTCACGTCGCCGACCTTTCGCAGGCGGCTTTCGGACGGCGCGAGATCGCGATCGCCGAAACCGAAATGCCCGGCCTGATGTCGGTGCGCAAGGAATTCTCCGATGCGAAGCCGCTCGAAGGCGCGCGCATCGCGGGGTCGCTGCACATGACCATCCAGACCGCAGTCCTGATCGAGACGCTCAAGGATCTCGGCGCCGACGTGCGCTGGGCCTCGTGCAACATCTACTCGACCCAGGACCACGCCGCGGCGGCGATCGCCGAGGGCGGCACCCCGGTGTTTGCCTACAAGGGTGAAACGCTCGAAGAGTACTGGGAGTTCACGCACCGCATCTTCCAGTGGCCGGATGGCGGCACCGCCAACATGATCCTCGACGACGGCGGCGATGCCACGCTGCTGCTCAACCTCGGTGCACGCGCCGAGAAGGATCCGTCGGTACTCGACAACCCCGGCAGCGACGAGGAGCGTGCCCTGTTCGCGGCGATCCGCAAGCGGCTCGAAAGCGACCACGGCTGGTACTCGAAGGCGCTGGCGAACATCCAGGGCGTCACCGAGGAGACCACCACCGGCGTCGGCCGTCTGTATCGCATGCAGCGCGACGGCACGCTGACTTTCCCGGCGATCAACGTCAACGATTCGGTTACCAAGTCCAAGTTCGACAACCTCTACGGCTGCCGCGAGTCGCTCGTCGACGCGATCAAGCGCGCGACCGACGTCATGATCGCCGGCAAGGTCGCCGTCGTCTGCGGTTACGGAGACGTCGGCAAGGGGTCGGCGCAGTCGCTGCGCGGCCTGGGCGCGACCGTATGGATCACCGAGATCGACCCTATCTGCGCCCTGCAGGCCGCGATGGAAGGCTACCGCGTGGTGACCATGGACGAGGTCGCCGACAAGGCCGACATCTTCGTCACCGCCACCGGCAACTATCACGTGATCACCCACGACCACATGGTGCGGATGAAGCACAACGCGATCGTCTGCAACATCGGCCACTTCGACAACGAGATCGATGTGGCGGGCATGCGCCGGTACGAGTGGGAGAACATCAAGGCGCAGGTCGATCACATCATCCTGCCCGACGGCCGGCGCATCATTCTGCTCGCCGAAGGTCGGCTGGTGAACCTCGGCTGCGGCACCGGCCATCCGTCGTTCGTGATGTCGAACTCGTTCACCAACCAGGTGCTCGCGCAGATCGAGCTCTGGAAGCATGCCGAGCGCTACGGCAACGAGGTCTACGTGCTGCCCAAGCACCTCGACGAGAAGGTCGCGCGCCTGCACCTCGAAAAGATCGGTGCGAATCTCACCGAGCTCACATCCGAGCAGGCGGCCTACCTCGACGTGCCGGCGGCCGGCCCTTACAAGCCGGAGCACTACCGCTACTGAGCGCGTCACCGCGGCGTGCCGATCACGGGCCCCGGCGGCTTTGCCCCGGGGCCCTTTTCATGTGCTGCGACCGCACCGGTGACCGCTAGAATGGACCAGGATTCCGACTCCGGGCATCCAATACCGTGATCACGCTGCTGCACCTGACGGACACCCATCTCTACGCAGCGCCCGAGCGGGCGCTGCGCGGCGTCAATACCGCTGACAGCCTCGCCGCCGTCGTCGCCGAGGTCCGGCGCGACCCGGAGTGGCCGCCGGCCGCGGTCCTTGCCACCGGAGATCTCGCCGAGGACGAGAGCGAAGCCGCCTATCGCAGGCTGCGCTCGCTGCTCACGCCGCTGGACCGCCCGGTCTACTGCCTGCCGGGCAACCACGACGACCCGCACGCGATGCACGCGGTGCTCGACGCGGCGCCGTTCTCGATGCAGCGCGAGATCGTCATCGGCGACTGGCGGGTGCTGATGCTCGACAGTCGCATCCCCGGCAGCGCCGCGGGCCGGCTTGGCGACGACGAGCTCGGCAAACTCGATGCGCTGCTCGCGCTCGACACCGGGCGACACGCCCTCGTCTGCGTGCACCACCACCCCGTCCCGATGGGCAGCCGCTGGCTCGATCGTCACCTGCTCGCCGATGCCGACGCACTGTTCGCGAGACTCGATGCGCACCCGCGCGTACGGGGCGTCGTGTGGGGGCACGTACACCAGCCGTGGGATTCGACGCACGGCGCGCTCAGGCTGCTCGCGACCCCGTCGACCTGCGGCCAGTTCCTGCCGGGCAGTGACCGCTTCGCGACCGATGACCGGCCCCCCGCATGGCGGTGGCTGCACCTCCACGCAGACGGGTCGATCGATACGCGGCTGTGCTGGCTGAACGGGGTCCTGCCCTCGGCTTGAGCGGCAGCGGGCGCCAGGCCCAGGTCGCGCCGTGTATCATCAGTCACGTTCCCGGCAAGGGACCCACCGTCGTCCCCGTGCCCCGGAGTGCCAGGAGTCTGCATGTCCACCGCTCACGCCACCTTTGCCCGCGCCCTGCTGTGCACCGCGGCACTCGTACTCGCCGGACTGCAACCGCTGCACGCGGGACAGCCACTGGCATGGGAGACGAGCCGCGGCGACGCGACGGTCTACCTGCTTGGCTCCATACACCTGCTGCCGGAAGAAGCGGGTCCGCTGCCGGAACGTGTCGAGACGCTTTACGAGCGGGCCGATACGCTGGTCATGGAACTCGACCTCGCGGCGCTCGACCCGGTGGAATTCCAGCAGCTCGTCATCGCACTCGGGCAGGCACCCGACGGGCGCCAGCTCGCCGATTACATGGACGACGAGACCTGGGCGCATGCGCAGGCCCTCGCCGACGAAGCCGAGCTCAGCCTGCAGCTGTTTGGCGGCGCAAAACCCTGGCTCGCCGCGCTGACGGTCACGCAGCTGCGTCTAGCGCAGCTGGGTTATTCGCCCGAGCTCGGGCTCGAGTACCAGCTCACCGCGTGGGCGCAGCGCGATGACAAGCCGGTCTTCGGCCTGGAGACCGCCGAGGACCAGCTCCGTGCCTTCGACGGGCTCGACGAGCCCGCCCAGGTTGCGCTGCTGATCGAAAGCCTCGAGGAAGCCGCGCGCATCGAGGAGGAAATGGCCCGACTCGTGCGCGCGTGGCAACAGGGTGACGCGGACTTCCTCGAGGCCGACCTGCTGGGCGCGATGCGCGCGTCGGATGCGCTCTACCAGGCGGTGGTCGTCGACCGCAACCGCGCCTGGCTCGACGGCATCGAGGGCCTGCTCGACGAGCCCGGCACCCACCTCGTCGTGGTCGGTGCGCTGCACCTCGTCGGCGAACACAGCGTGGTGCGGCTGCTCGCCGAACGCGGCCTGGAGATGAACCCGCTCTAGCAGCCGGCGCGGCGCGCGTCAGGCCTCGACCATCTCGAAGTCTTCCTTGCCCGCTCCACAGTCGGGGCAGCGCCAAGACAGCGGTACGTCGGCCCAGCGCGTGCCGGGGGCGAGTCCGGCTTCGGCGTCGCCGGCGGCTTCGTCGTAGACGTAGCCACAGATCAGGCACATCCAAGTCTTCATGGTCGCGGCAGTATCCGCTGGCTTTCAGGGGGGCGCATTGTCCCACGTCACCGACGCGCGGCAAAATGGCCGCTTTGGCCCACAGCATGGAGCCCACCCAGCATGAGCAGCGAGCTGATCGAACAGGCCCGGCGCTATATCCCCGGCGGCGTGAATTCCCCCGTGCGCGCGTTCGGATCGGTCGGCGGCGACCCGGTCTTCTTCCGCCGCGGCCGGGGCGCGCACCTGTGGTCCGAGGATGACCGGCGCTACATCGACTACGTCGGCTCATGGGGGCCGATGATCCTCGGCCATGCCCACCCCGAGGTGGTGTCGGCGGTATCGCGGGTTGCAGCCGACGGCCTGTCCTTCGGTGCACCCACTGTGCTCGAAACCGAGCTCGCGCGACGCATCAATGCGCTGGTGCCGTCGATGCAACTGGTGCGCATGGTCAGCTCCGGCACCGAGGCTACGATGAGCGCCATTCGCCTTGCGCGCGCCTTCACCGGCCGCAACACCATCGTGAAGTTCGAGGGCAACTACCACGGGCACTCCGATTCGCTGCTGATCAAGGCCGGCTCCGGCGCGCTGACGCTCGGCGTGCCCAGCTCGCCCGGCGTCCCCGAGGCGCTCGCGGCGTACACGATGACGCTGGACTACAACGACGCCGAGGGCGTGCGTCGCGCCTTCGAACACCATGACAGTGACATCGCCTGCATCATCGTCGAGCCCATCGCCGGCAACATGAACTTCGTGCGACCGGAGCCCGGCTTTCTTGAAACGCTGCGGGAAGTCTGCGACGCGAGCGGCGCACTGCTGGTATTCGACGAGGTGATGACCGGCTTTCGCGTCCACCGGGGCGGCGCGCAGGCGCTCTATGGCGTGCGCCCTGACATCACGACGCTCGGCAAGGTGATCGGCGGCGGCATGCCGGTCGGCGCCTTCGGCGGGCGCCGCGACATCATGGAGATGCTCGCGCCGCTCGGGCCGGTCTACCAGGCGGGGACGCTGTCGGGCAACCCGGTGGCGATGATCGCCGGACTCACGACGCTGCAGCTGCTGTCCGCGGACGGGTTTCACGACCGCCTCGGCGAGATCACCTGGATGCTGGTCGAGGGCCTGAAGGCCGCGGCCGACGAGCATGGCATCCCGCTCACGGTCGCCTCCGCCGGCGGCATGTTCGGGTACTTCTTCACCGACGAATCACCGGTGCGGCACTTCAGCCAGGTCAAGGCCTGCGACCAGGACCGCTTCCGGCGATTTTTCCACGGCATGCTGGCCCGCGGCGTGTACTTCGCGCCGTCGGCGTTCGAAGCCGGGTTCGTGTCGGCGGCACACGACGAGGACGACATCGCCGACACGCTGCGCGCCGCCCGCGAGGTGTTCGCGAGCCTGAACCGGCCGGCCTGAAGCGCGCCGTCAGGCGTCCTGCTGGATCGACTGGACCACCGGCAGCAGCCGCTCGAGGCGCTGTTCGGGGTCCTCGAGCTCGAGCAGCGCCTGCTTCTCGGCAATCGCCAGCGGCAGCAGCTCCGCGAGACGGTAGCCGACCCAGCTCGCGTCGTCGTAGCGTTTCTCGATCTCGTCGTAGAGCGGCCCGAGATCGGTCAGCACCGTCTCGAGAATGCGCGACAGCGGGCCGAAACGCGCCGGCAGGCGCGTGCGCACCTCCGGTGCGAGCAGCTCCACGGTGCCGACGTTCAGGCCGTCGTCACGACGGTTGACGTCGTGCAGCCGGAAACGCTCGCGCCCGTGCGCGGTGACCCCCAGCAGGCCGTCATCGCCCTGGTACCAGTCGACGATCGCCGCCATCGTGCCCACCCCCGACAGCCGCGACACCGGGCCCGCCTCGCGCCCGTCGTGGATCAGCACCACGCCGAAACCGCGCTCCTCGCGCAGGCAGCTGCTGATCATGTCGAGGTAGCGAGGCTCGAAAATCCTGAGCGGCAGCGGACCGCCCGGGAACAGCACGGTCTTGAGCGGAAACAGCGGTATTTCTATACGGCTCATTCGGACGACGAGCACCGTGGCCGGACGTGGACTTGGGCCGGTCGAGTCTACCGCGATTGTCGCCGCAGGGCGCAACCTGCGGCCTTTGCGGCGGCCTCAGGCCGGTCGTCGGCGGCGTGCATCCAGCGCCTGCTCGAGCTTGCGCGGCAGGCCGTCGAACCCGCCGTTGCTCATGATCACGACCTCGTCGCCCTCGCGCAGATCGGCGACGAGGCGTTCGATCAGTGCCGGAATCGCGCCGATCACCGCGAGGCGGCCACCGAGCGGCGCCAGCACCTCGGCGGCGTCCCACTCGAGCGCGGACGGTGCGTACACGTAGACGAGGTCGGCGGCATCGAGCGACCCGGGCAGCGCCGCCGCGTGCAGCCCCTGCTTCATCGTGTTCGAACGCGGCTCGAGCACCGCGACCACGCGGCGCTCGGGCTGCTGCTGGCGCACCGCCTGCAGCGTCTGCCGGATCGCCGTGGGGTGATGGGCGAAATCGTCATAGATCGTGACCCCATCGATGCGGCCGCGGCGCTCGAGTCGGCGCTTCACGCCCTCGAACGCCGTCAGCGCCTCGAGCGAGGTCTCGACCGGCACACCGGCATGCTCGGCGGCGGCGATCGCCGCGAGCGCGTTCTGCAGATTGTGCTCGCCGGCCAGTGACCAGCCGGCGCGGCCGACCTCGCCGTCGCCGCGGGGGACGACAAAACGCGATTTGGGACCGACGAGTTCATACTCGCCCTGCCACTCGGCGCGGAGCCCTTCACCGCTGACAAAGCGTTCTACCGGCGTCCAGCAGCCCATGTCGAGCACACGCGGAATATTCGGATCACGCGCGTTGACGAGGATGCGGCCGCGCCCCGGCACCGTGCGCAGCAGCTGGTGGAACTGCCACAGGATCGATTCCACGTCCGGGTAGATGTCGGCGTGGTCATGCTCGATGTTGGTGATCACGAGCGTGCGCGGGCGGTAATGCACGAATTTGGCGCGCTTGTCGAAGAACGCGGTGTCGTACTCGTCCGCCTCGACGACGAAGAACTCGGATTCGCCGAGCCGTGCCGAGACGCCGAAATTGCGCGGCACGCCGCCGATCAGGAACCCCGGCGACAACCCGGCGTGTTCGAGGATCCATGCAAGCATGCTCGCGGTGGTAGTTTTGCCATGGGTGCCCGACACCGCGAGCACCCAGCGGCCGGCCAGTACGTGCCGCGCGAGCCACTGCGGTCCGGACTCGTAGTTCAGC
This sequence comes from Gammaproteobacteria bacterium, assembly GCA_003567855.1. Classification (GTDB taxonomy): domain Bacteria; phylum Pseudomonadota; class Gammaproteobacteria; order Steroidobacterales; family PWYM01; genus PWYM01. The sequence goes on along the minus strand of PWYM01000195.1, from coordinate 8,385 downwards.
CCGCGGTCGAGCATCGCCTCGACCACCGGCATGCCGCGGCGCATCACGTTGCCGACGACGATGCTGTCCATCGCGTCGGTGAGCTGGTCGGCGTCGTAGCCGGTCTGCACGCGCACGCCGAGCTTGCGCAGCTGCGTGCTCATAGGCGGATAGACGTTCTGGTCCGAGCCGGTGACGGTGTGGCCGCTGGCCTTCGCGAGCGCGGCAACGCCACCCATGAAGGTGCCGCACGCGCCCAGTATGTGTATGTGCATCCTGCTCCGATCCGGCTTCGGCCCGGGGGCGCCCAGACTGCCCGCGCCCGCGGGCAGCGTCAATCGGCAAGAAACGCCCGCCGCAGCGCGCTCTCGGCCAGAAAGTAGCCCACCGCGATCAGCACACCGACCAGGTACCCGCGATCGAGCGCACGTGAGAGCACGAAGGCGGTGATGTCGAGCGACCACAGCAGCAGGCCGAGCAGCGTCAGCAGCGCGAGCACCGGCAGCGCGGCGCCGTCGTCGACCCGCGCGCCGGCGACCAGAGGCAGCAGCGGCATCGCGAACAGCGACAGCAGCACCCCCGTGCCGAGCAGCGCACCGGCGGTCTGCTCGAACCGCGCCGGCACGCGCATTGCCGTCAGCAGCAGGTAATAGAACAGCAGGAAAAAGCCCAGGTGCAGCAGCGTCTCGAGCAGCGCCTGTGCCGGCGGCGTGCGCAGCAGCGCCTGCGACACCAGCGCGACGGCCATCGACACCACCACCAGCAGGCCCAGCACGAACCGGCCCGGCGGCACCGCGTCGGGTCCGCGCCGGTGCAGCGCGATGTCGAGAAAGAGCTGCACAAACGCCCACATGGGAGTCACCGGGGGAGCTTCGCGGGCCCGCATCATAGCGCACCCCGCATCGCCGGTCCGGTGTACCATCGCGGCCCCGGATGCGCGGCGGCAGGCCGCGACACCGGGCCATCCGTACCGGGATCCCGCGCTGCATGAACCAGACCCGCGAACCGCTGCTCATCGCACTACAGGCCGATCTCGACGCGCTGGTCGCGCGCCTCGAGCCGGCGACGCTGATCGCGCTCGACACCGAATTCGTCCGCGAATCGACCTACTACGCGCGGCTGTGCCTGCTGCAGATCGGCACCGACGACCTGCTCGCCTGCGTCGACCCGCTGAACGGCCTCGATCTGGGCGCACTGTGGGAGCGGCTGCTGGCGCCAGGCACCACGCTGCTGATGCACTCGGCGCGCCAGGACCTCGAGCTCGTGCTCGCCCACGCCGGCAGGCTGCCGGCCGCGCTGCTCGACACCCAGGTTGCGGCCGGACTGCTCGGTCACCCGCCGCAGGTCGGCTATGCGGGCCTTGTCGAGCGCCTCATCGGCGTTGCCCTGGCCAAGGGCCACACCCGCACCGACTGGTCGCGTCGGCCACTCGATGCCGCACAGCTCGAGTACGCGATCGATGACGTGCGCTACCTGCCCGAGGCATGGCGGCGCCTCGAGGCCGGGCTGGTCGAAACCGGCCGGCTGGCGTGGGCGCACGAGGAGTCGGCCGCGCTGCTCGATCCGACGCTCTACGAAAATCCCCCGGAACTCGCCTGGCAGCGGGTGAAGGGATTGCGCCGTCTGCAAGGCGACGCGCGAGAGGCCGCGCGCGCGCTCGCCGCGTGGCGCGAACGCACCGCCGAGCAGTTCGATCGGCCGCGGCAGTGGGTGCTCAGCGACGCGCAGCTGCTGGCCATCGCCGGCGCTCGGCCCCGCGACACCGCGGCGCTTGCCAACGTGGCCGGGCTGCCGCCAGGGCTGGTGCGACGGCGTGGCAGGGAACTCGTCGAGGCCGCAAATTCAAGCGTCGCCGGCGACCCGATCGTGGATCCACCACCGCCGGACGACCGCGACCGCGCGCTGCTCAAGCGCCTCGGCGAGTGCCTGAAAAAACGCGCCGAAGCGCTGGGCGTGGACCCGCAGGTACTGGCCACGCGCGCCGATCTCGTCGCGCTGGTGCGCGGCGACGGGCACTGCAGGCTGCTGACGGGCTGGCGGCGTGAGGCGGCGGGGGCCGCGCTGCTCGACGCGAAGGACAGCTGACGCCCGTCTGACGACCGGCGCCGGCGACCGATGAGCGGTAATCAGTCGTCGACGGCCTCGAGCAGCCGCTTGTGGACCGCGGCCACCTCGCCCTCGGCGTCGATCACGCGCAGCTTGTCGCGCTCTCGGTAGTACTCGATCAGCGGCTCGGTCTGGCTGCGATAGACCTCGAGCCGGTTGGCGATGGTCTGCTCGTTGTCATCCGGCCGCTGCAGCAGTTCACCGCCGTTCGCGATGCATTCGTCGAGCTCGGCCTGCGGCGAGAAATGGATGTTCAGCAGCTTGCCGGTCTTCGAGCAGGTCCGCCGCCCCGTCAGGCGCTTCATCAGGATGTCGAAATCCACGTCGAGCAGGATCGCCGCGTCGAGCGGCTGACCCACCTCGCCGAGCACGTCCTCGAGCGCCTCTGCCTGCGCGACGTTGCGCGGAAACCCGTCGAGTATGAAACCGTTCGCGGTGTCGCCCTCGGCCAGGCGCTCGCGGATGATGCCGAGTACGATTTCGTCGGAGACGAGCTCGCCGGCGTCCATGGCCGCCTTGGCCTTGCGCCCGAGCGCACTGCCGGCCGCCACGGCGCCGCGCAGCAGGTCGCCGGTGGAGATCTGCGGGAGGCCGCGGTCGGCCATCAGTTTCTGGGCCTGGGTGCCTTTACCGGCCCCGGGCGCGCCCAGCAGTAGAATGCGCATCGCGATCCCTTTGTCGTAATGTGGGCCGGCAACGACGGACGCGCCGGCGAACGGCGGCCGGCGCGGGGGCGGCTGCGGAATTGCCGGGAAGGCTAATAGCTGCTGACAGCGCCGTCAAACCGGCACGAGGAGACCCGAAATGAAGAAAAACGCGTTCTATGCACAATCCGGCGGGGTCACCGCGGTCATCAACGCTACCGCCGGGGCCGTGATCGAGACCGCGAGACGCCACCGCGACCGTATCGGGCGTGTCTACGCCGGCCGCAACGGCATCCTCGGCGCGCTCGAGGAAGACCTCATCGACGTCGGGCGCGAACGCGCGGCCTCGCTGCGGGCGCTCGCACACACGCCGGGCGGCGCCTTCGGTTCGGCTCGCTACAAGCTCAAGGGACTGGAGGAAAACCGCGCCGAGTACGAGCGACTGATCGAGGTCTTCGAGGCCCACAACATCGGCTATTTCTTCTACAACGGCGGCAACGACTCGATGGACACGGCCCACAAGGTCAGCCAGCTGTCGAGCCGGCTCGGGCATCCGATCACCTGCATCGGCATCCCCAAGACGGTCGACAACGACCTGCCACTGACCGACAACTGCCCGGGATTCGGCTCGGTGGCAAAATACGTCGCGGTCTCCACGCTGGAGGCGGCAATGGACGTGCGCTCGATGTCGCGCACGTCCACGAAGGTGTTCATTCTCGAGGTGATGGGCCGCCATGCCGGCTGGATCGCGGCCGCCGGCGGACTGGCCGGTGACGGCAGTGCCGGCCAGCCCCCGCAGATCATCCTGTTCCCGGAAGTGGCTTTCGACGAGCGTGCCTTTCTGGAGCGCGTCGAGCGCACGGTCGCTCGCGACGACTGGTGCGTCATCGTCGCATCGGAGGGCGCGCGCTACGCCGACGGGCGCTTTCTCGCCGATGCGGGCACGCGCGACGCGTTCGGCCACGTGCAGCTCGGCGGCGTCGGCTCGATGCTCGCCGACCTCGTGCGCCGGGAGCTCGGCCTCAAATACCACTATGCGATCGCAGACTACCTGCAGCGGTCCGCGCGCCATATCGCGTCGCAGGTCGACGTGGACCAGGCCCGGGCCGTGGGCCGCGCGGCGGTGGAACTCGCCGTGGCGGGCGAAAACGCCGTCATGCCCACGATCGAACGCACCTCGGACCGTCCCTACCGCTGGCGCATCGGGCGCGCGCCGCTCGCGCGCGTCGCCAACCGCGAGAAGACACTGCCCAAGCGCTTCATCACCCGCGACGGCTTCGGGATCACCGCCGCGGCGCGGCGCTACCTGCAGCCGCTGATCCGCGGCGAGGCCTATCCGCCCTATCGCGACGGTCTCCCGCGCTATGTCACGCTGGAGAACAGGGCGGTCCCGAAACGGCTCGGCTGAGCAGCGACACGCGCCGCCCCCGGCGCTGTCCGGAACGCGGAGGCGTTTATGCTAGAGTGCCGCGGCGTGCGCGCGTCGGGGGTTGACGACGGCGCGGGCGATCCCATGCCGGCTGCGGCGAACGCCACGCCGGTGGTGCTAGGTATCTGGGGAGGAAAAACGGAATGTCGTATCAGCTAGCCCTGTGGCTGTCGCTCGGTGCAGGCCTGCTCGCGGTGGTGTATGGCGCCATCTCGGTACGCTGGGTCGTCGCCCAGCCGGCCGGCAACGAACGCATGCAGGACATCGCGCGCGCGATCCAGGAAGGTGCCGCCGCGTACATGAACCGCCAGTACACGACCATCGCGATCGTCGGCGTCATCATCACCATCGTACTCGCGGTGATCCCGCAGCTCGGGCTGTGGACCGCCGGCGGGTTCGTCGTCGGCGCGGTGTTCTCGGCGCTCGCCGGCTACATCGGCATGTTCGTCGCGGTGCGCGCGAACGTGCGCACCACCGAAGCGGCGCGTACCGACCTCAACACCGCGATGAACGTCGCGTTCCGCGGCGGTGCAATCACCGGCCTGCTGGTCGTCGGCCTCGGGCTGCTAGGTGTCGCGGGCTATTTCGCGCTCGCCGCCGGCGGGCGCGGCGACACCGACCCGGGCTCGGCCATCCATGCGCTGATAGGCCTGGCCTTCGGTGGCTCGCTGATTTCCATCTTCGCGCGCCTCGGTGGCGGCATTTTCACGAAAGGCGCCGACGTCGGCGCCGATCTCGTCGGGAAGGTCGAGGCCGGCATTCCCGAGGACGATCCGCGCAACCCCGCGGTCATCGCCGACAACGTGGGCGACAACGTCGGTGACTGTGCCGGCATGGCCGCCGACCTGTTCGAGACCTACGCCGTCACGGTCATCGCGACCATGCTGCTCGGGTTCCTGCTGCTCGCCGAAACCTACGGCTACAACGCGTGGATGTACCCGCTGGTACTCGGCGCCGCATCGATCGTCGCGTCGATTATCGGCACGTTCTTCGTGCGCATCGGCAAGGGCACGATCATGGGTGCGCTGTACAAGGGCCTGATCGCATCGGGCGTGATCGCCGCAATCCTGTTCTGGCCGATCACCTCCATGATGATGGGCCAGACGATGGACGGCAGTGACGCGAACGTCAGCGGTATCTACTTCGCGGCGCTGATCGGCCTCGCGCTCACCGCGTTCATGGTCTGGATCACCGAGTACTACACAGGCACCGACCACAAGCCCGTGCGTGACGTCGCCGCCGCATCGCTGACCGGCCATGCGACCAACATCATTGCCGGTCTCGGCATCTCGATGAAGGCCACCGCGTGGCCGGTGCTGGCGGTGTGTGCGAGCATCTGGGGCGCGTACGAACTGGCGGGCCTCTACGGCCTGGGCATCGCCGCGACGACGATGCTGTCGATGACGGGCATGATCGTGGCGCTCGACGCCTACGGGCCGATAACCGACAACGCCGGCGGCATCGCCGAGATGGCCGAGCTGCCCGCGGACGTGCGCAACATCACCGACCAGCTCGACGCCGTCGGCAACACGACGAAGGCGGTGACGAAGGGCTACGCGATCGGCTCGGCGGGGCTCGCCGCGCTGGTGCTGTTCGCCGACTACACGAGCGCACTGGCCGAGGAAGGCATGGTCCTGCAGTTCCTGCTTTCCGATCACATGGTGATCATCGGCCTGTTCATCGGTGGCCTGATCCCGTTCCTGTTCGCCTCGATGGCGATGGAGGCGGTCGGCCGCTCGGCGAGCGCGGTCGTCAACGAGGTGCGCCGGCAGTTCCGCGAGATCCCCGGCATCATGGAGGGCACGACGCGGCCCGACTACTCCAGGGCCGTGGACATGCTGACCAAGGCGGCGATCAAGGAGATGGTGATTCCGGCGATGCTGCCGGTCCTGGCACCGATCCTCGTGGGGCTGATCCTTGGCCCGGCGGCGCTCGGCGGCCTGCTTCTCGGCACCATCGTCACCGGCCTGTTCGTCGCGATCTCGATGACCGCCGGCGGCGGCGCGTGGGACAACGCGAAGAAATACATCGAGGACGGCAACCACGGCGGCAAGGGCTCCGAGGCGCACAAGGCCGCGGTCACCGGCGACACCGTGGGTGATCCGTACAAGGACACCGCGGGCCCGGCGATCAACCCGCTGATCAAGGTACTCAACATCGTCGCGCTGCTGATCGTACCGGTGATCGCGCTCGTCCACGGCTGATCCGGCTGCACAGCGGTCTAACAGGCGGCCCGCACCGGGATTCCCGTGCGGGCCGTTTTCGTGGTGCATCCGTTGCGCCGCGACACCCGTATTCGTGAGCGTTGACGCTACACCGGGTGTAGCGTCGGCCGCGGTGCACCCGAACAGGCGGGCCGGTAGAATGGGTGGCTACCACAGCCTCGCACCGCAAGACCGCGGTGACTTCGCAGGCACGCTCCCGGCCGAACCTGCACGCCAAAAGGCCCGCGGGACCCGCGCGCCGGATGCCCGCCCGCAAGAAAAGGACTTCCATGGCCGCCGACGCCACCACGCCACAAGAACCGACTGCCCCGCCCCGCTGGTTGAGACGCCTGGCCATCGCCGCCGGCGTCGTCGCGCTCGCGGCCGTCATATGGCGCGTCAGCGGCATAGGCGGTGAGTCGCGCGACGACGCTGACCGATCGCAGCAGCGTTCCGGCGTCACCGTCGAGGTCTACGAGGTCGGCCGGCGCGAAATGACCGAATCCGTGCGGGGGGTCGGCACGCTCGACGCCGGTGCAGTGGTCGACATCACGACCGAGGTCGCCGGCCGGGTCGATACGCTGCATTTTCGCGAAGGCGCCGCGGTGGCCGAGGACGAACTGCTGGTGAGCATCCGCGACAGCCGCCTGCGCCAGCGTCACGCCGCCGCGCAGGCCTCGCTGATCGCCGCGCGCAGCCGCGCGCAGCGCGCGGAATCCGACTTCGAGCGCGCCCGCAGGCTGCGAGAGAACCGCCAGATTTCAGAGGGCGATTTCGACGAGGCGCGCGCCAACCTCGAAACCACCCGCGCCGATGCCGAAGCGTTCGAGGCCGAACTCGCACTGATCGCGGTCGAACTCGAGGACACGCGCATCCGCGCGCCGTTTGCGGGGCTGATCTCCAGCCGCGCCGTCGATCGCGGCGCTTACGTCGAAATCGGCGAGCGTATTGCGACGCTCTACCGATCGGACCCGCTCGAGATCAACTTCAGCGTCGCCGAGCGCCATCTCAGCCGCATCGACCTCGACATGGAGGTCGAGATCCATGTCTCAAGCTATCCCGACGAGCAGTTCAGCGGTCGCCTCGACTACATCAGCCCGGCGGTGGATGCCGGGTCGCGCACGATCGCGCTGCGGGCGCTGGTCGACAACCCGGACGGCCGGCTGCGCCCCGGTGCGTTCGCCAACGTGCGCCTGATCCTCGAGCGCCGCGACTACGCGGTGGTGCCCGCAGAGTCGCTGATCGGCACCCGCGACGGCTACATCGCCTACCGCGTGGAGGACGACACCGCACACGAGATCCGCGTCGAAACCAGCCTGCGCGACAACGGCTGGGTCGCGGTGTCCGAGGGCGTGTCGGAGGGCGACCGTATCGTCCGTCGCGGCCACTCGCGGCTCAATGACGGCGACGCCGTGCGCATCGTCGACGATGCCGAAGATGTCGCATCCGGTGCCGGCGCCCGCTGACGGGGTACGCGAACCGATGTCAGTACAGCCAGTGCACCAGACCCGCCCATGATCTGGAATTTCTGCATCAAGCGGCCGGTATTCACGATCGTCATATTCCTGGTGATCGCGATCTTCGGCATCTATGGCTACCAGCAGATGCCGGTACAGGAAAATCCCGACGTCGACTTCCCCGTCGTGAGCGTCAACGTGGTCCTGCCCGGCGCCTCGCCCGAGGTCATCGAAAACGAAATCGTCGAAGTCCTCGAGGAAGAACTCAACACGATCGAGGCGATCAAGGAAATGCGCTCGGAGGCGCGCCAGGAAGTCGCCTCGATCATCATCGAGTTCGAACTGACCCGCGACATCGACTCGGCGACCCAGGACGTGCGCGACGCCGTCGACCGCGTGCGTCGGCTGCTGCCGGATGACGCCGAATCTCCGATCGTGCGCAAGCTCGACCTCGGCGCGCAGGCGATCATGTGGATCGCGATCCAGGGCGATCACCGCTGGGACGAGGTGCGCATCACCGATTACGTGGAAAACACGCTCAAGCCGCGCCTGGAAACGCTCGCCGG
>PWYM01000115.1 GCA_003567855.1 Gammaproteobacteria bacterium | reverse complement strand
GCCGCTCGGCCGTTCCGTCGTTGATCCGGAACACCGCGTCGGCCCCGTCGCCGTCGAGCAGCGCGACGCGAGGAATCAGCAGCGCGTCGGGGCGGCTGTCGTAGATCACCGAGACCCGGCCGAACATGCCCGGTCGCAAGCGTCCATCGGGGTCCGGAAAGCGCACGGTCACCCGGAACGTGCCGCTGTCGGGGTCCATCACCGGGCTGATGCGGATCACTTCACCATCGAATGCCTCGCCGCCGAGCGCGTCGACACGGATGCTCGCCGGCTGTCCGCGGTCGATGCGCGCGTACTCGCGCTCGGGTACGTGCAGGTAGGCGAGCAACGGGCCGTGGCTGGTGATGCGGAAGGTCGGTGCGTCGACGCCGAGGCTGTTGCCGACGCGGATCAGGCGTTCGGCGACGACGCCATCGATGGGCGCGCGGATACGCGTGTACTCGTATTCGAGCGCCCGGCGTTCGTAGACTGCACGCATGGACGCGACCTCGTACTCGAGGATCTCCAGCGCCTCGGAGCTGATCAGTCCGCGATCGGCGAGCGTGTGGTTGCGCGCCAGGTCGCGTTCGAGCTTGCGCAGGTTGGCCTCGGCTTCCTGCATCTCCAGGCGCAGCCGGTCGCCGTCCAGCCGAGCCAGGACATCGCCCGCGGCGACCTGGTCACCTTCCTCGACGAGGATCTCACGTATCTCGCCGCCGACCCGCGCACTCACGGTCGCTTCATGGTCGACGACGATGGCCGCGGTGCCTGACCAGGTCGCGGTGACCTGGCCACGGTCGGCGCGCGCGACCTCGACCGGCACCGCCCGCGGCGTGTCGGCGGCCGCCTGTTGGTCGTCAGCATTGCCGGCGCTGCACCCGCCCAGCAGCGCGACCGCGCCGAGTACCAGGAGGAGGACGCCGGCGCCGGCCGCGAGCCGGTCGACACCGGGATGGCGAGAGGAAAGGGTCGGGTTCATGGCGCACTTCCAGAGGTCTAGTGTTATAGGTAACTATAACACCAATCACAGGCTGCGCAAGCCCCAACGAAAGCGGGCCGGCGAAGTGCCGGCCCGCAGGGGACGTCACGACCGCCACCCGCGGCCGCGCAGGTCAGCGCCTATTGCAGCGCGCGCGCTGCACGCTCGACCTCGTCGGGGGCCAGCGCGCCGATGCGCACCATGTCGCCCAGGATGTTGACCGCCGTGGTGAGAATCACGTCGGGCGCGTCGGCGTCGGCGAGCTCCTCGACATCGTCGAGTTCGGGCAGACCCAGCGCCTGGCGGCGCCGGTTCTCACGCTCAAGCCGTGCCGTCTCGATCGCCTCGCGTTCGGCGCGGCGGGTCTCGAGGTTGAGCGAGACCTCCTTGCGATCACGCATCGTCATGAAGGCCTCGATATCCGCGAGCAGGTAGTCGAAGTCGGGGTCACCGATGCTGCGCTGGGCGTGGTAATGGGCGAGCAGGGCGATGGCCGAGTCCGAGATGGTGTCGGTGGCGCGGAAACGCGTCGGCGAGATCTGGTCCCAGGGCAGCGCCGTTTCACGCGCGCTCTCGCCCACGAGGGAGACATCGACAGGCGAGGGGAGTTCTATGTCGGGTTCGACGCCGCGGTGCTGGGTGCTGCCCCCGGTGACACGATAGTATTTCCCGATCGTCAGCGTCAGCTGGCCGTAGCCTTCGCCTGGGATGAAGTCATCCAGGCTGTAGAGGTTCTGCACCGATCCCTTACCGAAGGTCCGTTGGCCGATCACGATGCCGCGACCGTAATCCTGCACCGCGGCGGCAAAGATCTCCGACGCCGAGGCCGAGTAGCGGTTGACGAGCACCGCGAGCGGACCATCGTAAACCGGCCCGTTGCCGCGATCGTCCAGCACCTCGACCTGGCCGCGGGTATTGCGCAGCTGCACGACCGGCCCGGTGTCGATGAACAGTCCTGACAGCGACGTGGCCTCGCTGAGGTGTCCGCCGCCGTTGCCGCGCAGGTCCACGACCACGCCGTCGACCTCGGCCTCCTTGAGTTCGCCGAGCAGGCGTTCCACGTCACGCGTGGTACTGGTGTAGTCATTGTTGCCGCGACGCCGGGCGTTGAAGTCCTGGTAGAAGCTCGGGATCTTGATCACGCCGATGCGGCGCGTTTCACCCTCGTGCTCGTATTCCTCGATCTTCTTGCTGGCCGCCTGTGCCTCGAGTCGGACCTGGTCACGCTCGAGCTCTATAATGTCTTCCTGGCTGCCCGGCGGTGCGCCTGCCGGCAGGATGCGCAGGCGTACCTTGGTGCCGCCCGGGCCGCGGATCAGCTGTACGACGTCGTCGAGGCGCCAGCCCACCACATCCTCGATATCACCTTCGCCTTCGGCGCCTTCACCGACGCCGGTGATGCGGTCGCGCGGCTTGAGTGTACCGTCAGCGGCTGCGGGGCCGCCGGGGATCACCTCGATGATGGTGACCATCTCGTCCTCGATCTGCAGCGACGCGCCTATGCCCTCGTAGGAGAGGCTCATCTGGATCTGGTATTCCTCCTGGTTGCGCGGCGACAGGTAGCTGGTGTGAGGGTCCATGGTGTTGGCGAACGCATTCATGAAGGTGCTGAACACGTCGTCGCTGGAAAGCTGTTCCATGCGCTCGAGCATGCGCTCATAGCGGCGCGTGAGCGTGTCGGCGACTTCATCCCATTCGCGGCCGGCGAGCTTGAGCGTGAGCGCGTCGTTGGTCACGCGCTGGCGCCAGAGCGCGTCCTGTTCATCGCGGGTTTCGGGCCACGATTCCTCGCTGCGGTCGAAACGGAAGATTTCTTCGGACTCGAAATCGAGCTTGCCTTCGTCAAGCAGCGCAAGGGCAAACTTCAGCCGGTCGCGGTAGCGCTCGCGGTAGACGCTGAACATGTCGAAGACCGGCTCCAGGTCGCCGTTGCCGACGCGGTCGTCGAGCTCGTAGCGGTAGCGGTTGAACGAGGAGACGTCGTCCGCGAGCAGGTAGAGGCGCTGGCCGTCGATGGTGTCGAGGTAGCGGTCGAGTACCGCCGATGACAGCGCGTTGTCGATGGGGGCCCGGCTGTAGTGGAACCGGGACATCAGCTCGGTGACCTTGCGGCTGACCTGGCGGTGCCGGTCGGACGCCTCGAAGGTCGAGAGTTCGCCGTTATCGGCGGGGGCGCGCTCGGGCTTGGCGGTGACCTGGCCGTTGCCGACTGCAAACACGAACGCCAGGGCCGCAACCGCGGCCGTGACGTGGATCCTGCGTATACTGTTTGTCATGTTCGTCTGCGCTGCCTTGCTGCTGCTGGCTAATGGGCCGACGGTGAGCGGGTAACCGCCCTCGTCAGGAGGCTAGTCTGCGCCCGCCGGACGATCAAGCGCGCGAGCCACATTCGCTACAAATCCTGAACAACGCTACCGGAGGGTGGCCAATGCGGCCATTGACCGTAATCACCGGGATCATTCTCGGGTCGGCTTTTTCCATCGCGCTGGGCCTGTCCGTGGTCCTGCTGATATTCGCCATCATCGGCGCCGACTATCCGCAGATCGACGCCGAGCGCGGCGGTCTCGTCGAGGCCATCGCGCTCTTCTCGGTTCTGACCGCGTTCGCAGCGGTCAGTTTCGTCGGCCAGCTGCGCGAGCGCTGGTGGCAGTACCCGGGGCTGGTCGTCATGTGGGGCGCGTTGTTGCTGATCGGGATGTATTACTGGCCTGAGGGCTGAGCCTTGCCACTGGCCGCCTCGCGGTAAAGCGTCTCGAGCACGCCGAGCAGGGCGATGGCCCACGCCTCGCGCGCCGCGTCGCCTGGTGGTGACAGGCCGGCCGCCTTGGCGACTGTCGTGACCAGCGCTTCCACGCGCTTCGGGCAGGCGCGCATCAGCCGCCAGGTCGCGTAGTCGCGGGCCCGGCGCTGGTATTCAGAGAAGGGGTCGCGGCCGGCGGCCAGTGCCTGGTCACGCGTGGCGGCCAGTCGCCGACCGGCTTCGCGGCGAAGGTGTGCAAGCACTTCGGGGGGCACGGCGGTAGCGGCCGCGCCCGTCGTATCGCTGCCGGCCGGCGGCCGGTGGCGAGCGTCAGGTGCGCCCGTCGCGATGGCGCTTTTCCCAGAGTTCCGACGCGGTGAAGCACCCGGTATCGTAAGGGTTCATGCCGTCATCGGACGGCTCTTCGATGGACAGCCCGGCCTCGCCGAAATCCACTTCAAGGGCGCTGACGGCGTGCTCCGTGCGCTGTTTGCGGGTCACGGGCGTTGCCGGCTGCGCGGCCGCAGGCGGACTCCGGTAACGGGCCAGCACCTCGTTGACCTGCATCGAGTTCTCGAGCGTGGGCCCGGAGCGTGCGCCGGTATCCTGCCCGAACAGCGATCTGAACCACTTCCGCATCTGGATCATCCTTCATCGCCGCATCATAAGCGGCATGCGCCCATTGTGGTCACGGATCCGCATGCCGGCCATCCCGAGTCGACATAATAATGTAAAACGTTCAGACAACTAACTGATTTTGCTGCTGAAGTGTGACCCACCTCACACTTCGTCCGGGTGCTCGCCGGCGGCGTCGGCCACGGCCCGGGGGCGACGGAAAAGCCGGAACGCAAGGCGCAGCAAGAGCACGCATACGAGCGGTGACAGCACCAGCAGCCACGCGCCGGGCTCAAGCGCAGCCAGCGAGTCGGACACGCCGAGCAGGAAACTGCCCATGCCGCCGGTGCCGCCCTCGTACGGGCCGAACAGCCTGCTGCCGGTGTAATAGACGGCGATGGGGAGCGCAAGCGCGCCTGCGGCAAGCAGTACGATCGCAAGCAGAAGCTCCGCGGCGAGTCCCATTCCCAGCCTTCCATGCTGCTGTCGCAAGAATAGAGTCTCCGCAGGTCAAAATGAGGGGGTGCCGCGCAATAGGCTGGCGCAGTGGCCGCTTGGCCAGCAGCGCGCGGGCGCAGCCATGCTTGCGAGTATGCCATGGCGCGGCCTGCGACCGGAACTGTGCGGCCAAACCATGAAGCGCGTCTGCCCGCGGCGCGTCGCGTCGTTCATAATGCGCGCTGGTCGAACGCCATGACGATGGTCACGGAGCAGGCATACGATGGAGCTCGTCAGGAGCTGGCTGCGTCGCAATCTGGGCAACCCGCAGGTCGTGGGCCTGCTGCTGGTGCTGGTTGCACTGACGCTGATCGTGATGTTCCTGGGGCACCTGCTGGCGCCGGTGTTCGCGTCGATCATCATCTCCTACCTGCTCTACGGACTGGTCAACCGTGTGCGCCGGCTCGGCGTGCCACACCTGCTCGCGGTGCTGCTGGTTTTCATCCTCTTCATGGCCCTGCTGCTGGCGACGATGCTGTGGCTGTTGCCGCTGTTCATCCGCCAGCTCACACAGCTGGTCACTCAGCTGCCGGCGATACTCAATGCAGCCCAGTCGCTGGCGCTGCAGCTGCCCGAGCAGTTCCCGGGGTTGATCCAGGAGCAGCAGGTCACACAGATGATGTCCAACCTCGGCAGCGACATCATGGCCTCAGGGCAGCGGCTGCTCGCCTATTCGGTCAGCTCGGTGTTTCTCGCAATTACCGTCATCGTCTACCTGATCCTGGTGCCGCTGATGGTGTTTTTCATGATCCGCGACGCCGACCGCATCGTCGCGTGGCTCGAGGGTTTCCTGCCGCGGGATCGCCAGCTCACCGACACGGTACTCACCGAGATCAACGACCAGATCGGCAATTACGTGCGCGGCAAGGTCTGGGAGATCCTGATCGTGGGCAGCGTGACCTGGGCCACGTTCACGTTCCTGGGCCTGCAGTATGCGCTGCTGCTCGCGGTGGCGACCGGGTTGTCGGTGCTGATTCCGTTCGTCGGTGTTGCGGTGGTCACGCTGCCGGTCGCGGCGGTTGCCTACTTCCAGTTCGGCATCTCTCCGGACTTCTACTACGTGCTGATCGCCTACGCGGTGATCCAGCTCCTAGACGGTAACCTGCTCGCACCGCTGCTGTTCAGCGAGGTCGTGAATCTGCACCCGATCGCGATCATTGCCGCAATTCTGGTTTTCGGCGGTATCTGGGGCTTCTGGGGGGTGTTTTTCGCGATTCCGCTGGCGACAGTCGTCAACGCGATCCTGCGTGCATGGCCCAGGGGCGATCCGTCGCTTGCCGCCAACACCTGAGCCCCGCGGCGTTCAGTCGCGGACGAACAGCCTGAACCACCAGTGGCGCTGGCGCCGGGCGCCGGCGTCGGGTGCCGCCGGCGCATGCGTTGCCTCGTGGCCCGCTCCGGGTGATCCACCTGACGGCGGCCGCACTTCGAGCGCGTTCATCAGCGCCTCGCGATGGCTGCGCTCGGTGCGCAGTTCGCCCTCGAGTTCAGCCAGGCGCCGTTCGGCAGCGCTGAGCTTGGCCTGAAGGTCACGCACCTGCACGTCGCGGTTGGCGAGTATCATTCGCATGTCGGCAAGCTGCTCGAGCGCACTTTCCAGCGGTTCGGCGGAAGCCCGGGGTGTACTGCCCGCCCGCTGCGCCCGCCTGATGGGGGCTGCAGGCGGCGGACGCCGGAACCGGCCGGTGCTGGCCAGGGCGTCGGCGCTGTCGTCGTCGGCCCGCAGAGGACTGCGGGCGAGGACGTGGGTCTCGCGATGGGCCTCGTCATCATCCTCTGCAGGTCGTGCACCCGTACGACCCCGGCCGAGTATCGGGTACTCGTCGGTGGCGTCGGTGCCATCACGGCCCGTGGATTTGCGTTCGCCTGGTCTGGGACTCATTGCAGCGCGTTCCGGGTCTCGGTGGTCTGGCGGTTCATGCGTAAAAGTGTACTCAAGTTGCCCGGAGGCGGCCTGCCGGGAAGATCGGGCGCGCCGCCGGCGGCGCTCTTCAGTCTGCCGGCACGGTGCGGTCGCGGGCCCATGCGCGCAGCGCTTCAATACGCTCTCCCATGATGATCGACAACGGGCGCGTGCGCCTGAGCTCGGCGAGTATGTGTCCCGGGCCGACCTGCTGGTCCAGCGCGCGGGCGGTGTAGAGGGCCGCGACTACGAGTTGTTCGAGTTCGGCGCCGGAGTACCCCTCGGCCGCCGCGGCGAGGCGCTCGAGGTCGAGGCGCGCAGGGTCCAGGCCGCGCTTGTCGAGGTGGATGGACAGGATGTCGCGGCGCACATCGGCCGACGGGAGATCGACGAAGAACAGCTCGTCGAAACGGCCCTTGCGCACGAGCTCGGGCGGCAGCGCGCTGATGTCGTTTGCGGTCGCGACACACATCACCGAGGCCTCGCGTTCGGCGAGCCAGGTGAGAAACGTGCCGAGCACCCGGCGCGAGGTGCCGCTCGAGTCGCCGCTGCCCGTCGCCAGGCCTTTCTCGATCTCGTCGAGCCAGAGCACGCATGGCGCCATCACCTCGGCGGTCGACAGTGCCTCGCGCAGCCGCCGTTCGGATTCACCCTGGTACTTGTCGTGGATCGCGCCGAAGTCGAGGCGCAGCAGCGGTACGCCGTAAATGCCGGCAGTGGCCTTCGCGGCGAGGCTCTTGCCGCAGCCCTGCACGCCGACCAGCATCACGCCGCGCGGTGGGTCGAGCTGTCCGTCGGGGCAGGGCGAGAGGAATGGCTCGCGTCGCGCCTCCAGCCAGTGCCTGAGCCGGCGCAGTCCACCGATCTCCGCGAAGCGCGCGGTGTCGTACTCGAAACTGAGCAGGCCGTCGCGATTGAGCAGGCGATGTTTTGCCGCTGTCACGGCGGGCAGGTCGGAGCGGGCAATGGCGCCGTCGACGACGATCGCGTTGCGCGCAAGACGCTCGGTGTCGGACACGCTGAGTCCCGCGAGGTTGTCGACGAGCAGCTCGAAGGCCTCTGGATCCACCGCGACACGACGACCGGTATCGGTGGCCCATTCGTCGGCGATGCGCTGCACGATGCGCGCGCGCTGCTCGCGGCCGGGCAGCGCGACGGTAAAGTGCGCGGCGAGTCGCTCGAGCTCGGAAGGCAGGCGTAGCGCGTGGCTGACGAGCAGCAGCGACTGGCGGCGGTCGCGTGCCTGCAGCGCGATGTCCTTGAGCAGGCGCACGTGTTCGGGGTCGCTCAGCCACGGATGGAAATCGAGCAGCACGTAGATGCCCGGCGCGGTCACGGCGCGGATATGCCTGAGGACCTCGCGTGCGCCCGAATTGGTCTGCTGGGCTTCGAGCGCGAGGTCCAGGCGCTGGAGCCCGTCGGTGCAGGTCCAGCGGAACAGCGGCCGGTATCGCGCGCGCGGTTTTTCGACGCCGAGACGCACCAGCATCTCGAGGAAGCCGGGCTCATCCCAGGTCTCGACGACGACGATGGGCGCCCCCGACTCGAGCGTCAGGGCAAGATCACGACCGTCCGGCACCGGCTGTTCTCCGCGTGAAACGATATGGTCCGGTCAGTCTAGGTCACACCGCCCGGCGGCGGCGTGCCCGCGTTCACACCCCCGCGGTCGTGTCACCGGAATCGACGCGGCAGCGTCCTCGCGAAAAAGAATGCCCACACCAGCGGTGGCCGGTGCGGGCATTCCTGTGGCCTGGCCGGGCGGCGGTGTGCCGGGCCCGGCGGGGCTCAGGCGGGTACCAGCGCGAGCACCCGCAGCGGGCTGCCGGAGCCTTCCTCGATCTTGAGCGGTGCGCTGAAGATGACCGCGCCGGTCGGTGGCAGCCTGTCGAGGTTGGTCATGCACTGCAGGCCGTACTTGCCGGCCCCGTGCATGTACAGATGGCACGGCAGCGGCGGGTCGAAGTGGAAGGCCTGGCCGTGATCGGTGCCCACGCACTCGGTACCGAATCCAAGTACGTCGCGATCCTTGACCATGAACTGCACGCATTCGGCGTCCGGCCCGGGATGGTGCGCACCGTCCTCGCGCATGTTCTTCGGGTTGTCCGACGAGACGACCTTGCGCCAGTCAGAGCGCAGGAACACCCATGAACCGGCAGGTATACGGCCGTGCTTGGCTTCCCAGTCCTCGAGATGCTTGCGCGTGAGGATGAAATCCTGGTCGGCCGCGACTTCCTTCGTGCAGTCCACGACGCAGACCGGGGCAATGAAATGCGCCGGGTCGATGGTGTCTACCGAGTTGTTCGGGAGGTCCTTGCCGCTGACCCAGTGGATCGGCGCATCGAAGTGTGTACCGGTGTGCTCGTTGATCGTGATGTCGTTCCAGTACCAGGCCGGACCCTGTTCGTTGTAGCGCGACAGTTCCTTTTTCTGGAACGGTGATGCCTGTGTGAATTCCGGCGGCAGCTCGATCACCGGATATTCCGGGGTGAGCGTCTCGGTGAGGTCGATGACTTTCACCGCGCCATTGCCCAGACCACTGGTCAATGCGCCGAGTACCTCCTGTCCCTTCATGCCGGGCCTCCTGAAAATTATTTAAAGCTTGAAATTTATCTGCAAGTCGCGGCGGGTTTTCGAGTCCGCGATGGCGGCCTTGGGTCTGGCCGATTGATCCCCCACCTGAACGTATATTGAGCCACCCGAGCAGCGAAGTTCAAGCCGACCCGTGTTGGGGAAGACGCTTCAATGCTGAACCATCGCACGGCTGCCGGGCATGGCCGCAGAATCGGTCGTCGCGCTGCGCTGCAGCACGCGACGCCGGTTGAGTGCCAGCCTCAGCCTGTCACCGGATTGCTGTCGCGGCGCGCAAGCGGGATGTCGAACACCGTGGCATTCGTGAAACCGCGTACCGCGAGCGCCGATTCGAGCGCGGTCACGTCGGCACCCGCCTGCGTGAATATCGCCGTGCGGTTGCCCGACGCCGCATCGGTCTGCGGTCGTGCGCCGATGAGTGCGCTGGCGCGGCGGGCGACGGCTTCGGCCGAGTCCAGCCACAGGCGCGGGCCCGGAAACGCCGCAATGAGTTCGTCACGGATCAGCGGAAAATGCGTGCAGCCGAGGATGACCGCATCGATTCGCGCGGCGGCGGGATGCTCGCGCAGCGGCGCCAGCGCCGCATGAACCGCAGCGGGTGGCACCGGGCGACCGCGAAGGCAGTGTTCGGCAAGGTCGACCAGCGTGCTGCTGCCCACCATGACGACCTCGCAATGCGCGGCATGCGTTGCGATGAGTTCGGCGGTGTAGGGCCGCGCGACCGTCGCGGGTGTCGCGAGCAGGCCGATGCGTCCGGTATGCGTCGCCGCTGCAGCCGGCTTGATGGCCGGCACCACGCCGACAACCGGGCATCCAAGCGAGGTGCGCAGCGCCGGCAGTGCCACGGTACTAGCGGTATTGCAGGCAATGATCACGAGCGAGGGCTGCCATTGCGCGACCAGTGTTTCGACCACGTTCACGGTGCGCGCGACCACGCTGTCGGCGTCACGCGTGCCGTAAGGATAGGCCGCGTTGTCGGATGCGAAAACGAGGTCGGCGTCGGGCAGTACGGCCTGCAGCGCCGGCAGCAGGCTGAGTCCGCCGACGCCGGAGTCGAAGATCAGCAGCAGCGGGCGTCGGCGCCGCGACGCGGCGTGTGGAGGCGGCGCATTCATCGGGGCGTTCCGGGGAGCCAGCGGCAATGATGCGCCAAGCCGCCGTTGTTCACCAGCAGCGACAGCGTAGTTGCGACTGTGTCAGGCCGGCCAGTCGATCGGATAA
Organism: Gammaproteobacteria bacterium; assembly: GCA_003567855.1. Lineage (GTDB taxonomy): Bacteria > Pseudomonadota > Gammaproteobacteria > Steroidobacterales > PWYM01 > PWYM01. The sequence continues at coordinate 39,596 of PWYM01000115.1, read as the reverse complement.
ATCATCAACAGCAGGCGATCACTGGGACAGGCCGCCCTCGGCGACGATGAACTCCTGCAGTTGCTGCGCGAGCCCGCGGCATGCGTTGGCCTGGGTGCGGGCGATGAAAGGCAGCGGAATGATGACGGCCGGCATCACCGATCGTCCCGAGACGTCGGTCGTGATGCGGCCTGCCGATCCCGTTTCGCGCAGATCCCATATCGAGGCTTCGTACTTGGCATCGGTTTCCCACCAGGCCAGCCCGAAACAGCCACCGCCGCCCGGGCCGATGGCGCACGACATGCTGCCACCGCCGTCGACCCTGTCGGTGGCGCCGTCCACCCAGACCACGTAGCGCACGCCGTGCTCCGAGATGCGTTCGGAAACCCCGGGTCGCGCGAGGAGTTCAGGAAGATCGAGCGGGTCCAGCGGCGCGGTGGAGGGTTCAAACCAGGGATAGAGACTGTCGACGAACACGTCGCTGGGGGCGACTTCGAGCGCGCTGCGGCCGCGCTGCAGACTGTTGCCCACGCACGAGGTGAAGTCGGCCTCCGCTTCGTGGGTGCTGTGGTGCTGGCGCGCGAGGATGACGATGCGTTCGCCGGCCTCTATACCCGTGTGGGCCTCCTTGTACTGCTCGACGCGGGAGGTGACGCAGCCGGTGAGCAGCAGCGCGAGACCGCCCAGCAGGGCGACGGTGGCCGTGGTCCCGCTAGCGGACCGCGACGCCATTGTCGGAAGTGTCGGTGGAGCCATTGCCGATGTCCTTGAGCCAGTCGCTCACGTCGGGGTTTGAAGCAAATTCTATGGACAGGTCCGCGCCGACCTCGCGCAATGCACGGATGGTCGCGCGCCGCAGGGAGTTGGACTGTCCGAAATCCGAGGCCGAGCTCTTGCCGTAACCCGTGACCGGCCATTCGGCCACCAGCCCGCCCTCCGGCGTGTACAGCTCCATGCGGTACTGGACCCAGACCTCCACGAAGCGGGCGTTGCGCCCCCGGGGCACGTCGAACTCGAAGCGTTCGAGCTGCGGTTTCACGATGCCGTGCAGGCCGGCGGCTTCGGCGGACCCGGGTGGAATGGTGCTTACGGGGACGGTTTCGTCGAACATCGCAACGAACAGCGGCTCGAAGAGGCTGACGTTGGCGGCGCCGAGGTCGAATCGCCACGAGGAGTGACGGGGGATGTCCTCTTTGTGGGAGAAGCTGCGCAACTCCTCGGGCAGGTGCACGCCCATGCGCACCGGCAGCTTGCTGACGAGCGGCGTGGGGAAATCCGATTCGACGTCGACGTTGGAGGTGCCCCCGCAGGCACCGAGCGCGAGCGATGCTGCAGCAAGCAGCGGGGTCCACCGGGCCAGGCGGACCTGCGGCCAGCTGCGTGCATTGCGGATCCCGCGCATGGTCGTCGGCTCCCCGAGGCCAAGCCCCGTCGCGCGTGACATCGCGCTCGGCAACCCCGTAACCTCGTTTACAGAATCTACCCAAAATTGCGGTCGCACACCAGCCTTCCGGCAGTGTCCGCGAGCCGGTCCGGCGTACTTCGCCGGGGTACGGACCGCGTCCCGGCCAAAGGAGCCGAAATGACTGACATGAATGCAGTGCAGATACGTGCGCCAGGTGGTCCCGAAGTGCTCGAGCCATGTCGCAGACCGCGGCCGCGGCCCGCGCCGGGCGAGGTGCTGATCCGCGTCGCTGCCGCCGGCGTCAACCGCCCCGATATCGTACAGCGCGAAGGTCATTACGATCCGCCGCCCGGTGCATCGGATCTGCCGGGGCTGGAGGTGTCGGGCGAGGTGGCGGCACTTGGCGAGGGTGTAGACGGCTTCGCGATCGGCGAGCGCGTCTGCGCGCTGCTCGCCGGTGGCGGCTACGCCGAGTACGTGGTGGCGCCGGGCCCGCAGGTGCTGCCCGTGCCCGACGGCGTCGACATGGTCGGCGCAGCCGCGTTGCCGGAAACGGTGTTCACCGTCTGGAGCAACCTCTGTGACCGCGTACGCCTCGCCTCCGGTGAACGGCTGCTGGTGCATGGCGGTGCCTCCGGGATCGGCACGACCGCGATCCAGCTGGCCACCGCACTCGGTGCGCGGGTGCTGGCGACGGCGGGTTCGGCAGCGAAGGTCGAGCTCTGTGAGCGTCTCGGCGCCGAGCGCGCGATCAACTACCGCGAAGAGGATTTCGTCGAAGTGGTCGCGTCAGTCACCGGGGGCGCCGGCGTGGACGTGATCCTCGACATGGTCGGCGGGGACTACCTGCCGAGGAACATCCGGTGCCTGGCGACAGAAGGACGTCACGTCAGCATCGCGTTCCTGCGCGGCCCGAAGGTCGAGCTCAACTTCATGCGGGTGATGCTCAAGCGCCTGACGCTGACCGGGTCCACGCTGCGCGCACGCAGTGTCGAGGAGAAGGGCGCCATTGCACGACAGGTCAGGTCGAAGGTGTGGCCACTGGTGGCCGACGGTCGCGTGCGTCCGGTGATCGACGCGTGTTTCGACCTGGCCGACGCTGCCGATGCGCACCGGCGGATGGATGCCCCTGACCATGCCGGCAAGGTGGTGCTTACGATGGGCGGGTGCTGACCGCCCCGTCATCGACGCAGTCGCGGGCGAACTCGAGCTGCACGGTTGAATGCTCTATGCCGTAGCTGCCGATAAGGACGGCCTTGATGTCTGCGAGCACCCGTTCGGGGTCGGCATCACGACGGATGCGTGCATGCAGCGTGATCACGCGGCGTTCGTTGGTGAGGCTCCAGGCGTGCACGTGATGCACGCCGAGCACGTCGTCGACCTCGGTGGCCAGCTGCTCGCGCAGCGGCCCTATGTCCAGATCCTCGGGCGTGCCCTCGAGCAGCACGTGCCCGGAGCGGCGCACCAGGCCTGTGGCAACGTATGCCACGAGGCCTGCGACCAGCAGTGACAGCAGTGGATCGGCGACGGTCCAGCCGGTGAATATGATCACCACCGCGGCGATGATCGCCGAAATCGACCCGATCATGTCGCTGAGCACGTGCAGCGTTGCACCCCTCAGGTTCAGGTTGTTGCGGTCACCGCCGTGCAGGACGAGGAACGCGGCGACATTCACGACCAGGCCGAGTACGCCGATGATCAGAACGATCGGCCCGATGACCGGCTGCGGCGCGAGGATGCGCTTTACAGCCTCGAAGACGATCCACGCGGCGAGCGCGAGCAGCACCAGCCCGTTGACGAAGGCGGCGAGCACCTGGATGCGGTCGTAGCCGTAGGTGTGGCGGCGGGTCGCGGGGCGTTCGCTTACGCGGAACGCGATCAGGGCCAGTGCGAGCGCCAACGTGTCGGTCAGCATGTGGCCGGCGTCGGCGAGCAACGCCAGCGAATTCGCGACGATTCCGCCGACGACCTCGGCGAGCATGAAGCCGCCGATCAGGTACAGCGCAATGCGCAGCCGGCGCTTGCTGTCGCGGTGGTCGACCGGGGTGTCGTCGCCGGCCTCGCCGTGGTGGTGTGCGTGCCCCAGTCCCATGCGGTGTCCGTATCTGCGGCGGTAGTCGTCAGGATGCGATTGTAACCCCCGCCAGCCGGTTGCCGGCGACCGACCCGGTCTTGAAAAATGACATCCCGGACCCATCTCCCCTGTAACGCGAGGCGCCGTGCGCCCGCGGAAACTCTGTTTGGTGTTCGACACGACCGACTGTGGAGGTGAAGTGTCATGGCAATCATGAGGTACGAGCCGTTCGACGCGATGAACGAGCTGCAGGACCGGTTCAATCGTCTGTTCCACGGGCTGGCCGCCGACGATCGTGGCGACACCAGTGCCGCGACCGCAGACTGGATTCCCGCGGTGGACATCCAGGAATTCGGCGACCGTTTCCTGCTCTACGTGGACCTGCCGGGCGTCAATCCGGACTCAGTGGAACTGACGCTGGACAACGGTGTGCTCACGCTGGGTGGCGAGCGCGAGAAGATCGCGCACGAGGACGCACCGGTACGTGAACGCCGCGAGCGTGGCTTCGGCCGGTTCCATCGCCAGTTCATCCTGCCGGAGACGGTAGATGCCGACGGCGTCAAGGCGACCGACCGCAATGGCGTGCTGGTGGTCGAAATCCCGAAGCAGGCCAAGGCCCAGCCGCGCCGGATCAAGGTCGCCGCGTAAAGGGTGAACGCGTTTGCAGCCATCCACCGGACGGGGCCCTTGCGGCCCCGTTTTTGCGCCCTGTGGCCGCTCCCCGTGCTGGGGTACACTCGGGCGAGGGCGCCGCTGGTGGGGAGGTGGCGGAGATCAGCAGGGAATTCTTCCCGGTCAAGCTGGAGTGACCAATGAGCTATACCGCGCCTATCAAGGACATGCGCTTCGTGATCAACCACATCGCGGGGCTGGAAGATCTCAACCGGCTTGAAGCCTTCGAGGCGGCTACACCTGACCTCGTCGACACCGTGCTGGAAGAAGCCGGGCGTTTCGCCGGCGAAGTGATCGCGCCGACGAACTGGGTCGGCGACCAGGAGGGCACGCGCGTGGAGAACGGTGCCGTCGTGGTACCGGAGGCCTTTCGCGACGTGTATCGCCAGTTCCAGGAAGGCGGGTGGCCGGCGCTGCCGTGCAATCCGGAGTATGACGGCCAGGGTCTGCCGCACCTCGTCGCCACCGCCGCAATGGAGATGTGGAAAAGTGCGAACCTCGCGTTCTCACTGTGCCCGATGCTCACGCACGGTGCGGTCGAGGCCGTGGAGGCGCACGGCACCGATGCGATGCGCGAGCGCTATCTCGCCAAACTGATCAGCGGCGAATGGACCGGCACGATGAATCTCACCGAGCCGCAGGCCGGCTCCGACCTGGCGGCGATCACGACGCGCGCGGTGCCGGAGGACGGTCACTATCGCATCACCGGCCGCAAGATTTTCATCACGTGGGGTGACCACGATCTCACGGAAAACGTCATCCATCTCGTGCTTGCAAGGCTGCCCGATGCGCCCGAGGGCGTACGCGGCATTTCCCTTTTCCTGGTGCCCAAGTACCTCGTCAATGACGACGGCTCCCTGGGTGAGCACAACGACGTCTACGCAGCGTCGGTGGAGCACAAGCTGGGCATTCACGGCAGCCCCACCTGCGTGATGACCTACGGTGACAACGGCGGCGCCATCGGCTGGCTCGTGGGCGAAGAAAACAAGGGCCTCGCCTGCATGTTCACGATGATGAACCACGCGCGGCTCGCCGTCGGTGTAGAAGGTCTTTCGGTCTCGGAAGCGGCCTACCAGCGGGCACGCGCGTACGCCGTCGAGCGGGTGCAGGGGCAGGCGCCGGGCCACGAGGGGCGGGTCGCGATTCTTCATCACCCCGACGTGCGCCGTATGCTCCTGACGATGAAGTCGGGCATAGAGGCGATGCGCGCACTGGCCTACGTCACTGCGACATCGCTCGACTACGCCCACCACGCCAGCGACGATGCGCAGCGCGCCTACCATGTGGCGCGAGTGGACCTGCTCACGCCGGTCGTCAAGGGCTGGTGCACGGAGGTGGGCCAGGAGCTGACCTCGCTGGGCATCCAGGTGCACGGTGGCATGGGTTACGTCGAGGAAACCGGCGCCGCCCAGTACCTGCGCGACGCGCGCATCACGACCATCTACGAGGGCACCACCGGCATCCAGGCGAACGATCTCGCCGGCCGCAAGGTGCTGCGTGATGGCGGCGAGGCGATGCGCAGCCTCATCGAGGACATGAGGGGCACCGTCGCTGAACTGGCTGAAGCCGGCGATGAATTCACCGTGCTCCGTGGCGCGCTCGAGGAAGGCGTCGATGCCTTGCGCAGCGCCACCGAATGGCTGCTCGAACACGCCGCCAGCGATCCGCACGCGCAGGGTTCGGCCGGGGTCAACCTGCTGATGCTCACGGGCACCGTCGCCGGAGGCTGGCTGCTTGCGCGCGGCGCGCTCGCGGCGCAGGCGCTGCTCGAAGGTGGGGCCGCGGATACCGAGTATCTGCACGCCCGCAAGGTGACCGCGCGCTTTTTTGCCGAGCACTGGCTGCCGAAGGCCCGCGCGTTGCAGGCCGCGATAGAGGCGGGCAGCGAGACGCTGATGGTGCTGGAGGAATCGCAGTTCTGACGGCTGCTGCGCCGCAGCCTGCAGACGCCAGTCGCGCTGCGGCGCTTCAGCGCAGCATCAGCAGGGGGCTGGATGCGGCCAGGGTTTGCTCGCGCGCGCCGCGCTCATCCTCGAGGGTGACGTCCAGCCGGCGGAGTTCCGGGAAACTCGCGAACGCCGGGACCATCAGGTCGCGTAGCGCGAGTGGGCGGGCACACTCGAAGGCATAGCGCGCCCGGATCATCCCGTCATCATCGGGGACGGCAGCTGACTCGTCTGTCGCGTCCGGGGGCGTGGCGTCTTGCTCAGAGGAGGCGCCTTGCCCGGCTTCTTCATCCTGGGCCTCCGCGGCGAGCGGACGCCCGTGCGCTCGGAGCTGTTCGGAACGCGCCTCGTCGGGCGCGTGTCGTCCGGCAAGCCCCGCCGCCTCCAGAGACCCGCCGCCAATGCGGATTTCGAGCAGCCGACAATTGGCATTGAGCGTCGGACGGAACATCGCGCTGACGTCGTACAGGGCTTCGGTGACGCCATGCAGAGCGTCATGTCGCGTGTCGGCGTCGTCGGACACCGCGCCGCCGGTGAACGCCTCTTCCCCGGCCTCCACCTCGAGCACGAGCTCCGCTGCATCGCGCTTGACGTGAAGCGTGCCGGCGAGATCGGCGAATGCGACCGGAGCCGTGAATGCCGCCAGCAGCAGCGGCACGAGCGCGCGACGCAGCAGTACAGGTGCGGGTATGTCCATGCAGGCGTCACTCGGGTATGGGCGGGAGATGGCGCCGCCATCCTACCGTGGTGGACCTGCCGTCGCCCCCCAAGGTTCCTTGTGATGCGTCAGCCGAGGCGGTGGCGCCCGATGTTCTCGAGGAACTCTGAGCGGGTGCGCACGTCGTCGCGGAACGCGCCGAGCATCTGGCTCGTCACCATCGACACGCCGCCCTTGTGCACACCGCGCGTCGTCATGCACTGGTGGGCCGCCTCGATGACGACGCCCACGCCCTGGGGCTTGAGCACTTCCTGGATGCAGCGTGCAATCTGGGCGGTGAGCTTTTCCTGGACGACAAAGCGCCGCGCGAAGGCGTCGACGACGCGTGCCAGCTTGCTGATGCCGACGACCTTGCGATCGGGCAGGTAGCCGACGTGGGCACGCCCGATGATCGGTGCCATGTGGTGTTCGCAATGGCTTTCAAAGCTGATGTCGCGCAGCACGATCATCTCGTCGTAGCCCTCGACCTCCCTGAAGGTGCGCTGCAGGTAGTCGACCGGATCTTCCGCGTAGCCTGAGAACCAATCACCGTAGGCCTTGACGACGCGCTTGGGGGTGTCGAGCAACCCCTCGCGCTCGGGGTCGTCACCGGCCCAGCGAAGCAGCGTTCGCACGGCTGCACGGGCTTCGTCTTCTGTCGGTCTGTCGTCGTTCAAGTTTATTTTCCACTTGGAACTGGCCACTGCATTCGCCTCCTGTTGCGCCTGCGGCCGCCGGGTTTGGCCTGGCTTCCATGCCGGGAGGAGGCAGACTGCCACCGTCTCCGGACCCTGGCAACGCGCCGTCGATCGGCGGGCAACCTCGAACCGATACGCGACGCAGCGCCTGGCGGATTCGTCCGGCTGTCACTGGCGGGCGGACTGGCGCATGAGGCGGCGCAAAAAAAGGGCCAGCCCCCCTTGCAGGGGCCGGCCCCGTATTCAGCGTGCGGCCCGGCGGGCCGCTACGGCGATGGCTTCAGCTCTTGGGCACCCACGCGCTGCACCAGCCGTCGTTGTTTACGAGCTTGTTCGGGAAGATGTCGCACGGGCGCCACTGCTCGTCAGCGTCGCCACCGATGAGCTGGCAGTTGCTGCAGAGCTGACCTTCCTCGTAGTTCGACCAGCGGTCAGTGTCGACGTCAGCGACGTCGTGCACGTAGCCGAGGGCACGCGCGGCATCGTCATCCTCCGACAGCCGGTCCATGCCGCCGGCGGCCGCGGGCCGTGACTGCAGCAGTGCCCCGGCGGCCGGCAGTGCGGCGGCGCTGAGCATCGTCGTGCGCAGGAAGTTGCGTCGGGTCGTCGTCTTGTCAGTCGTGTTGTCGCTCATCGCAGTTCACCCCTCCTTGGGTCTCCTCTTTGAGTGTGGCCTGATTGTACCGTCCCGGCTGCCGAAGGCCAGTCGCATCATATTGAAATACAATGAGAAGTATTCTCATCTCACGCGATGCTGCACTCCTGTCTACAATGCGCCTGTGAGTAAACGTGCAATCAAGGCGACACGGCCCACCGGGCCCGACAGCACGGCCGCGCTGTGGTGGCAGCCCGTCGGACTCGAAGACGGACCGGTGTCGCGTTTTACCATCGGGCCACTGACGCTGCACGTGCAGCGCCTCGCCGATGAATGGCGGCTGGCGTGGTCTCATGCCGCCGAAAACCCGGACGATGTCCACTGGTCGGTGCAGCAGCTGACCGCCGACACGCTGCCGGAGACACACGAGCGCTACGTATTCGCAACCGGAGAGCCCCGACTGCAGCTCAGGCCGCGACTTGCCGATCGACCCGTGGTGATCCGCCCGCGAAGTCCGGTGTACCTGCCGAGCGGCCAGCAGACGAAGCTGTACCTGTCGACCCCGCTGACGCTGGAGGTGCGCGCCGGCGAGCACCAGCTCCTGCGGGAGATTCCGATGGTGCCGCTGTCGGACACCTGGTTCGGGCCGTCAACGCGCGAAGGCGAGTTCTGCTACTCGGCGCGCACGCATGCGCGGCACGCGCTGGAGGAAGTGCCGCGTCGGCCGCATCGAGCGATCACGCCGCTGATCGTTCGCAACGATGCGTCCAGCGTGTTGCCGCTCGAGAAGCTCAGCCTGCCGGTGCCGATGCTGTCCGTGTTCGGAAGCGGCGATGGCGCGGTCTGGACCGAAGAGGTGTCGATGGTGCGGGAGAAGGACGGTGATCTCGCCGCGATCCAGGTCGGGCGCAACGCGCCGTCGGCGGCCGGACAGGTCGAGCTGCTGAGTGGTCCGCGCCAGGCCGGCGGACGAACGACACTGGTGCGCGCGTTCAGCGTACTCTTCGGCGGCTGAGGGGGCGGAGATGCTCGACTCGCTGTGGACGATGTTTTCCGGCCCGCAGGCGTTGATTATCTCGCGTGCGATGCTGCTGCTCGTTATCGGCTTCGTCGTCGCGTCGATGGCCAGCCGCCTCGCGCGGCGCCTCGCGAGCCGTCGCTTCACGACCCACCACGTGATGCTCATCCGCAGGCTCGTGTTCTACCTGATCCTGGCGCTGTTCATCGCCTCGGCGATGCGCGAGCTGGGTTTCAGCCTCGCGGTGCTGATGGGCGCCGCCGGCGTGCTGACGGTGGCGATCGGTTTCGCTTCGCAGACGTCTGCGTCGAACCTGATCAGCGGCCTGTTCCTGATCGGCGAGCGGCCGTTCTCGGTCGGCGACGTGATCAGGGTCGGCAGCACGACTGGCGAAGTTCTGTCCATAGACGCGCTGTCGGTGAAGCTGCGTACTTTCGACAACCTGTTCGTACGCATTCCCAACGAGACGCTGATCCGGTCGGAGGTCACGACGCTGACACGATTCCCGATCCGGCGCCTGGATCTGACGATCGGCGTTGCCTATCGCGAGGACATCGCGAGCGTGCGCTCGGTCCTGTTCGCGGTTGCCGAGAGCAACCCGCGCTGCCTGGACGATCCGGCACCGCTGTTCATCTTTCTCGGCTTCGGCGATTCGGCGCTCGAGATGCAGTTCTCGGTCTGGGCCCGGCGGGAGAATTTTCTCGAGCTGCGCAACAGCATCCAGCTCGACATCAAGGTCGCGTTCGACGCGGCCGGGATCGAGATCCCGTTCCCGCACCGTTCGCTGTACGCGGGGTCGATGACGGATCCGTTCCCGGTCCGGGTCGTCCAGGGTGAACCCGACACGCCCGGCGGCACGGCCCCCGACGAGCCTGCCGCAGCGCAGGAACCGGCGCCCTCAGAGGAGGCCGGTTCGCGACCGGCCGATGGCGAAGAGGCGGCCGGCGGGCGCTGATGGGGGCGACAGCAGGTGTCATTTGTCGCATACTATTTCATGCTTGAACTAAAACGGGTGGTCCCGGGTCGCGCAGTCGGCAGGTGCCGGCCGGGCGGTCGTCCGACCGGGTACGGGCCACGAAGGAGTGACGATGGCTGAACGGTCGTTTGCGAAGGAAGTCGAGCTGCTGCGCAAGGGCGCGGACGAGGAAATCCGCTGCGAAGGCATCCTCGCCGTCACCAAGGCGCTGCTGCAGTCCGGTGTCGCCTACGTGGGCGGTTACCAGGGGGCGCCGATTTCGCACCTTATGGATGTGTTCGCCGACGCCGAGCCGCTGCTGAACTCGCTGGGCGTGCACTTCGAGGCCAGCGCCAGCGAAGCGGCGGCCGCAGCGATGCTGGCCGCGTCGGTAAATTACCCGCTGCGCGGTGCCGTCGCGTGGAAGTCGACGGTCGGCACCAACGTCGCGTCCGATGCGCTTGCAAACGTGGCGTCGGGCGGCGTGACCGGTGGCGCGCTGGTTATCGTCGGCGAGGATTACGGCGAGGGCTCCTCGATCATGCAGGAGCGCACCCACGCCTTCGCAATGAAGTCGCAGATGTGGCTGCTCGATCCGCGGCCGACGTTGCCGTGCATCGTCGACATGGTCGAACAGGGCTTCCGGCTGTCGGAGGCGTCCAACACGCCGGTCATGCTCGAGCTGCGCGTGCGCGCCTGCCACGTGTACGGGCGCTTCACCGCGCGCGACAACGTGCGTCCGAAGTACCGACTGCAGGATGCAATGGAGAAGCCCAATCGCGACACCAGCCGCATCGTACTGCCGCCTGCGAACTTTCTTCACGAGCACGAGAAAATCGACAAGCGCTGGCCGGCGGCAGTGGAATTCATCGAGCGTGAACAGCTCAACGAATTCCTCGGGGCCGACGACGGCGATGTCGGTATCATCGTCCAGGGCGGCCTCTACAACACGCTGATCCGCGGGCTGCAGGGCCTCGGCCTCGCCGACAGCTTCGGCCGCTGTCGACTGCCGATCTACGTGCTGAACGTGACCTACCCGCTGATCGACAGCGAAGTGCACCGCTTCTGCGCTGGCAAGCGTGCGGTGCTGATCGTCGAGGAGGGCCAGCCCGAATACATCGAGTTCAGCCTCAACACGATCCTGCGCCGTGCCGATCTGCAAACCGCCATATCGGGCAAGGACGTGTTTCCGAAGGCCGGCGAATATACCGGCGACGTGATGCGCCGCAGCGCACGCGCCTTCCTCGAGCGCTGGGCGCCGGAGCTGCTGGACGCTGACCGCGCGCGCGACACCGGGGCCGGGCAGGGCGCGAAGCCGGTCGTCGTACCGGCTTCGACCGGTAACGGCGACGCCCGGGCAAACGGTGCCGGCAATGGCGTCGACGCGGGGCCGGAGCTCTCCGAGGTCGTGCCGCAGCGCCCGGCGGGATTCTGCACCGGTTGTCCCGAGCGCCCCGTATTCACCGCGATGAAACTGCTCGAGCGCGAGATCGGCAAGTTCCACGTCAGTTGCGACATCGGCTGCCACCTGTTCTCGATCCTGCCGCCGTTCAATATCGGCAACACGACCATGGGATACGGCCTCGGCGCTTCGGGCTCATCGGCGTTCAACACCGAGGGCGCGAACCAGCGCACGATCAGCGTCATGGGCGATGGCGGTTTCTGGCACAACGGGCTGACGAGCGGTATCGGCAACGCGGTGTTCAACCAGAGCGACAACGTCGTCGTGATCGTCGACAACGGCTACTCGGCGGCGACCGGGGGCCAGGACATCCTGTCGTCGCGCGCCGCTAATGATGTACGCAGCACGCGTCATGACATCGGCGATGCCGTGCGTGGAGTCGGCGTGAAATGGGTCAAGCGCGTGACCACCTACGACCTCAAGGCGATGAAGGGTGCGCTCAAGGACGCGATGACCACGGATCGCAAGGGGCCGAAGGTCGTGATCGCCGAGTCGGAGTGCATGCTGAACAAGCAGCGACGCCTCAAACCGCTGGTCCAGACCGCTCTGAAGGAAGGCAAGCGGGTCGTGCGTGAGCGCTTCGGGATCGACGAGGACACCTGCACCGGTGACCACTCCTGCATACGCCTCTCGGGCTGTCCGTCGCTGTCGGTCAAGCCCAACCCGGACCCGCTGCGCGATGATCCGGTCGCGAGCATCGACAACAGCTGCGTGGGTTGCGGGCTGTGCGGCGAGGTCGCGCACGCGGCGGTGCTGTGTCCGTCGTTCTACCGCGCGAGTATCGTCTACAACCCGTCTGGCTGGGACCGCTTCCAGCAGCGCATCCGCGACGGCGTGATCGGCTACCTGCAGCGCCGCGCCGATGCCAGGAGGGCGCGACATGCCTGCTGAACACCCCACCACGGTGACCTCCGGCGAAGTGGGCCGCGGGCAGCCGCAGCCCGAGGGGCCACGCCCGCTGACGCTCGCGATCGCAGCACTCGGCGGCCAGGGCGGCGGTGTGCTCGCCGGCTGGGTGGTGTCGGTTGCCGAGCGCGGCGGCTATCTCGCGCAGTACACGTCGGTGCCCGGCGTCGCGCAGCGCACCGGGGCGACGATCTACTACCTCGAGATGTTCCCGGAGGACGAGGCGCGCCAGGCGGGCACCGAACCCGTGCTGGCGCTGATGCCCACCAGCGGCGACGTCGACATCGTGATTGCCTCCGAACTGATGGAAGCCGGGCGGTCGATGCTGCGCGGGATCGTGACCAAGGAGCGTACGACGCTGATCAGCTCCACGCATCGCGTGTACGCCATCTCGGAGAAGTCCGCGATGGGCGACGGTCTTGCGCCCGGTGAGGCCATCCTCGCCCGCGCGCGCCGCGATGCCCGCCAGCTGATCGCTTTCGACATGCAGGCGCTCGCCGAAGACAAGGGATGCGTGATCAGCGCGGTGCTGTTCGGTGCACTGGCCGGTTCCGGCGCACTGGGTTTGCCGCGTGAGGCTTTCGAGGACACGATACGCGCCTCCGGAAAGGCCGTGGACGCGAATCTTGCCGGCTTTGCTGCCGGTTACGACGCGGCGCGCGCCGGTCGCGCGGATACGACCACGCCCGAGCAGGTCACGCAGCCGCAGGCCGCCGACCCTTGGCAGGCGCGCAGCGCCGAGGGTGAGCGACTGTTCGCGCGCGTGCGTGCTGAATTGCCCGAGGCCGTGCACGAGACCGCCCGCGAGGGCGTGCGACGCACCGTCGACTACCAGGATCCGGCTTATGCCGATCTCTACCTCGACCGGCTCAAGCCGGTACTCGCGGTGGACGACGCGGAACGCGACTGGGGGCTCACCCGCGAGACGGCGCGTTACCTGGCACTGTGGATGACCTACGAGGACACGATCCGCGTTGCCGACCTCAAGACCCGCGCGAGTCGTTTCGAGCGTTTCCGCCGCGAGGTCCGCGCGAAGCCCGATCAGATCGTGCACGTGACCGAATTCATGCATCCGCGGGTCGAGGAAATCTGCGACACACTACCGGCGCCAGTCGGGCGGATGATTCTCGGCAGCCGTGCGCTGCGGGGGTTCCTGGGGCTGTTCACCCGCAAGGGGCGTCACGTATCGACAAATAAACTTGGCGGTTTCGTGCTGCTGCACACGCTGGCGGGTTTTCGGCGTATCCGCAGGCTGTCGCTGCGTTACAAGGTCGAGCACGAGAAGATGCAGGCGTGGCTCGAGCGTATCGCGGAGACCGCGGGGCGCGATTATGCGCTTGCAGTCGAGATCGCGTGCTGCCAGCGGTTGATCAAGGGCTACGGTGACACCCATGCCCGCGGCACGCAAAACTACGAAACGCTGATGGCGAACCTCGAGCTGGTCGCCAGTCAAGACGATCCGGCAGCCAGGTTGCGTGAACTGCGCGATGCGGCGCTGGCCGACGAGCACGGGGAGCAGTTGCAGAGCGCGCTCGCGGCGTTGCGCCACTGAGGGGAGAGACCGTGAGACACGAAGATACCGGCGCGCCACGCGCCGTGGAGCGCTGGACCTCGACGCCGGCGTTCCTGTTCGCGGCGGTCGGCGCCGCGGTGGGTCTGGGCAATCTCTGGCGCTTTCCGTACGTTGCCGGTGAAAACGGTGGCGGCGCCTTCATCCTGGTGTACCTGCTGTTCGTGTTCCTGCTCGGCGTGCCGATCATGGCCGCGGAGATGACCATCGGCCGGCGGGGCGGGAGCAGTGCCGTCGGCAGCGTCAACAGGCTGATCGCCGAGGAGCGACGGCCGGCCTTCTGGAAACTGATAGGCGGCCTGAGCGTACTGATTCCTTTCGTCGGCCTCAGCTACTACAGCGTTGTGGCGGCGTGGGTCATGGACTATGTCTGGCTGGCGCTGCTCGATGCATTCCGCGGCCTTGACGGCGCCGGCTCGTTGGCACAGTTCGATGCGTTGACGAGTTCCGTGGGGCGCCAGGTCGTACTGCACTTCCTGTTCATCGCAATCACCGTGGCGATCGTGTGCAGGGGTGTGAATCGCGGCATCGAGATTGCGGCGCGCGTGATGATGCCGGGCCTGTTCGTGCTGCTGCTCGGGCTGGTCGTCTACAACGTGTTCACGATGGACTTTGCCGGCGGCGTGTCGTTTCTGTTCACGCCCGATTTCGCTCGCCTGACCACCGATTCGATCCTGCTCGCACTGGGCCAGGCGTTCTTCTCGGTCGCGATCGGCGTCGGCGTCATCATGACCTACAGCGCGTACCTGCCGCGTGGGATTTCGCTGCCGGGTTCTGCAGGCGTGATCTGTTCGCTCGACGCGCTGGTCGCCATTCTTGCCGGGCTCGCGATTTTCCCGATCGTATTCCAGTTCGGGCTCAATCCCGGCGAGGGGCCGAACCTGATTTTCGTGACGCTGCCGGTCGCGTTCGGCCAGATGCCGGGCGGCTGGTTCATCGGCGTCGTGTTCTTCACACTCGTATTCTTCGCCGCCTTCACGACCGCGATCGGCATGCTTGAACCGGTTGTCGCATTCGTGCGCGAAAGAGTTGCGATGCAGCGTCCCGGGGTCACGATTTCGGCGGGCCTGCTTGCCTGGCTGATTGGCCTGCCATCGCTGTTGTCGTTCAACCTGCTCGGCACGTTCTTTCCCCTCGAGTGGACCGGGCGGTTCGTCGGCATGACAGCCTTCGACGTGCTGGACTTCATCATCGCCAACGTACTGTTGCCGGTGAATGGCCTGTTGATCGCGCTGTTCGTCGGTTGGGGGATCAGTCGCGTCATCAGCGTGGAAGAACTGGGCCTCGGAGAGGGCTATCGCTACTCGACGTGGCTGTTCATCATCCGTTTCGTTGCTCCGATTGCGATCGCGGGGCTGATACTCGACCTGTGGCTGTAGGAAACCGATGCGATGGCTGAACAAGGCATGACAGCGCGGCCGGAAATCGAGCCACTCGACGACTCCAGCGTCGCGGCGTGGCGTCGCGAGTTCCCGGTACTGGCACGCAGGACGTACCTGAACTCGGGGTCTTATGGCGCGCTTGCGCTGTCGGTAAAGGCCGCGATGGAAGACTACCTGCGGCTCCGACTCGAGGAAGGCGCTGACTGGGGGCACTGGGTGGGTCGTAACGAGGCGGTGCGCGCAGGGCTTGCGCAACTGTTCGGAGTTCGACCTGCCGAGATCGCGGTGACGACCTCGGCATCGGCTGGCATCAATGCGTTTGCGAGCTGCCTGGACTTTTCCGGCAAACGCAACCGTGTCGTCGTCAGCGACTTTGAGTTTCCGACCAACGGCCAGATCTGGCATGCACAGGAGCGACGTGGCGCCGAGGTCGTCCACGCCCCTGTCGCCGACGACGGCCACATCCCGGTCGAGCATTTCGAGCGGCTCATCGACGAGCGCACGCGCGTGGTCGCCGTGACACATGTCTGTTACCGCAACGGACGCCGTCTCGACGTGGAAGCGATCGCACGCATTGCGCGCGAACGCGGCGCGCTGTTCATGCTCGACTGCTACCAGTCGGCAGGGTCACAGGTGTTACCACTCGGCGAACTCGACGTGGACGTCGCCGTCGGCGGTACGTTGAAGTACATGCTGGGTACCGCGGGTGTCGGCTTCATGTACGTTCGCGAATCGATGATCGAGCAGCTCGTACCCACGTGCACCGGGTGGATGGCCCAGCGCGATCCGGGCGCGATGGACATCACGGGCTATGATCCGGCGCCGGATGCGCGCCGTTTCGAGTCGGGAACGCCACCGGTAGTCGGCTGTTATGCAACTGAGGCGGGGCTTGCGATACTCGAGCGCGCAGGCATGCCGGCGATAGAGCAGCGCATCGTGACGCTCTCGGGACGGTGCCTGGACCGTCTTTCGAATGCCGGCATCGCAACCGCCACACCTCGCGAGGACGCACTGCGTGGCCCCACCGTCGCGATCCGCTCGACGAATGACGTCGCACTCGTGGAGCAGCTGGCTGCCGACGGCATCGTCACTTCATGCCGTGACGGCAATGTCCGTGCCTCGTTCCATTTCTACAACGATGACAGCGACATCGATGCGCTGCTGGCCGCGCTGGAGCGCCGCCGCCCGCTAGTCGTCAGTAGTTGATTGCCGGATTGGTGCCGGGGTGAATCACCCCGACGACATACATCCCGTCTTCTGCGGTGGACTGCAGCGAGTGGAGCTGTTTGCGGGGGAGAAAGATCACGTCGCCGGCCTCTACCGGTGCCTTGAGGTGTTCGGTCCACATCACGCCCCGGCCGTCCAGCACGATCAGTGATTCCTCGTAGAGGTGGCGATGCGGCTCGGCCTTGGAAGGCGGGATATGGCCTATGAACTGGGTCGCGCGCTCGCTCCCCACGCGTGCATCGACGAGGCGCTGAAAGAAGCGGCTGCCCATGGTCTCGCGCTGAGCCTCGTCGACGACGACGCGCCGGTCAGGCCAGCGCGCATCGAAGTCGGCCGCAGGACCCTCGGGCCATGACGGTGCGTCGGTGGCGGGGCATGCGCTTACGAACACCGACAGGGGGCAGGCGGCATTGGAAGAGCGGATGCGGAAGCATTCGCCAGGCCGAACATGGAGCCCGTCAGAGCGCTGCGCCGGGAACGTGCGTCCGGCGATGTCGATCTCGCCCTGGCCCGCGCCGACCAGCAGCACCACGTCACGATCGCCGAAGCCCACCATGGGCGTCCAGGCATCGTCTGTCGTACGCAGGTGGAACTGGGACTGGTAGCGTGCACCAAGCGCCGGTCCGATGACGGTGCAGTACTCGACATTGCCGTGGCGCTGCCGCGTGGCGGACGCGACGCGGTAGACGTAGCAGCCGCCGTCGAGGCGCAGCATCGGGCCGTCTGTATCGTCGGTGAATCCAATAGCCTGGTTCGCCGTGCTTTGGGGATCGTCCTCGCGGTATCCGCCGGGCAGGTTGTTGTGCGTGCCGTCACAGAACGGGCTATCACCGGTGCGTTTGCAGGTGCAGAAGAGCACCTCCTCACCGTCTTCGGAAGCGGTGTAGGCCACCGGTTCGAAGTCCGTGCCGCGATGGGAGCCGTCGCAGTAAGGCTGGCGTTTCGAACGCCCGCAGCTGCACCAGTAATAAGTGCGGCCCTTGCGAAGGGACGCGTAGACGGGCTTTCGCCCCGCCTGTACCGGCTCGCCAGCGCCTGGCGAGCGATCGGATGTGAGGTTTCGATCCATCAGGCTATGGTCGCGCCTCGCCGTACAGCATGTCCATAGGGCTCCGATCATGGGGTTTCCGACCGGTGGACCGGAGCAGGTCCACCGGCCGGAGGCCCCTCATGCCCTCAGAAGCGCTTGGAAAGGTCCATCCCGAACGTCCGCGGCTGGTTGGTCCATTTCACCGTGAGCAGCGAATCCTCGGTTCTCACCCGCAGGTCCCCACGCTTGTCGAACGCGTTGCGTACGTAGAACGTGAGATCCAGATCTTCCGCGATGTTGACCGCACCGACGCGGAAATTGAAGATCTCGAAGGAGTTCTGCCGCCGGTTGAATCGCGACGTGGTGTCGAGTTGCGAGTTGGAGCTGCCACGGTGCACGAACTCGCCGCCGATGAACGCGTCCCAGCCGTCCACCGGCAGGTTGAACGTGTAGCGCGCGGTCGCATTGGCCGTGAATCCCGGGATGAACGGGATCTTGTCGCCGGCACGCCCGGGAGCGACCACTTCGTCGGTGATCTGGTCCTCGGTGAGTTCACGCTTCTCGAGCCAGGTGAAGCCCATCGACAGGTCCCAGTTGTCGGTCGGCCGGGCGTAGGCTTCGAACTCGACGCCGCGGACCTCGGCCTCGCCGGCATTGCCGATGAAGCCGAACGCGCCGGTCGGGTCGCTACCGGCGACCTGGATGTTCTCCCAGTCGATCCAGAACAGTGCCGAGTTGACGATCAGGCGGTTGTTGAGCCAGGAGGTCTTGATGCCGAACTCGTAGTTCCAGATGTTGTCCGACTCATAGCCGGGCGGAACGGCGACGATGCCACGCTGGTTGGTGCCGCCGAGCCGGTAGCCTTCCGATGCCAGCGCGTAGAGTGTCATGGTGTCCATGGGCCGGTACGAGACCTGGAACTTGGTCAGGAACTGGTCCTCCTTGAAGCTGCGCAGGTCGGCCGGTGGGTCGCCCGGCGGGAACAGCGCGAACGGGAAGGCCTGATTGCCGACGTCGGCCTGCTCGGCCTCGTACCAGCGGCCGCCGACGCTCACTTCCCACTGGTCGGTCAGCTCGTAGCTGAGCTCGCCAAAGACCGCGATTTCCTCGATGTTGCGGGTGTTCACGCGCGCGAACACGCACGGGTGACACTCCGGGATGCCTGCGCCCGGTTCTCCCGGCGTGCCAAACGGCGTGCCAGGGTCGAATACGCGCCCGCGGTCGTCTACAACGGGCACGAAACTGCGGAAGTTCGAATCACGCTCGCGCCAGTAGACGCCGCCGACCCATTGCAGGGGGCTGTCACCGACCGAGTGCAGCTTGAGCTCCATCGAGCGCTGCCGGAGATCCTGCGCCTGGTCGGTCAGCGCCGGGATGAGGTCCGGGCGCACCGGATCGAAGTCATCGAAGCCGTCAAAGCGCGCGCCGAGGTTCATGACCACCCAGGTCGAGTCGCGCTTGAAGAAGTAGTCCCGCTTGAAATAGCCGGCATTGGCGGTCACGACAGCGAACGGCGTATCCCACTCCACCGCGAGGCTGTAGAGCTCCATGTTGTCGGGCTGCTCTGTCCGGGCGTAGTCGATGTTGACCAGGTCACCGGTCTGCGCGAACGCCATCTGCCGGATTTCGGTCAGCGGGTTCAGGTTTCCGTCGACGAAGTCGAGGTTGTCGGGGTCGTCGGAAAATGAATCGAAGGGGTTGTAGCGGAAGGTGCCGCCGTTGTCACGACGCTGCACCCAGGCCTGTGCGTCGATGGTGACGTTGTCGGCCGGGGTCCATCGCAACGTGGCGCGTCCGCCATGGGTCTCGACCCAGTTGTAGTTGTTGAGCTGCAGGCGGTTGTTGTCGAGGTAGCCGGCCTCGCGATCGTAGAAAGCAACCGTGCGCAGTGCGAGGCGGTCCTCGACCAGCGGCAGGTTCAGCATCGCGTAGAAGTCACCGCCTTCGCCGCCCTTGCTGATCGTGTGCACGCCCACCTTGATCCGGCCTTCGACCTCGTTCATCACCGGCTTGCGCGTGATGAAACGCACCGTGCCGGCCTGCGAGTTGGCGCCGAAGGTCGTGCCCTGCGGGCCGCGCAAGACCTCGATACGCTCCATGTCGAACAGCTTGAGGTCGGGCGTCTGCGAGCCGCTGTTGCCGCCGGCGGTCTGCACGCCCGGCAGCGGGATGTCGTCGTAGTAGACGGCGGTCTGCTGCTGGCCGGCCGACTGGATGCCGCGCACGGTGTAGCGTTTCTGGCCCGGCCCTTCGTCGTCAAAGGTGAGCCCGGGGACGTGGTAGGCGAATTCGTCAAAGTTGAGCGCGCCGAGGCGGTCGAGCTGGTCACCGCTGAAGGCCGTGATCGTTGCCGGGACCTCCTGCAGGAGCTCCTCGCCGCGTCGCCTCGAGGTAACGACGATCTCGTCGATGGTGCGGGCAGCGGTGGGCTGTTGACCCCGCATTTCCTGGGCGACGGCAGTCCCGAGCGTGAGCGCGGGTACGGCCGCCATCAGGCCCAGTGTCGAAGCGCAGGTCAGTGCGCTTCGGGTGATTGTTGCTTTCATGATGATCCCTCCCGGCGAATGGAAACGTCGCTAAGTGCCCAATGTGTGGTGTTTTTCTGACAAGGTGCTCGCGCATACAATGCCAAATTCGTCAACAATTGTATAGATCTAAAATAACTTCAGTGTCACGCAGTGTTTGCGGTCATCCTGCAGGCTCGAATGACCGCATGGGAGGCGCAGTGTCAGCGTTCTCGGCGCGGTCTGGTGGACGCCCAAGGGCGTTGGCAGGTATTTTTAACTTGAAATGGGCGGTCGATGGGGGAGGATGGAAATGCAACGTTTGAAACATGTCGCGTTGGCCTTGTGTCTCGTCGTGACTACAGGCGTCGGCACAACAAGTGCTGCCGGGAACGGGGGCACAGACGCGGTCACGATCGTGCATGCCGGCACGCTGCTTGCGGTCCCCGGTGAGGCGCCCGTCGAGGTTGCCACGGTGGTCATTCGGGCAGGGCGTATCGAGGCGATTCACGAGGGTCATGCGACCGCGGACACCCTCGGGCTCGATGGGACGGCGCGGGTCATCGACTTGTCGGACCGCTTCGTGATGCCCGGTTTCATTGACCTGCATGTGCACCTGACCGCGCAGGCCACGGCCGGTGCCCGCGACCTCTATGTGCGCAAGCCCGACGAGTACTTCGCGCTGCTCGCGGCTCACAACGCCGAAAAGACGCTTCGCAGCGGGTTCACGACCGTGCGTGACCTGGGTTCGCGCGGCTACGCGGCGTTCGCGCTGCGCGACGCGATTGCCGACGGCCTGGTGCCCGGCCCGCGCCTACTGGTGGCGGGTTCGGCGATCACGCCCAGTGGTGGTCATGCCGACTTTCACGGATACCGCGAGGAAGTGCGCGACGCGTTGCCCGCGACCGGAACCTGCAACGGTCCGGATGACTGCAGGCGAGCGGTGCGCGAAATGGTTCGGCGCGGTGCCGATGTGATCAAGGTCACCGCCACGGGCGGCGTATTGTCCGACACCGCCGCCGGTACGGGCATGCAGTTCACCCAGGCGGAACTCGACGCGATCGCGGAGACCGCGCACGCGCTGGGCCGCAAGGTGACGGCCCACGCCCACGAGCGCGCGGGCATAGAGGCTGCACTGCGCGCGGGTTTCGATTCGATCGAACACGCAATGTGGGCGACCGAGGAGACCATGCGCCTGTTCATCGAGAAAGACGCATGGCTGATCCCCACCGTGTACCCGATCACCTACGTCGGTGATACCCGCGAGGCCATGCTCGAGGGCCCGTTTGCCGACGCGCCGCCCCAGGTGCTCGAAAAGCTCCTCGAACTTGGCCGACAGCCCAAGGACATGACCGAGCTTGCGCACCGGATGGGCGTGCGCATAGCGCTTGGTACCGACAGCGGCGTATCCCCGCATGGTGACAATCCATGGGAGTTCGTCGAATACGTCAATATCGGCATGACGCCGATGCAGGCGCTGAAGGCAGGGACGGTCGACGCGGCACGTGCAGGCGGCATTGAGGCGGTGGGAAGCCTCGAGGTCGGTCACCTGGCCGACATCGTGGCGATGCCCGGCAATCCGCTCGAAGATATCGAGGCCGTGCTCGGCGTGGACTTCGTCATGCGCGACGGCATCGTCTTTTACAGCCCGGAGAATTGATATGACCGGTTTACGACAAATGATCGGCGTGATCTGCGCGGTGGGCGCATTCGGCATGGGGTTCCACCCGGTCGCGATGGCCGACGTGGTGACGTTCAGCAATGTGACGGTGATCGACGGCACCGGAGCCGCGCCGATGTCGGACATGACCGTGGTCGTGCGTGACGGGCGTTTCGAAGCCGTCATCCCTTCGGCGCTCGCGCCGGATGTGGAGGGTCGCGAGATAGACGGCCGCGGAAAGTACCTGATTCCGGGGCTCATGGATCTGCACATCCACCTGCGGGGCGGCACGCGGATTACGCCCGACGGGTTGCGCGAGGAAGATATCCGCAGGGATTATGGCATCCAGGCGCTGCACAGCTATCTCTACAGCGGCGTTACGAGTGTCTACGACGCGGGTAACCTGCCCGAATATATTTTCGGTCTGCGCGAGGAGGAGCGGGCGGGCACGCTCGTTGCGCCGCGTATATTCGCGACCGGTGGGATCGTCACCGCCCCGGGCAGCCATGGCAGCGGTCCAGGCTCCACCGACGTGGAGAGCTGGCCCGAGGCGCGCGAGGCGCTGGACCTGCACATCGCGCGCGAGCCCGATGTGCTCAAGCTGACATACGAGGAACGCGGCTGGGGCTCGCGCCCGATGATTCCGAGGCTCGATCCCGAGCTGATGCAGCGTATCGTCGAGTACTACAACGCGCATGGGATACGCACGACGGTGCACGCATCGGGTGAGCTGCGTCACCGCGAGGCGGTCTTCGCAGGCGTCGATACCCTGGCGCACCCGGTCATCCAGGGGCCGGTGAGTGACGGCTACGTGCAGCTGATGGCGGCCAAGCGCATACCCATGGTCACCACCCTGACGATCGGCGAGAGCTACAGCCGGCTCGTCGACGATCCCGGACACCTCGACCAGCCGCTGTACCGGGCCACGTACAGCGCCGAGGAGATCGACGAGCTGCGCACCGGGCAGCGTGAGGAGTGGGCGCGCAGTCCATGGACGCAGTGGATGAAGATCATGACACCCATTGCGCAGGAAAATGTCAGGCGCGTGCACGATGCGGGCGGAATCCTCGTGTTGGGGTCCGACCAGACCATCGGTCCGGCCGCACACCGCGAGATGGAGCTGCTCGCCGATGCCGGGATCGCGCCGCTCGACATCATCCGTATCGCAACGCTGAATGGTGCAATATTCCTCGGCTTGGAGTCCGAACTCGGCTCGATCACCGAAGGCAAGCTCGCAGATGCAGTGTTGCTGTCCGCGGATCCGACCGAGGACATCGACAATGCCAAGCGGATCGAACTCGTGATGAAGGAAGGCGATATCATCGACACCGATGCGCTACAGCTTGCGGGCACCCCGGAAAGCCGTCCTCATTGACCGACATGCGGTCGCGATCTGCGCGACGCCGCAGCCCATCCCGCGCGGACGCGTCATGGCGCCAGTTTTCGGTTCGCCGTGATTGGCAACCAAAACTATTTTATGATTAAATTAAATTCTGATCCGTTGCTGAACCGCAGCTGCGCGCCTCGTCAGCGCCCCGCGCCCGACGCGTGCGTCGTTGAGCCAAAAAGGAAAGTGTGCCGATGAAAATCGCGTGTCTGGGTGCCGGGCCGGCAGGCCTGTATTTCGCCATCTCGATGAAGCTTCGCAATCCGGATCACGACATCGTCGTCTTCGAGCGAAACCGCCCGGGTGACACCTTCGGCTGGGGCGTCGTGTTCTCCGATCAGACGATGGAGAATCTGCGCGTAAATGACCCCGATACGGCTCGCACGATCATTGACAGTTTCGTGCACTGGGACGACATCGATGTCGTCGTCGACGGGCATCGTGAGACGTCGACCGGCCATGGGTTCATAGGCATCGGCCGCAAGGAGCTGCTTGGTATCCTCCAGGAGCGCGCGCGCGAGCTGGGTGTGCGTCTCGAGTTCGAGGTCGAGATCGAACCGAACCTCGATGACTACTCGGGCTACGACCTCGTTATCGCCTCGGATGGGCTCAACAGCAAGTGGCGGACCCAGTACGCTGAATTCTTCAAGCCCGATATCGAGGTGCGCAAGAACAAGTTCGTCTGGCTCGGAACCCACAAGCGTTTCGATGCATTCACCTTCGCGTTCGAGAAGACCGAGCATGGCTGGATCTGGGCGCACGCCTACCAGTTCGACGCCGACACCTCGACGTTCATCGCTGAATGCTCCGAGCGCACCTGGAAAGCCTTCGGTTTCGGTGAGATGAGTCAGGACGACTCGTGTCGTACGCTCGAGCGCATCTTCGCGCGCCATCTCGACGGCAACGAGCTGATGAGCAACGCGCGCCATCTGCGCGGGTCGGCGTGGCTGAACTTCCCGCGGGTCCTGTGCGAGCGGTGGCACCACCGCAATCTTGTGCTGCTCGGCGACGCGGCGCATACGGCGCATTTCTCGATCGGCTCCGGCACGAAGCTGGCGCTGGAAGACGCGATCAAGCTCGCCCAAGTGCTGCACGACAAGTCGCTGTCGGTCGAGCAGGGCCTCGAGCAGTACCAGGAAGAGCGCCACCTGGAAGTGCTCAAGATCCAGAGCGCGGCGCGCAACTCCACTGAGTGGTTCGAGACCGTGGAGCGCTACCTCGATTTCCACCCGGTGCAGTTCACCTATTCGCTGCTCACGCGCAGCCAGCGGGTGAGCCACGAAAACCTCCGCGTGCGAGACCGCGACTGGCTCGAGGGCGTCGAGAAGTGGTTCGACGAACGGGCGACAGGCAAGCGGCCGGAGAAAGCGCGTCCGCCCATGTTCACGCCTTTCCGTATCAAGGATCTCACGCTCAACAACCGCGTCGTGGTGTCACCGATGTGCATGTACAGCGCAGTGGATGGCACACCCAACGATTTCCACCTCGTCCACCTGGGTGCACGTGCGCAGGGCGGCGCCGGACTCGTCTACACAGAGATGACCAACATCTCGGCCGAGGGCCGGATCAGCCCGGGGTGTACCGGCATCTACAATGACGAGCACGTTGCCGCGTGGAGGCGCATCGTCGACTACGTGCACCGGCACAGCGAGGCCAAGATGTGCCTGCAGCTCGGTCACGCGGGCCCCAAGGGTTCCACGCGCCTTGCCTGGGACGGCATGGACAAGCCTCTGCCGGAGGGCAACTGGCCGATCATCTCGGCGTCGGACGTGCCGTGGGACGAGGGTAACCAGGTCCCGCGGCCCATGACCCGCGAGGACATGGACCGGGTGCTGGCCGAGTACGTGGCCGCGACCGAGCGTGCGATCGAGTGCGGGTTCGACATGCTCGAGATGCACGCGGCCCACGGTTACCTGCTGTCGGCCTTCATCACGCCGGTGACCAACCGGCGTACCGACGAGTACGGCGGCAGCCTGGAGAACCGCCTGCGCTACCCGCTGGAGGTTTTCCGCGCGATACGCGATACGTGGCCTGCGGAAAAGCCTCTGGCGGTGCGCATCTCCGCGACCGACTGGGTCGGTGAACGCGGCATCACGGGCGAGGACGCGGTCAGGATCTCCGAGGCCTTCGTGCAGGCCGGCGCCGACCTGATCGACGTGTCGGCGGGCCAGACCACGCCTGACGCGGAGCCCGTTTATGGGCGCATGTTCCAGACGCCATTCTCCGACCGTATTCGCAACGAGCTCGGATGCGCGACGATGGCGGTCGGCAACATCTACGAGGTCGATCACGTCAACAGCATTCTGGCCGCGGGCCGTGCCGATCTCTGCGCGCTCGCGCGCCCGCACCTGGCCGACCCGCACTGGACGCTGCGGGCGGCCGCGGAGTTCGGATACCGGGGCGTGCACGTGCCGCCGCAGTACGAGGCGGGTGTGGCGCAGCTCGCGCGCAACCTGCAGCGCGCCGCCGATATGTTGTCCCTGAAGGCCTGAGTCGTGGCCGAGCAGCTACTGGCCGGACAACACGCGGTCGTGACCGGCGGCGGCACCGGGATCGGCCGAGCGTCCGCCGAAGCCCTTGCGGCCGCGGGCGCTGGTGTGACGCTGATGGGCCGCGACGAGAAGCGCCTCGAGTCGGTCGCGGCCGCGCTCCCCGGGGCGCGGTGGCAGCGGCTGGACGTCACCGACGAGGCGTCGGTCGCCGACGCATTCGAGGCGGCCGGAAGTACCGCGCCGGTGACCATACTTGTCAACAATGCAGGCGGTGAGAGTACTGCGCCGTTCATGCGTACCACGGTCGAGCAATGGCGGCAGATGCTCGATGTCAACCTGACCGGTACGTTCCTTTGCACGCGTGCTGCACTGCCGCAGATGCTCGACGCGGGGCAGGGCCGGATCATCAATATTGCAAGTACTGCAGGATTGAAGGGTTATCCGTACACTTCTGCCTACACGGCATCCAAGCACGGCGTGGTGGGGCTGACCCGATCGCTGGCACTGGAGATGGCGCGTAAGCCGGTCACGGTCAACTGTGTCTGCCCGGGCTTCACCGATACCGAGCTGGTCTCGCGTTCGCTCGACCGGATCGTAGAAAAAACCGGCCGCAGCCGGGACCAGGCACTGACCGAGTTCGTGAAGAGCAACCCGCAGGGCCGGCTCGTCGAGGTCGACGAGGTGGCCGCGGCGGTCGTCTGGCTGGCGCTGCCGGTCAATCGCGCGATCACCGGACAGTCGCTGGTCGTGGCGGGTGGCGAAATCATGTAGCGAGTGGACCCCGGCCGGTCCACTGTCACGGCAATGAAAGCGTGTATCAATGAGTGAAAAAGTCGTCCAGTTGATGGAAAAGTTCGGAGGCGCGCCGCACAGCAAGCGTTCGCTGCGGCTGTGGCTGCGCCTGCTCTCGTGCACGACGCTGATCGAGAAGCGCCTGCGTAACAACCTGACCACGCAGTTCGACTCGACGCTGCCGCGCTTCGACATCCTCGCGGCGCTGACGCGCAACCCGGCTGGCCTCACGATGGGGGAGCTGTCGAGGCAGCTGCTGGTGTCCAACGGCAACGTCACCGGGGTGGTCGGCAAGCTTGTCGATGATGGGCTCGTCGAGCGTACCCGGTCCCCGTCGGATGGACGCACGTTTTTCGTACGGCTGACCCGGAAAGGCCACCGTGCGTTCAAGGAAATGGCCCGCGCCCACGAAGCGTGGATCGACGAGGCCTTCGCCGATCTCGGCAACGACGAGATCGATCAGCTCACTGACCTGCTCGCGCGCGTGATCATGTCGGCGCGCACCGGAAATGAAGACCGCAATGATTGACGATCCCACCCGCTTCAAGCCCACCCACTTTCTCTGGTCGTTCGCCGATGGGGTGGCCGAGATCACGCTCAACCGCCCGGAGCGCAAGAACCCGCTGACCTTCGAGTCCTACGCCGAACTTCGCGATACCTTCCGCGCGCTCGTCTACGTGGATGCGGTCAAGTGCGTGGTCGTGCGCGGCGCTGGCGGCAACTTCTGCTCCGGCGGCGACGTGCACGAGATCATCGGTCCGCTGGTCGACAAGGACATGCGCGGGTTGCTCGAATTCACCCGCATGACCGGGGATCTCGTGAAGGCCATGCGTGCGTGTCCACAACCGGTGATCTCGGCGGTGGAAGGCGTGTGCGTCGGCGCCGGTGCGATCATCGCGATGGCTTCCGACCTGCGGCTTGCGACGCCCGATGCGAAGACGGCGTTCCTGTTCAACCGTGTGGGCCTCGCTGGTTGCGATATGGGTGCGTGCGCGATGCTGCCTCGCATCATTGGCCAAGGTCGAGCCTCGGAACTCCTGTTCCTGGGCCGATCGATGAGCGCCGAGGAGGGCGAGCGGTGGGGCTTCTACAACCAGGTTGTGGAGCCGGAATCACTGGGTGAAACCGCGCACGGGCTTGCGGCGCGTATCACCTCGGGTCCGACCTTTGCCAATGGTATTACCAAGAATCAGCTCAACGTCGAATGGGACGTGAGCCTCGATACGGCCATAGAGATGGAAGCGCAGGCGCAGGCGATCTGCATGCAGACGCAGGATTTCGCCCGTGCCTACCACGCCTTCGTGGCACACGAGCGGCCGAAGTTCGAGGGTAACTGACGATGGCCGATCGCAGCTTCCTCGAATGGCCGTTTTTCGATGACCATCACCGCGAACTGGCCACGCAGATAGACGCATGGGCCAGCGAAAATATCCGCCATGGTCACGGTGAAGACCTCGACGCCGAGTGCCGGTCGCTGTGTCGTGCGCTGGCCGAAGGCGGCTGGCTCGACTACGTGGTCCCTGCCGAGTACGGCGGGCGCCACGAAGTGCTGGACGTGCGTTCGCTCTGCCTTATCCGCGAGACACTCGCGCGCCATTCGGGCCTGGCCGATTTCGTTTTCGCAATGCAGGGGCTGGGCAGCGGGACGATCACGCTGTTCGGAACGCCGGAGCAGAAGGCGGCCTACCTGCCGGCGGTGCGGCGCGGCGAGAAGATCGCTGCGTTCGCACTTACCGAACTGCGGTCCGGGTCGGATGTCGCGAACATGGAGACGACCGCGCGTGCGCGCGACGGCGGGTACGTGCTAGACGGTGGCAAGACCTACATCTCCAACGGCGGGCTTGCCGATTTTTACACCGTGTTCGCACGCACCGGTGAGGCACCTGGGGCGCGCGGCATCAGTACGTTCATCGTCGATGCCGACACGCCGGGCCTTAAGGTGGTCGAGCGCCAGCAGGTCATCGCACCGCACCCGCTCGCGACGCTTGCGTTCGAAGGGTGCCGCGTGCCCGGTGAGCGTCTGCTCGGTGAAGCCGGCGCGGGTTTCAAGGCCGCGATGGGGACGCTGGACGTGTTTCGTTCCACCGTCGGTGCTGCAGCGCTTGGTTTCGCTCGGCGCGCGCTGGACGAGGCGCTGGAGCGCGCCAGCACGCGCGAGCTGTTCGGCGGCGTACTGGCCGACCAGCAGATCATCCAGGCGATGCTCGCCGAGATGGCGCTCGATGTCGATAGCAGCGCGCTGCTCGTTTACCGCGCGGGGTGGACGCGCGATGTCACCGGACGGCGCGTGACCCGCGAGGCCGCGATGGCCAAGCTGCATGCCACCGAGACGGCGCAGCACACCATAGACAAGGCGGTGCAGATCTTCGGCGGGATGGGTGTGATCAGCGGCGTGAAGGTCGAGGAGCTGTACCGCGAGATCCGCGCATTACGTATCTACGAGGGTGCGACCGAGGTCCAGAAGGTCGTCATTGCCCGCCAGACGCTGGCCGCGAGGAGTGGCGGCTGAGACTGCTCACAGGATGAATGCTGATGTACAAGCCTGATTCGAAAACGAAGCACGAACCTGCCGGCGGCCTGCCGAGGCCGCTGCTGCCCGAAGGCTGGCCGAGACCCTCGGGGTACTCGAACGCGATGCTCGCCGAGGGACGCCAGGTCTACGTCGCCGGTATCGTCGGCTGGGACGCGCACGGGCGCTTCCATTCCGACGATTTCATTGACCAGTTCCGGCAGGTGCTCGAGAACACGCTCGAGATCCTCCGCGCCGGCGGCGCGGGCCCCGAGCATATCGTTCGCATGACCTGGTACATCACCGACCGCGACGAATACAACGCACAGTTGCAAAACGTGGGGCGCACCTATCGGGAAGTGATCGGCAAGCATTTCCCGGCGATGGCGGTGGTGCAGGTGGTGGCGCTGATGGAGCCCAGGGCCAAGATCGAGATCGAGACCACCGCGGTGATTCCTCACGGGCATTGAGATATAGCCCGCTCGCGTGGGCTCACCAACACACGGAGTTTGAACATGTCGCAGGCCAAAGCTGGCGAGGCCCTGATCCTCGACGGTGTGCGCACGCCCATAGGCCGCTTCGGCGGCGCGCTGTCCACTTTGCGTGCCGATGACCTCGCAGCAATGGTGCTGCGCACGTTGCTCGAACGCCATCCGGCGCTCGCCGAGCAGGCGCCCGACGACGTGATCCTCGGCTGCGCCAACCAGGCCGGCGAGGACAACCGCAACGTGGCGCGCATGGCCGCGTTGCTGGCCGGATACCCGGTGGAGACTTCCGGTGTCACGGTAAACCGCCTGTGCGGATCCGGCATGGACGCGATCGCCCACGCCGGCCGCATGCTGCGCCTGGGTGAGGCCTCACTCACCGTCGCCGGCGGCGTCGAGAGCATGTCGCGCGCACCGTTCGTGATGCCTAAGGCCGAACGCGCCTTCGACCGCGCAGCCGAGATCCACGACACGACTATAGGCTGGCGCTTCATCAATCCGCGGATGCGTGAACTCTACGGCGTCGACTCGATGGGCGAGACTGCCGAGAACGTCGCCGAGGAGCATGGCATCTCGCGCGAGGACCAGGATGCCTTCGCTGCCCGGTCGCAGCAGCGGGCCGGCCACGCGATCGCGCGCGGCATATTCAATGACGAGATCCAGCCGGTATCCATACCGCGCCGCAAACGCGACGACCTCGTCGTCGAACACGACGAGCACCCGCGTCCTGAGACTACCGCCGAGAGCCTCGCGGGGCTGCGGGCCGCGTTCCGGGCCGGTGGTACCGTCACCGCGGGTAACGCCGCCGGTGTCAATGACGGCGCCGCTGCACTGCTGCTCGCTGACGAGCGCGGGGCGAAGCGCCTCGGGCTCGATCCGCGGGCGCGTATCGTGGGGAGCGCGACCAGCGGGCTCGCGCCGCGCGTGATGGGCCTGGGCCCGATCGAGGCGACCCGGCGCGTACTCGATCGCACCGGCCTGAAGCTGGCCGACATGGACGTGGTCGAGCTGAACGAGGCTTTCGCGGCACAGGCGCTCGGCGTACTGCGCGCACTCGGACTTCCCGACGACGCCGAGCACGTCAATCCCAACGGGGGTGCGATCGCGCTCGGTCATCCGCTCGGCATGAGCGGTGCCCGGCTGGTGCTGACCGCGGTCAACGAACTGCACCGTCGCAGCGGACGTTACGCGCTGTGCACGATGTGCATCGGCGTCGGCCAGGGGATCGCGATGATCGTCGAGCGGATCTGATTCAGCCGATAGTGATCATGCCGAAGTGGCGCATCGTGAGTGCAATGCCTGCGGACAGAAGAGCGCTGGCCGGCACGGTGATCAGCCACGCCGCGATGATCGTCAGCAGGTGGGAGCGGCGCACGAGGTAACGACGCCGGACCTTGTCGCTGACGGGCGGCTCGTCGGGAACGACCAGCGGGCGTTCCGGGATGGGCTTGAGCGGCAATGAATTGCCATTGTCGCGGTTGGCGAGATGCTCGCGCAGAAACCCGACCCCGAACAGCGCACCGATCGCGATATGTGTTGAGCTTACCGGGATGCCGAGCGCCGATGCGATGATCACCGTGATCCCGGCCGACAGGGTCACGCAGAATGCCCGGATACGATTGAGCTTGGTGATCTTCGACCCCACCGTGCGAATCAGCTTGGGGCCGTACAGGAGCAGCCCCATCGAGATGCCGGCGGCACCGATGCCGAGTATCCAGAACGGTATCTCCACCCGTGCGAGCACCTCGCCGGTAGTGACCGACGAGTAGACCGCAGCCAGCGGGCCGATCGCATTGGCGACATCGTTCGCGCCGTGGGCGAATGACAGCAGCGCCGCGCCGGCGATCACCGGGATTGTGAACAGGTCGCCGACCGAGCTCGCGCGCGGTGCAAGCTCTGTGACCTGACGGGCAAGCCGGGGCTTGAGAATGCGGTGCACGGTCACCAGCACGCCCGTGCCGACGGCCAGCGCAAGCCACAGGGGCACGTCCCAGATCCGGGAAAACCCCTTCAGCAGCAGGTAGGTCGAGAACGTGCCGGCCATGATCGCGACGAGCATCGGGACCCGGCTGCGGGCCTGGCCGAGCTTGTCCGGGGCCTGCAGGATCGTGAAATTGATGTAGGCGAGGAACGAGGCGGCGATGACCCCGCCCATCACAGGCGAGATCACCCAGCTCGCGACGATTCGGGCGACCACGTTCCAGTCCGCGGCGCCGAAGCCGGCCAGTGCGACCCCGCCGCCGAGCACGCCGCCGACGATGGAGTGCGTGGTCGAGACCGGCGCACCGATCACGGTTGCGAGGTTGATCCACAGCGCCGCGGCAAACAGCGCGGCAATCATCGCGGTGGTGAAAGCAGCGGCATCGGGCAGCCGCGCGGGGTTGATGATGCCGCCCGAGACCGTCGCGACGACATCGCCACCGGCCAGTATCGCACCCGCAGCCTCACAGACCGCGGCGATGCACACCGCGACGCCGATCGTCAGCGCGCGCGAACCGACGGCGGGCGCCATGTTGTTGGCGACGTCGTTTGCGCCGATATTCAGCGCCATGTAGCCGCCGATCAGGCTCGCGCCCATGATCAGCGCCCAGCCGCCGCCTAGCCCGGTGATCGACAGCGTGGTTACGCCGACGAGCACCAGGAACACGATCACCAGGCCCAGCGGCACCAGCCCCTGGGCCGTCGAGCGGGTCACCGACTCGAGGCGCGTGAGTTTCTTGAGGTCCTTGTCTAGGGCAGGTTTGGCCATCTGTGAGCGGTAGCTGGCGCGTGACCGTCGACCCGGCCGCCACGCCAATGCGAGGCCGCCGGCACCCGGGCCGGATCGTCGTTAACGTTTTCGTAACCTCGGGGCCGGAGTGTCCCCGACCCCGACGCCCGGTACAAGCCTTGACAGCGGGGGTGTCAGTCCTCCGGCAGGTCGGTCGGCAGCGCGTCGTCCTCGGGGCGCGGCAGGCCGATGAGATCGCGCACCAATCCGAACGGCATGGAGCCCAGCCTCAGTACCCGGTCATGAAAGGCGCCGAGGTCGAAGTCGTCGCCAGCCTGTGCCCGGTAGTCGGCGCGCAGGCGCATCATTTCGTAGAAGCCGACCACGTAGCCGATCGCGTAGCTCGGGCGGTACGCATAGATGTTGACTTCACCGGCGGTCGAGCCGTACTCCATGCGGATGTTTTCGGCGAGGAAGTCACGCGCATCGTCGAAGTCGAGTTCGCCGGTGTGCAGCCCGGCGTCCAGGAGCACGCGCGCGGAGCGCCACAGCCGGAGCCTGAGCTGGGTCAGCCGGGTCTCGGGTTCCGGATCGAAGAAGCCGTGTTCCCACATCAGCTCCTCGGTGTACAGCCCCCAGCCTTCGCCGAACACCGGCGTGGAGTACACCTTGCGCAGCGGGCGTTCGTTCTGCTGCGCGAGGATCGCCTGCAGGTGGTGGCCCGGGTAGGCCTCATGCGGCGCGATCACCTGTATCCAGCTGAGATCATGCGCACGGAGAATTTCCTCCTCGCGCTCGGGGCTGAGCCCCTCGGGTACCGGATGCAGGATCAGGTAGCCCGTGCGGTCCTCGTCGAACGGCGCCGGCGAGCGGAAGGTGCCGAACGGCGAAAACGCCCGCTGAGCCGGGTCGCTGTCGATGCAGCGGACCTCTTCGCCGGGTGGCACCGAGGCCAGGCCATGCTCGATCACGTGGTCGCGCGCGCGCCAGATCTCGCGGCAGTAGGCAGCGCGCAGATCGTCCTTTTCCGGGTGGTTGTCGCGGATGCGCTCGGTGATTTCCACCCAGGTGCTGTCGGGGTCGATCTCCTCGGCCTGTGCCTCGAGCAGGGCCAGCGTCTGGTCGTAATAGCGCTGCCCGAGTTCGAGCAGTTCGGCGGGGGAAACCTCCACGCCATGGATCTCGCGCAGGTAGAAGCGGTACATGTCCTCACCGGCTGCGATCGCGCCATCGGAGCGCGGGAGCAGGTCGTTCTCGAGGAAGGTGCCGAACTCGACCATCGCCTCGGCCGCGGTCGTCGCAGCCGAGCGCAGCGCGTCGGGGTCTGCTTCGTCGGCGAGTTCGTCGGCAAACGCCGGGACGGCCTGCTCGAAGTAGCGGCGCAGGTTGTCGGCGGTGTTGATCGCGTCGCGGGTAAACCGCTCGGGTGGGTTGCGAAGGTTTTCGCGTGCCGCGTCGAGCGACTCCGGCAACGCCCGCAGACGCTGCGTGAGCCACTCTGCGCGCTGCTCGGCGGGTGCGAAGCGTCCGACCACCAGGTCGTTGAAGGCGTTGAACGGCATGTACATGCCGGGCTCGCGCCGCCAGCGCGGGAAGCGTTCTATCTCGGCGAGCTGCACGCTTGCGTGCCGGCGCAGCAGTTCATGGTCGACGACGAGGTCGCGATTCGCCAGCGACTTGGGAGCGATCGCCGAGAGTTCGTCGAGAAAGCCCCGCAGTCGATCCGCCCGTGCCTCGAAGTCGGCCTCGCGCAGCGGCTGCAGCCGATGATCGTGACCGCGGATGCCGGCGCGCGTCGCGGCCGGTGGCTGGCTCTGGAAGTAATCGTCCAGGTAACGGTCGATCAGCGCATCGAGGGCTTCACCGGCGGTGGGGTCGGCTGCGGCCGTCGTGGTGTCCCGGGGTGTGTCGCCGGCAGCCGGTTCAGGTGGTGCATCGGCGCCGCCGCAGCCGACCAGCGCCAGTACGCTGCAGGCGACAAGAACGGACCAGGTGGACCCATGGCGCATCGGTGTACTCCCCGTTGGCGAGCGGCGTCAGCCGCATGATGTTTCAACCCTGAAGGATGATGCCACCGCGGCGCGTCGAGTTGTACCGCTGACGGTGACGTGGCACGGTAGCCGGACGAACCGCCGGCGCCTGTCCGGCCGAGTCATCACGCACCACGGAGCCCTGTCCATGAGCCATCTCTCTCCGCTTTTAAAGCAGTCCAGCGGTGTACACGCCGAGCGTGGCGAAGGCGTGCACCTCTACGACCGCGAGGGCCGGGCATACCTCGATTTCACATCGGGTATCGGCGTGACCGCGACGGGGCACTGCCACCCCAGGGTGGTGGCCGCGGCACAGGCCCAGGTGGGACGTCTGATCCATGCCCAGTACGCGACAGTCCGGCACACGCCGATGCTCGAACTTACGGATCGGCTCTACGAAAAGCTGCCCGAGTCGCTCGACGCGATCGCATTGTCCAACGCCGGCACCGAGGCGGTCGAGGCGGCGGTCCGGCTCGCGCGCCACGCCACCGGGCGTGCCAACATCATCGCGTTCACGGGCGGCTTTCACGGCCGCACCATGGCCTCGGCGTCGCTGACCTCATCGAGCGTCAAGCCGCGTACCGGTTTTCATCCGATGATGGCCGGCGTCGCGTTCGCGCCGTTCCCGCACGCTTACCGGTGGGGCTGGACGCCTGAGCAGGCCACCGCGTTCTGCCTGCAGGAACTCGACCACCTTTTCGTGACACAGTCCGCACCGCGCGATACCGCAGCGATGATCGTCGAACCGGTCCAGGGCGAGTACGGTTACTACCCGGCGACGGCCGAGTTCATGCAGGGGCTGGCCGAGCGCTGCCGACGACACGGGATCGTCTTCATCGTCGACGAGATCCAGGCCGGCTACGGGCGTACCGGCCGCTTCTGGAGTTACGAACATTTCGGTGTCACGCCCGACATCCTGATCACCGCGAAGGGCCTTGCCAGCGGCTTTCCACTGTCGGGCATTGCCGCATCGACCGCGCTGATGGAGAAGGGACTGCCCGGATCACAGGGCGGCACCTACGGCGCCAACGCGGTCGCATGCGCTGCCGCGCTCGCGACGCTCGAAGTCATGGACGAGGAAAAGCTCGTGGCAAATGCCGACGCCGTCGGCCGCCACCTCGACGAGCGGCTCCAGGCGCTCGCTGCGTCGCATGCATGCATCGACGAAGTGCGTGGCATGGGCCTGATGCGCGGCATGGAAATCGTCGACCCCGGCTCGCGCTGTGCCGATGGCGAGCGCGCCGCGGCACTGCTCGTCGAATCCGAGCGGCAGGGCCTGCTGCTGCTGCGGTGCGGCGCGTACGGGCAGGTGGTCAGGTGGCTGCCACCGCTGATCGTCACGCGTGACCAGGTCGACGACGCAGTCGAGCGTTTCACCAAAGCGCTTGCGAAGCTGAACTGAGATGGCTGGGCAACGTCCGTACGTGCTGGTACTGAACGCCCCGGGTGACCCGGCGCTTCCGGGGCTTGAAGCGCTCGAAAACCGAGCCGAGGTGCGGCAGGTTGATAGTGAAAGCGCGCTCGTCGACGCGCTGCCGCGCACCGATATCCTGGTCGTCACCGATTTTCGCACTGACCTGCTGTCGCGCTGCTGGCCCGCGGAGCACCGCATCCGGTGGGTACACGCGAGCAGCGCAGGCGTCGACGCGCTGATGTTCCCGGCACTGCGCGAGTCCGGCGTCGTGCTGACCAATGCCCGCGGGGTGTTCGATCGCGGCATTGCCGAATACGTGCTCGGTGCAGTCCTGCTGTTTGCAAAGGACACGCTCGGCAATCTGCGCCACCAGCGGGCGCATCGCTGGCACCACCGCAACACCCGGCTCATCGACGGTGCACGCGCGCTGGTCGTCGGTGCAGGATCCATAGGCGAGGAGGTTGCCAGGCTTCTGTCCGCCGCCGGTATGCGCGTCTGTGGCACCGCCCGCAGCGCGCGTGAACAGCCCCCCTTCGAGGCCGTGTATCCGAACGATGCGCTGCTCGAGCTGTTGCCGGAACAGGACTACGTCGTGATCACCGCGCCGCTGACGGACACCACTCGTGGGCTGTTCGATCGCCGGGCGTTTGCCGCGATGCGAGAGGGCGCCTGCCTGATCAACGTCGGCCGCGGCCCCATCGTGCAGACCGACGCGCTGGTAGAGGCGCTCGAATCAGGGCGGCTGACAGGTGCGGCGCTCGACGTCTTCGAGGAGGAACCGCTGCCGGCCGGCCATCCGCTCTGGGACCAGCCGGGGGTGATGATCTCGGCGCACATGGCGGGCGACTTCGACGGCTGGCAGCGTGCGCTCGGCGAGCAGTTCGTCGCGAATTTCGACCGCTGGGAACGCGGTGAGGTGCTGTTCAACCTCATCGATCTCGAAACCGGATTCCCGGCGCGCTGAACACCGTCAGCTGAAGTCCTGTTTCTCCATCCACGGGATGATGCGTTCGAACGCGCGCTCGATCTGGTCGGTGGACATCGAATAGCTCAGCCGCAGCGCGTTCCTGCAGTGATCCCCGAAGGTGTCGCCGGGCACGGTGCAGACGCGCGCCTCCTTGAGCAGCCGCAGCGCGACGTTTCCGCCGTCGATGCCCTCGGGAAGCGCCGGGAACATGTAGAACGCGCCTTGCGGCCGGTAGCCCGTGAGGTGTGGCGTGCGCTCGACGAGTTCGACCAGCAGGTCGCGGCGCTTGGTGTATTCCAGTTCCAAGGCATCGAGGAAACGCGCGCCGTGGCGCAGCGCCGCGACACCGCCCCATTGCGACGGCGTGTTTGCGACGGTGGTCGTGAACATGTGGTAGCGCCGCAGCTTGCGGATCGCACCCTGGCTGGCCATCAGCCAGCCGATGCGCATGCCCGCCATGCTGAAGGTCTTCGAGAAGCTGCTGACCACCATGACGTGATCGAGATCGCTGCAGCACGACAGTACGCTGGGGAATTCGCGGCCGTCGTAGACGAGGTGGTCATAGACCTCGTCGCTGATGACGTAGACGTTGCGGTACGCGGCTTCCTCGACGATCGCCTCGACGGTCTCGCGAGGGTACACGGTGCCGGTGGGGTTGCTCGGTGAGTTCAGCACGATCGCATAGGTGTTGATGTCTATGGCATCGATCACCTCCTGCGGGTCGAGCTGGTGGTCATTCTCCGCGCGCGTGGGGATGGACTTAACGATACCGCCGTTCATCCGGATCAGCGGTGCGTAGAGCATGAACGACGGGTCGGGCACGATGAATTCACGTCCGGGCGCCGAGGTTGCCGTCAGCGCGAGGTAGATCGCCTCGGTGGCGCCGGTGGTGACGAGAATATTCTCGGGCGACAGCGGCCTCGAGTACCGCTCGGCGTAGTACTCGGCAAGCGCTTCGAGCAGCTCCGGGAGGCCGGCATCCATCGTGTAGCCGGTCTGGCCCGCATGCAGCGCCTCTACGGTCGCGTCGATGACTTCCGGTGGCACTGGCATGTCGGGTTGACCGATGGACAGGTGAATCACGTCCTCGAGGTTCGCGGCGAGGTTCACCATGCGCCGGATGCCCGGCACCGGGATCGTCAGCAGGGCGGGGTTCCAGATCGGATCCTGGGACTCGTAGAAATCGATATCCAGGCTCGTCGCCATGGTTCAGGCCTCCAGCGCCGCGGGATCGGAGTGGAACAGCGAGGGACGGTGCGCAGTGAGCGGTTCGGCCTGCTGCCAGGCGTGGCCGGCGCGCAGCACCAGCGCGTCTTCGTAGCGCCGGCCGACGAGCTGGAGACTGATCGGCATGCCGTCACCGGCGAAACCGCAGGGTACCGCCAGCGCCGGCTGGCCGGTCATGTTGAACGGATAGGTGAACGGCGTCCAGGTGGGCCAGCGCGTACTCGGCCAGTCGACCGGAACCTCGCGCCCCGCGTCGAAAGCGGTCAGCGGCAGCGCGGGCGTCAGCAGCAGGTCATAGCGCAGGTGGAAGCGCGCCATGCGCTCACTGAGCGCGTTGCGCTCCGCGACGGCCGAGAGATAGTCGAGCATCGTCAGCTGGGCGGCGCGCTCGGCCACCTTGCGCAGCTCGGGGTCCAGGACCTCGCGCTTGCGGTTGCTGAGTTTGTGCACCACGGCGGCGGTGCCGCTGTAGAACAGGTGGTTGAACGCACTCAGCGGGTCACTGAAGCTCGGGTCGACGGCAACCACGTGCGCACCCATCGCCTCGAAAATGCCCGCCGCCCGCTCCACGGCGGCCTCGATTTCGGGTGTGACGTCGACGTAGCCGAGCGAGGCGCTGTAGCCGACGCGCAGTCCCTTTACGCCGTGTTCGAGTGCCTGCAGGTAGTCGATGCCGCGGCGCGGCGCTGCGTTCACATCCCGCGGGTCGCCCTCGGTCAGCACGTTCATCAGCAGCGCGCAGTCACGCACCGTCCATGCCATGGGACCCGCGTGGGCGAGTTCACCGTAAGGCGGCGGCGGCCAGTGCGGGACCTCGCCACGGCTGGGTTTAAGGCCGACGAGGCCGCAGAACCCGGCAGGAATGCGGATCGACCCGCCGGCATCGGTGCCGAGCGCGAGCGGTGCCATGCCCAGCGCGACCGCCACTGCGCTGCCGCCGCTGGACCCGCCGGCGGTGCGCGTGGTGTCCCAGGGGTTGACCGTCACCCCGTGCAGCGGGCAGTCGGTGACACCCTTCCAGCCGAACTCCGGAGTGGTCGTCTTGCCGACGGGGACGTAGCCGTTGCGCTCGAGCGCCGCCGTGGCCGGCGCGTGCTGGCCCAGCGTGGTCTGCGGGTCGACAGTGCGCGAGCCCTTGAGCGTCGGCCACATGGGCGTCAGGAACACGTCCTTGACCGCGACAGGCACGCCATCGAGCGCGCCACGCGATTCGCCGCGCCGCCAGCGTGCTTCCGACTCGCGTGCCGCCGACAGCGTGAAGTCCGGGTCGAGGTGGCAGAAGGCGTTGACCGTCGGGTTCAGCCGTTCGATCTGGTCGAGCACCGCGCGCGCGACCTCCACGGGGGACAGGTCGCCGCTTGCATAGCGCTCCAGCATGTCGGTGGCGCCCAGCGCCAGCAGCTCGTTGGTCATTCGGTTCCTCGCGGACGAAAAGACCGCTCGTCCCGCCGCTGCTGCGACGGGGCCTGACTACAGTGTAGTCGAACGGGCCGCGTTGCCAACTGCGAACGGGCGCAGGCGCTGCAGGAGCAGCGGCAGCAGCGTGAGGTTGCTCAGCAGCGCGAACAGCATCGCGACACCGGTGAGAATGCCGAAGTAGATCGTCGGCATGAAGTTCGACAGCGTGAGTACCGAGAAGCCACCGATGATGATCACCGTCGTGTAGATCATTGCCCGGCCGACCTGCACGTGCGATTCGCGCGTCGCGGCAGGGTAGTCCCGCCCGGTACGCAGCTCGTGCTCGAAGCGATGCGTGTAGTGAATCGTGTCGTGCACACCGATCCCGATCGTGATCGCCGCGAT
>PWYM01000155.1 GCA_003567855.1 Gammaproteobacteria bacterium | reverse complement strand
TTGCGGTCCCCACCCGAGATCGAGGCGTTCGAGCGATCACCGCCCGAAATCGAGTGGTTCGCCCGGTCACCGCCGGAGATCGACTGGTAGTTGCGGTCCCCACCCGAGATCGAGGCGTTCGAGCGATCACCGCCCGAAATCGAGTGGTTCGCCCGGTCACCACCAGAGATCGACAGAATCACGGAATCCGAGCCAGATATTGAGGTTAAACCGCGGTCACCTCCCGATATAGACTGAACTAGGTAATCACTTCCACTGATACTCAACGGCGCGCGGTCCCCTCCACTAATCGAAAGCGGCGCTGTGTCACCACCGCTGATACTCAATGACCACCTGTCGCCGCCAATTACGCTTAACGCTGAAGGATCGCCACCGCTAATGGAGTTCAACGACCGATCACCACCAGAAATACTCAACAATGCGTTGGAATTCCTTTCAACCAACAAGCTTCGGTCACTACTTTGACCTTTCGTCGCTACCGAAAACCGCTCGGCTAGAATGGTTCCTCGGAGCGTTGGTTGAGTTCCGATCAGGCCCACGTGAGTAGAAACCTGCGGCAGTCGCTCCAGACCAAAGGCGACTGCTGGCGTCAAATCCAGCGTTGCGGAGCCTGATTCAGCAATGCCGCTTTGGCTAACGCCATCTACCGGCGCAAGCAGAAAAACAGTCGAAGCACCAGGCACATAGTCTTGATCAATACGAGAAATAAGCACCGCATCGATGAGGTCACCCGCTGCAATAACATAGTCACCAATGGATATCGTGCCAGCTGCCCAGCCCGACCCGCTTGTTTTATTCGTTACTCGAAAACCCTGACCTAAGACAGTTACGACTTGCCCGTCGGCATCTATAGACTCAACCGGTCCAATCGCAAGTCTCTCTACGCCAGCAGATAGCGCCGTCGACCAAAAGGCGAAAAGGAATACGCACGGCAAACCCCAGATAAACGCCGAAAAACGACGTTTAGAGTTTAGAAATTGACTAATCATTAAACTATTGGCCACGACGCTGCCCCTTACAAAACCTAAAATAATCGAGCGTTATCCGTTTTCGAGCGGCTTCTCTCGCCGTTAGCAATTGCTTCGCAAGGATTTCTCAAAACCCAAGTCGCTCTTCAATCTCGCTCGGGATCGTTAACTCGTGACTCAAGCCCTTCGAGTTCAACCTTCTCACCTCTCACGAAGTGATAAATCCCGACCCCCGTATAAATCTTCTCGTCTTCCGGCGGTGCTGGCTGCCCACTCAACCAATCGTCCAACTCTTCGAGAAACTCCTGCCCTCGCCGCCTAATGTGAAGATCAAACTCAATAAGTTGCTCTTCCGATAACCCTTGATCAGAGAGAACTATTCGTTCGAACCGGCCAGCCCCTGGACGCTCTTTTTTCAGATTAATCTCGACTGTCGTTACGAAGCTCTCGATAACTTTCGCCATTCGCTCAAGCGCTTCGGGCGCGAGCTTCTCTGGGATGTAGGATCTCGTGAGAACTCGAAACCAATCGTTACCTAGCTCCTCAACCGCCCCGACCCTCAGCAATTCATCAAGCATTGCTCTTGGCGCCATATCGCCACTGTAACGACGCACTAATTCCGAAAAGCTCACCCCGTCAGGCGACTCGAATGGCACTTCTAGGGGGACCCCGTATGGACCAGTAAACTCTGGGTCCTGATGCCATCCGACCAAAACGCGGGCCACACGATGTATGTCCCGCTTGTTCTCGTCGACGTCTCGCCCGAAATTGGTATTAACTAGGCGGGCTACCTCCTTGCGCGTTAGTCCGGTCAGAATCGCGATGCGAGACTGAGACTGACGCTTCCCAGGTAATCCGAATTCATCCCCCGCAACCTCAGCAAACACCGCTCGCAACACTTCCGAGAATTCCGTGTACGCAACCCCGTGTCTCAGGAGAATGCGCACCAAGGGCCGCATAAACGTCCTGTAGGCCGCGAGCAGCCCGTCTTTAACAGAATCTGTCATCTATATACATAATCTTTCGATTGGGATTGTCTTCCCAATTGCCCGTCCGGTCAAGACGAGTGAACTCACGGATCACCTAGGAGGGGGATCCATGAGCTTTATTGAAGTATAGAATATAACTCGCTGTTTTTCTTTAATTTAATATACAGCTGAGCAAATACAGCGAAAATGCGCTGGAACGAACGAAGCTGCTAATCAGATAGACATAAAAAAATCTGTGAGGAGCTTGCTTGATTTCACCTAGCTTTCGTCCGGGTGATCTGCGTGAGGAGTCTTTTCTTCATATGACGACTGCTCATAGTAGAAAAGCCCCACTCCGACATTCGTCAAATGAGCGCGAGCGCTCGCATTTCTTTCCTCGTAGCGTGCAAGAAAATCGTCAATCTCGTAGGAAAAACGCTCAACCATTTCACGCAGCTCCGATCGGACGGTATCAGCGTAAGTGACGGGAATTCGGTCGCTGCCGACAAAGCGCTCAATGTGGCCTTGCTCAGACCGAATCGGATCGGAGTTATGGGCGATTGTTGATGCCAGGCTGTAAAGATTAAAATTTAAACTTGTGGTTAGCTTGTCCGCATCAGCCTTCGGGACGAAGTAACGTTGACTTGGCACAAGTTTACCGTCGGAGTCGTACCGCACAACGCCACTACTTATAAGCTCGGAAAGGAGCGCTCGAACCGGAACACCGGGAGCATATTTTTTTGCCAGCAGTGCAAATTCAGCATTCGAATTAAGAGCATTCGGTGAACCTGGCGTCTCGGAGAAACCGGGATCTGTAAACCAGCCGGTCAAAACATCCCCTGGTCGGTTTATTCCCACCCACGGATCCTGGCTGTCTTCAACGCTGCTAAATGCTTCTATATCGTTCTTTAGGGCAGATACTTCCCGCCTAGGTAGCCCTGTGAACACCGACACACGGGTCGAGCTTGCATCGCGATTCCTACGACTGAATTCCTCTAGTGCGCTATGAATATAAGCACGCTTCGCTAACGCTTCGAACTCCTTGTACGACACACCAGCCCGCAACAGAAAGGTGGCGATTGGCAACAAGACTCTCGCCAACGCTCGCAAGACGTTAGGCTTCACCTCGCTAGTCTCTTAATATTATTGGTCATACTCACGACGTCGACTCAATTTGGGGATTTAGTTCAGGTAGTTCATGGATTTCGACAACCCGGATACCAAGTTCTTTGGCTTTATCTAGTTTCGACCCTGCATCCTTACCAGTGATTAGCAAGTCGGTTTTCTGGGACACTGACGTCGTTACCTTCGCCCCTAACCGTTCGAGTTTGTCCTTCGCCTCTTCTCGTGTAAGGCCGTCTAGCGTTCCCGTAATAACCACTCTCTTGCCCGACCACCAAGACTTAACAGACGCTTGAACAGAGCCAATGGAGGGCCAACGCACCCCCTTCCCCACCAACGCCCTCACCACCTCCAAATTATGTGGCTCGGCGAAAAACGCCCGCACATGCGCCGCGACAATCGGCCCGACATCCGGCACTTCCTCAAGTGCCTCCTCGTCAGCGGCCATCAGTGGCTCAAGATCACCGAAGTGCTCGGCCAGGGCCTTGGCCGTCGCCTCGCCTACACTCCGGATGCCTAGCGCGAACAGGAATCTCGGTAACGTAGTCTCGCGACTGTGATCCAGCGCGGCCAGAAGATTTTCTGCGGATTTCTCCCCCATTCGCTCCAGCGACATGAGCGTCTGCTGGTCCAGGTCGTACAGATCGGCCGGCGTCTTGACGAATTCGCCGTCCACGAGCTGCTCGATCAGCCGGGTGCCGAGCCCGTCTATATCCATGGCACGCCGGGAGGCAAAATGGCGCAGGGCCTCCTTGCGCTGTGCCGAGCAGTAGAGCCCTCCGACACACCGTGCCACGGCCTCGCCTGCGGGGCGCGCCACGTCCGACCCGCAGACCGGACAGTGGGTGGGTGGCTTGATTCGCCTGGCGCCCTTGGGCCGGCGCTCGGCGACCACCTGGACGACCTGTGGGATCACGTCACCCGCGCGGCGCACGACGACGGTGTCTCCAACGCGCACATCCAGCCGTTCGATCTCGTCCAGGTTGTGCAGCGTCGCATTGCTGACGGTCACCCCGCCGACGAACACCGGCTCGAGGCGCGCGACCGGCGTGAGCGCACCGGTTCGACCGACCTGGAACTCGACACTCTTGAGGACGGTAATCTCCTCCTGCGCCGGAAACTTGTGGGCGATCGCCCAGCGCGGCGCACGCGACACGCTGCCAAGCACCTCGTGCCAGCGTCGCGAGTCGACCTTGTAGACCACCCCGTCGATCTCGTAGTCCAGCTCCGCGCGCCGCGCCTGCAGCGCCTCGTAATAGGCGAGGCAACCGTCGGGGCCTTTCACGCGCTGGTGGTCAGGGCAGGTTCGAAGCCCCCAGGTGCGCAGCTGCTCGAGCATGCGCGACTGGGAATCCGGCACTTCCCAACCGTCGACCTCGCCGAGCCCGAAGAAAAAGATGTCCAGTGGCCGCTGGGCCGTGACTTGGGGATCGAGCTGGCGCAGGCTGCCGGCCGCGGCGTTGCGAGGATTCACGAAGGTGCGGTCATCGCGCTCGCGGGCGGCCGCGTTGTAGCGCTCGAACTCGGCGCGCGGCATGAACACCTCGGCACGCGCCTCGAGCACGGCCGGATGGTCGCTGCCGCTCAGCCGCAGCGGCACCGCCTTGATCGTACGCACGTTGTGGGTGACGTCCTCACCGGTCACGCCGTCCCCACGCGTCGCGGCCCACGCGAGCATACCGTTTTCGTAACGTACGCTGACGGCGGCGCCATCGAGCTTGGGCTCGGCGGTGTACTCGATTGCATCGCCCACCTCCTCGCCCGCAGACTCCAGTCGCTGACGTACCCGTCGGTCGAATTCACGCAGCTCATCGATTGAAAAGGCATTGTCCAGCGACTGCATCGGCACCGCGTGGGACACCTCGGCGAACGAAGTCGCAGGAGACGCCCCGACCCGCTGCGTCGGCGAATCCGGGGTCACGAGTTCGCGGTGCTCGGC
The DNA here is from genome assembly GCA_003567855.1 of Gammaproteobacteria bacterium. Taxonomy (GTDB): domain Bacteria; phylum Pseudomonadota; class Gammaproteobacteria; order Steroidobacterales; family PWYM01; genus PWYM01. The sequence goes on along the minus strand of PWYM01000155.1, from coordinate 12,687 downwards.
CTCGAGTTCGCGAAGCGCCTGCATCAGGCGGTCGTACTCGGCATCCGGGATGCTCGGCTCATCGAGTACGTAGTAGCGGTAATTGTGGTCGTGAAGCTGCTCGCGCAGCGCCTCGGCGCGGCGTCTTGCCTTGGCCGGGACCCGCGCGCCCGCGCCGCTGCCCGCCACGTTCAGCCCCGTCCGTGGTACAGGCGGTAGCGGATCAGCTCCTCGCGTACGTAGCGCTCGCGCTGGATACTCCAGGTGCTGCCGCTCTCGTCGAGCAATTCCCCGTCGAGCTCGCGCGAAAGCTCCCGCGCCGACGACACCATCTCGTCGAACGTCTCGACCGGGTCGCCGGGGCCCGGCAACACCATGAAGATACTGACACCGGGAAGGTCGGTTTCCTTGAGTCGGGTCAGGTCGAACGACCCCGGCTCCACCATGCTTGCGACGCTGAAGATCGGCCGCCCCTCGCCGTCCCCCACATGCTTGTGAAAGATCTTGTAGCGGCCATGGCGGAGCCCGAGCTCGCGCAGTTTGAGCACCAGCGTCTCGGCCTGGAACGTGCGCCCCTGCGGCGCCGAAACGCGCATCGCGACGATACGGTCCGGGTCAGGCGGCGGGCCTTCGGCCACGGTTTCCGGCATCGCCTCGATATCCGGCTCCTGCCCGTGCGACGCTACTTCAGGCTGCGACACGTCATCATCGACCGCGCCGGCGCCGAGCACCGGCTCGGTGCGCTCACGCGGCTGACGCGGTGGCTCGACACCGCTGCGTGCCGGCGATGCATAATCGTCGGCGTCGGCCCGATCGCGCCCAGCGGCACGCCGTTGCGCCGTGGGCGAGGCGAGGTCGTCGAGCTGCGGACCGGTGTCGTCGTCGCCCCAGATGTCCTCGCCGCTGATCGACGGCTCGGCCCGGCCACCGGGCATGTCATCAGCGCCATTGCTGGCACGTCGCCGACTGTAGAAATAGATCCCGGCCACCACCAATACACCGAGTACCAGGAGCGCCCAGCGTAATTCGGGCATGCGACAGTCCCCCGCGGCGCTACATCGCCGCCATCTTCACCGCTTCGTCTATGTCCACTGCGACCAGCCTGGAGACTCCGGGTTCGTTCATCGTCACGCCGATGAGCTGGTCCATCATCTCCATCGTGGTCTTGTTGTGCGTGATCACGATGAACTGCACGTGCTCGGACATCTCGCGCACAATGTCACAGAAACGTCCGACGTTGGCGTCATCGAGCGGCGCGTCCACCTCGTCGAGCAGGCAGAACGGTGCCGGGTTCAGGCGGAAAATTGAGAACACCAGCGACACCGCGGTAAGCGCCTTTTCACCACCCGACAGCAGATGGATGCTGCTGTTGCGCTTGCCCGGCGGGCGGGCCATCACTGTAACGCCTGACTCGAGCAGATCCTCTCCGGTCAGTTCCAGGTACGCGTGCCCCCCGCCGAACAGACGGGGAAACAGCTCGCCGATGCTGGCGTTGACGCGGTCGAAGGTCTCCTTGAACCGCGTGCGCGTCTCGCGGTCGATCTTTCGGATTGCGTTTTCGAGCGTCTCCAGCGCCTCGGTCAGATCGGCGTCCTGAGAATCCAGGTAGGCCTTGCGCTCGCTCTGCTCGCGCAGCTCGTCGATGGACGCAAGGTTGATCGGGCCGAGTCGCTGGATGCGTTCCTGCAGCGCCTGCTCGCGCTGCGCCCAAGTGTCGACGTCGGCGTCCTCGGGCAGATTGTCCATGACCTCGCCGATGACCATGTCCATCTTGCCGAACTGCTCGACCAGGCCCTCGCGGCGCACGGCCAGCTCCCGTGCGTTCAGACGCACCGCATCGAGCGTCTCGCGACACTCGTTCACGCGCTGTTCCGCGGCGCTGCGCTGCTGCTCTAGCGCACGCAGCTCCCCGTCGACGGTCTCGAGTGCGCCGCGCGCCTCGCCGAGCGCGCGCTCGGTTGCGACGCGGCGGTCCAGCAGTTCGGCGAGCTGGCGCTCCTTGTCCTCGAGCGGCGCCTCGCTGTCACGCAGCTGGGCCTGCAACGCCTGCTCGCGCTCGCCGAACTGAGTACGCTGCGCCCGCATGCGCTCGAGCCCGACCTGCGCGGACTTTCGCTCGCTGCGGCGCGTCTCGAGCTGGATGGCCAGCGCCTGCGCCTCCCGGCGACGTTCCTCGTAGTCGGCCCGCGCCGACTTCAGCGTGTCGCGCATGCGGGTGCGCTCGGCGTCGAGCTCGGCGCGGCGGGTCTCGAGCGTCCCCATTTCCTCGACCGCGGCCTCGAGGCGTGCTCGCGCCTCGCGCAGGTGATCGACGCCGCCACCGATATCCTGGCCGAGCTCGGCGGCTTCGCGGTCGAGGCGTTCGAGTCTCTGGCGGGCCTGCTCAAGCCGCGAGCGCGCCGAGTCGAGCCGCGCCTGGTCGGTCGCCAGTCGCTCGGACGCGGCGTTGAATTCGCGCTGCGCCTCACCACGTGCGGACTCGAGTTCTTCGAGCTGGGTGCGCACGCGCTCGTGGCTTTCACCAAGCGCGGCGGTGCGCTGCTCGAGTGACGCGATGCTCGCCTGCAGGCGGCGCATTTCCTCTTCTCGCTCGAGCACGCCGCTGCGTGCATCGGCAGCGCGGCTGACGCGCAGCCAGTCGCGGCCCAGCCACACGCCGTCAGGCGTGATGACCGACTCGCCGGCGCGTAGCGTCCGTCGCATGGCCAGTGCGGCATCGAGGCTGTCGGAGGTATGCACGCCCGAGAGCAGCGACGCGAAATCGTGATCACCCTCGACGCGGTCCGCGAGCGTCCCCGGGGCCGGCTCGGACTGGCGCAGCTGGAGTTCCATGAAGCTCAGCGCGACGTCGTCGAGCTCAGAAACCACTGCCGCGAGCGGGTCGATACCGTCTACGCAGACCGCCTGCAGGTAATCACCGAGTACGGTCTCGACCGCTTTTTCCCAGCCGGCCGCGACCCGCAGCGTCTGGGCGAGCCGGCGGTTACCGGCGAGGCCCTGGCCTTCGAGCCAGCCGGTGACCTTCTCGTCGGTCTTGCCGAGCGCAGCCTGCTGCAACGCCTCGACCGAGGCCATGCGGCCGCGCGACTGCTGCAGTTCACTGCGTGCGACGTCGAGCTCGCCGGCCAGCCGGCTATCCTCGTCGCGCAGGTCGCGGATGCGGGTTTCCAGCGTCGCGACCGCGGATTCGGCCTCGGCGCGCCTGTCGCGGCTGCTGCCGAGCGCCGTCTCGGCGCCTCGGCACGCTTCCTCGAGCTCGGTAGGAGAAATCGCCGAACGTTCTTCCTCGAGCCTCGCGCGCCGTGTCTCGAGCTTGTGCATCTGCCCTTCGAGCTGCTCGATGCGCGCACGTTCAACCTGACCGGTCTGCTGGGCGCGACCCGACTCGGCGATGAACGTGTCCCAGCGCTCCTGCCAGGCGCGCTGCGCGTGCTCGGCTTCGGCGAACGCGGCGGCCGCAGCCTGCTCGGCGGCTCCGGCCTGCTCGACCTGTGGTTCGAGCGAGGCGAGCGTGGCATCGAGCTCTTCGAGCTGCTGTTCGTCGCGGCGAATGTGGCTCATGAGGTCGGCGAGGGACTGCTCGACCTGCTTGAGTTCGGCGTGCTGGCGCTGGCGCATCTCGCGGGCGTGATGGATGCCCTGCTCGAGCTGGGCGATCTCCGACCCCTCGCGGTAGTAGCGGCCCTGCACCTCGTTGAATGCGTCGTTGCATTCGACCTGATGCTCGCGCGTCTTCTCCATGCCGGACTCGTGGGCGCGCTGCTCGGCGATCGCGCCCTGCAGTGCCGTCTCGGCGCTTTCCTGCCCCGAACGCGTCTCTGCAATCTCGGCATCGAGCGCCCGGAGCCGCAATGCCAGCAGCTGCGCCGAGACTTCCCGCTCCTCGCCGCGCAGCGTCTTGTAGCGTTCGGCGGTGCGCGCCTGGCGCTGCAGGTGGCGGATCTGCTTCTCGACCTCGTCGCGCAGGTCGGTCAGGCGCTCGAGGTTTTCGCGCGTGTGCCGGATGCGGTGCTCGGTCTCGCGGCGGCGCTCCTTGTACTTGGAGATGCCGGCCGCTTCCTCGAGAAACACCCGCAGCTCTTCCGGGCGGGCCTCGACGAGGCGCGAGATCGTGCCCTGCTCGATGATCGAGTAGCTGCGCGGCCCGAGCCCGGTGCCGAGGAAAATGTGCGTGATGTCCTTGCGACGGCAACGGCTGTTGTTGAGGAAATAGTCCGATGTGCCGTCGCGCGAAACCTGGCGCTTGATCGAGATTTCCGAGTAGCCGGCGTACTGGCCGCCGATGGTGCCGTCGGAATTGTCGAACACCAGCTCGATGGACGCGTTGCCTACCGGCTTGCGCGCCGACGACCCGTTGAAGATCACGTCGGCCATGGATTCGCCGCGCAGGTTCTTCGCCGAGGACTCACCCATGACCCAGCGCACGGCATCGATGATGTTCGATTTGCCGCAGCCGTTGGGTCCGACGACGCCACTGAGGTCGCGCGAAAAGGGTACGGTGGTCGGGTCCACGAAGGACTTGAAACCGGCCAGCTTGATCTTGCTCAGTCGCATTCCAGGCGATGTCTCCGGGGGTACGCGGGGGCGGCCGTGGCCGCGCGCAAGCCCGGTAGTGTAAAGTAATTGGCTGGTCGCGACGATTCCCGGATTGACGCCGGCAGAGGACACCGGGGCACCGCCCGGTACCGCCCCAGAGGACCCGCTTCAGAGCATGAGCAGCACCGCCCCAAGCACGCCCAGCCGCGAGCTGGACACCTTCTCCAACCCGACGCCACGGCGCGACTTCGTCATCCGCATGCGCATCCCGGAATTCACCTGTCTGTGCCCCAAGACGGGCCAGCCGGATTTCGCCACGCTGTTCCTCGAGTACGTGCCTGACGAACGGTGTGTGGAACTCAAGTCGCTTAAAATGTACATATGGTCTTTTCGTGACGAGGGCGCGTTCCACGAGGCGGTAACCAATCGCATCCTCGAGGACCTTGTCGCCGCGACGGAGCCGCGTTTCATGCGCCTGACGGCCGATTTCAACGTACGCGGCGGCATCTTCACGCATGTCGTCGTCGAGCACCGCGCGCCGGGCTGGCAGCCGGCCGAGCCGGTCCGGCTACCGCCCGGAACCTGGGCCAGGTTACCGGAGAATCCGGTCGCCTGAGCGCAGCACCGGGGCCTTATCATGGTCCCTTCCCACGGCCGGCCTCGTCAGTATAATTGCCGGCTTGATCGATTGCCGGCTGGAGGCTCTCCCATGGCCGCGAAGAAACGATCCGCAAGCCGCCGCGCGCCGTCGGCGAAGAAAAAGGCGACCGGCCGTGCGTCGTCCAGATCATCCACTTCCCGCAACGCTGCCGCCCGCAAGGTCTCGGCGAAGAAGTCCTCGCCGAAGAAGAAGGCAGCCGCTGCACGAACCACGAGCAAGAAGGCCAAGGTGAAAAAGACCCCGACCAGGAAGTCCTCCACGAAGAAGGCATCAACGAGGAAGTCGCCCGCGAAAAAGGCATCGTCCGCGAAGAAGTCTTCGACCCGTAAGGCGTCAACGAAGAAGACTTCGACCAAGAAGGCGGCCTCCAGGAAAACTTCGGCTAAAAAGTCTTCGACCAAAAAGGCGCCGACGAAGAAAACGGCCGCCCGGAAAACCTCGTCGAAGAAGCCCGCAGCCAGAAAGACCACTGCAAAGAAACCCGCCGTGAAGAAGACGTCGACCAAGAAGCCGGCCGTGAAGAAGGCGGCTGCAAGAAAACCGGCAATGCGCGGGAAGTCGACGCCAGACACACCGACTGCCGTACGCAAGCGGCGCACGAACCTGCTGCTGGGCCCGATGCACGCCTTCGAGCCGTATCAGCCGGCGAAGGGCGAGGCTTACATGAGCCCGCAGCAGACCGAGCACTTCCGCAATATCCTCGCGACCTGGAAGCGCCAGCTAATGGAAGAGGTCGACCGCACCGTGCATCACATGCAGGACGAAGCGGCCAACTTCCCCGACCCGAGCGACCGCGCCACGCAGGAGTCGGAGTTCAGCCTGGAGCTGCGCACGCGCGATCGCGAGCGCAAGCTGTTGCGCAAGATCGACTCGGCACTGCGCCGCATCGACGAGGGCACGTACGGGTTCTGCGAGGAGACGGGCGAGGAAATCGGCCTGCGCCGCCTTGAAGCACGCCCGGTCGCAACGCTGTGCCTGGAAGCGCAGGAGCGACGCGAGCTGGCCGAGCGTCAGTACGGCGATCGCGACGACCGCTACCGCTGACACGATCGCGCCGTGAAGGGCGCGGCGCCCGAAAGCTCCAATGCTCGCGCCGGCGCGCTGACCCGCATTGATCGGGTCAGCGCGCCGGGCGTTGGCGTTCCGCGCGGGCGTTTCGCACCCTCACCGACCGGCCCCCTGCACATCGGGTCACTACTTGCGGCCATCGGCAGCTATCTCGCCGTGCGCCGTGCCGGCGGCGAATGGCTGGTGCGTATCGAAGACATCGACCCGCCGCGCGAGGTGCCCGGCGCTGCCGATCGCATCCTGCGCCAGCTTGAGGCCGCGGCACTGCACTGGGACTCGACCCCGGTCTTCCAGCACGAACGCTTCGACGTGTATCGCGAGGTCACCACGCGCCTGCTGGCCGACGCCGCGGCGTTCGAGTGCAGCTGCACACGCAGCGAGATTCGCGCACATCCCCAGTCACTCGAGGGACGACGCTACCCGGGCACCTGCCGAACCGGCCCGGTTCACCCGGAACGCGCACTGGCGGCCCGGTTACGCGTCGACGAGCACGAGCTGCGCATCGCGGATCGCCTGCAGGGCACGCGCGTGCTGAACCCGGCCAACGACGGCGGCGATTTCGTGATCCGCCGTCGCGACGGCCTGCCCGCCTATCATCTTGCCGTGGTCGTCGATGACGCGTGGCAGGGCATCACCGAGGTCGTCCGCGGCACCGACCTGCTCGACTCGACCGTCGCGCACCGCATCCTGCAGCAGCGACTCGGCCTGCCGGAGCCGGCGTGGCTGCACCTGCCGGTGATTCGCGCGCCGGACGGTCAAAAACTCAGCAAACAGACCGGTGCCGCGCCGGTAGCCGAACATGAGATACCTGCTGCGGTGCAGCAATGCCTGGCATTGCTCGGCCTGCCCCCACCCGACGAACTCCATGGCGCGGCGCCTTCGGAGCTGCTTGCGTGGGCGGTCGCAGTGCCCGAGTGGCGCTGCCCGCGCGAGCTCGCGCCGGACGGGCGCCTGCCGGGCTGACGCGCGCCCCTGCCCGCACTGCATCAAAATCAGCTAAGGTAAGCGCATACGAGGCTGTACGCGCCGGCAGCAACCCGCCGCGCAATTCGAGGGGCCAATGTCGCAGACCCGAGTCATCAAGAAGTATCCGAACCGCAGGCTTTACGACACCGAGGAGAGTCGCTACATCACGCTCGCCGACATCAGGCGCCTGGTCCTGGAGAACGTGTCGTTCTCCGTCGTGGACCAGAAAAGCGGCGACGACATCACGCGCACGATCCTGCTGCAGGTCATCAGCGAACAGGAGGAGAACGGCGAACCGATCATGACGGCCGACTTCCTCGCACAGATGATCCGCGCCTATCACCGCACCGTGCCGCAGTTCATCGGCAAGTACCTCGAACAAAGCCTCGGGCTTTTCCTGCGCCAGCAGCAGGAAGTGCGCCAGCAGGTGGCCAGCGTCATGGGCATGGACCCGATGGCCCCGGTGCGCGAAGCGGCACGCCAGAACTGGAACCGCTGGATCGAAATGCAGCAGGACGTGATGCGCGCATTTATGGGGCAGTCGCTCGGTGGTGCTGATGGTGACGGTACCGACGGCGGCAACGGCGCCCGGTCCGGCGCGCATGCCCGACCCGACCAGGACGCGGCAGAGACCGCACGTGCCAGAGCCAACACCGACAGCGCCCATGATGCGCATCGGCAGGGCGATGGACCCGTGGACCCCGCTGCCGGGGATACACCACCCCGAGCCGCGCCCGACTCGCCTGGCACGCGCCCGCGCAGCAGCGGCGGTGGACACTGAGCCGACCTGCTGCACTGCACCAAATGACTGTTGACACCGTCTCCGGACGGCGTTATTGTTGCACCGCAGCATAAAGCTACTCCCCCAGCTTCGCTGCAAGCTCCTCTCCCCCAGAGAGCAGCACCCGGGCCCTCCCATTGGGAGGGCCCTTTTCATTTGTGCTGTGCAACGCCGTCACCGCCTGCCCCCCCCGGAACCCCTAGGGAATTGCGAAAGCCCCTGGTGCACGCGCATGGGCTGACCGGCCCGAAGACCGGTCAGCCCTGTGCGGACAGGAAGACTGCTGCTAGGCGGCGTCTACGTTGCGCATCGACAGGCGGATGCGACCCTGACGGTCAACCTCAAGCACCTTCACGCGGATGACGTCGCCTTCCTTGAGCTTGTCACTCACGCGCTCGACACGTTCCTCGGAGATCTGCGAGATGTGCACGAGGCCGTCCTTGCCCGGCAGGATCGTGACGAATGCACCGAAGTCCATCAGCCGCGCGACCTTGCCCTCGTAGATCTGCCCCACCTCGACGTCGGCGGTGATCAGCTCGATACGCCGTTGCGCCTCGCGGCCGGAGACCGCATCGACCGACGCGATCTTCACCGTGCCGTCGTTTTCGATGTCGACGCTCGCGCCGGTCTCCTCGGTGATCTGGCGGATCACTGCACCGCCCTTGCCGATCACTTCACGGATCTTGTCGGGGTCGATCTTCATCGTGATGATCGTCGGCGCCCAGTCGGACATCTCTTCACGCGGCTTGTCGATGACGCGGTTCATCTCGCCGAGGATGTGCAGTCGCGCGTCCTTCGCCTGGTCGAGCGCCTGCGACATGATTTCCTGGGTGATGCCATCGATCTTGATGTCCATCTGCAGCGCGGTGATACCGGTGTCGGTACCGGCCACCTTGAAGTCCATGTCGCCAAGGTGATCCTCGTCGCCGAGGATGTCGGTGAGTACCTGGAAGCGCTCGCCGTCCTTGACGAGTCCCATTGCGACGCCGGCGACCGGTGCCTTGATCGGCACACCCGCGTCCATCAGCGACAGGCTTGTGCCACAGACGGTAGCCATGGAGCTCGAGCCGTTCGACTCGGTGATCTCGGAGACCACGCGAATCACGTACGGGAAGGTGTCCATGTCGGGCATCACCGCCTCGATGCCGCGGCGCGCGAGGCGGCCATGGCCGATCTCGCGGCGCTTCGGCGAGCCGATGAAGCCGGTTTCGCCTACGCAGTACGGCGGGAAGTTGTAGTGGAGCATGAAGCGGTCTTTGCGCTCACCCTCCAGCGCGTCGATGATCTGTGCGTCACGGCCCGTACCCAGCGTGGTGACGACGATCGCCTGCGTCTCGCCTCGGGTGAACAGCGCCGAGCCGTGGGTGCGCGGCAGCGTACCGACCTGGACGTCGATGGGTCGCACCGTGCGCGTGTCGCGCCCGTCGATGCGCGGGTTGCCGTCGAGCACCCGGTTACGCACGATCTTGCGCTCGAGGCTGGAAAACGCGCCGAGCACCTCCTCGGTGCCGAAGCGTGCGTCGTCACCCACGGCGAGCTCGGCGAGCAGGCTGGCGCGGATCTCGTCGACGCGCTTGTAGCGTTCCTGCTTGTCCGAGATCTGGTAGGCCTCGTTGATCGCGGCCGACGCATGGTCGGCGACGGCCTTGTCGAGTTCGTCGTTGGCAACAGGGGGCTCGAGGTCCCACTTGGGCTTGCCGGCTTCGGCGACGAGTTCGTTGATGCACGCGATCGCCTTGCGAAGCTGCTCATGCCCGAACGTGACGGCGCCGAGCATGATCTCTTCGGACAGGCAGTCGGCCTCGGACTCGACCATCAGCACGGCGTTGTCGGTACCTGCGACGACGAGGTCGAGGTCTGAATGCTCGAGTTCGGTGAACGTCGGGTTCAGCGCGTAGTCACCCTCGATGTAGCCGACGCGGGCGGCGCCGATCGGCCCCTGGAAGGGCATGCCCGACAGCGCCAGCGCTGCGGATGCGCCGATCAGCGAGGGGATGTCCGGGTCCACGTCCGGGTTCAGCGACACCACCGTGGCGATGATCTGCACCTCGTTCTTGAACCACTTTGGAAACAGCGGACGAACCGGGCGATCGATGAGACGGCAGGTCAGCGTTTCCTTTTCGCTGGGTCTGCCCTCACGCTTGAAGAAGCCCCCGGGAATGCGCCCGGCCGCGTAGGTCTTTTCCTGGTAGTTGACCGTCAGCGGGAAGAAGTCACGCCCTTCCTGCGCGGTCTTGCGCCCTACTGCGGTGACCAGCACCACGGTGTCGGACATGCTGACCAGCACCGCACCGGTGGCCTGACGGGCAATGCCGCCGGTCTCCAGCTTAACGGTATGACCTCCGTACTCGAAACTCTTCTTGATCGCTTCCACTTCTGATTGCCTTCGTCTTTGCCTGCTTGGGAAATTGTAGGGCGGGAGAACGAGCCGATGTCGTCGAAGGTGCGACGAGTGCCGCTGCGTTTACGCGCGGCCGGACCCGGTCCGTTCAGTGCCCGAAACGAATGAAGCCGGACCACTGGCCCGGCTCCGTTCGCGAGAGGATGTCACCGACGCAACCCGAGGCTCTGGATGAGCTCCCGGTAACGCTCCTGGTCACGACTCTTGAGATAGTCGAGAAGCTTGCGCCGCTGGTTGACCATGCGCAGCAGGCCACGACGTGAGTGGTGGTCCTTCTTGTGCGCCTGGAAATGGTCGGTGAGTTCGGTGATACGCGCGGTGAGAAGCGCCACCTGCACCTCGGGAGAACCGGTGTCGTTCTCGCCGCGGGCATGGCTGGTGATGATCTGTGCTTTCTGCTCGGTCTGAAGAGGCATCGGCCTGGGTCTCCGCGCGACGCCGAGGATATCTTCCGGCCCGCGCCTGCGTGTGTTCTGGCTCCTGATGAAGCCAGCTATTCTACCCCGTGCGCCAAGCCACGGGCAACAATCGTCCACGAATTCAGGCACCGGCCGCCACGAACAACCGACGCGCGCGGACCTCGCCGCTGGCGGCCACGTCGACCAGCCCCAGGAAACCCCGGGCGGGGCCGTAGGCCCGGCACAGCACGGGGTCTCGCTCGCCGCTCCCGGGCCGGCGGGACGCCTCGACCAGCAATGACTGGCCGTGGGTCAGCCGCCTGGCCTCGTCGGCATCCACTTCGAGCGCCGGCAGGCCCGAGAGTGCGGTGTCTGCGGCGAGCAATTGCGCATCGCGTGCCTCCGGGGGCAGCGCCTCGAGCGCCTCCAGCGTGACCATGGCCTCCCCGTCGAAGGGACTGACCGAGACCCGCCTAAGCGCCGCGACGTGGCCGACCGTGCCCAGTGCCCGCGCAATATCCTCGACCAGCGTCCGGATGTAGGTGCCCTTGGAACAGTCGACCTCGAGCTCCAGCGACATCGCGTCGGGGCCGATCGCGCCGCCCGCGTCGAGCCGGTGCAGCGCATGGATCGTCACCCGACGCGGCGGACGCTCGACGACCTGGCCGGCGCGAGCGAGCCGGTATAGCCGCTCGCCGCCGTGCTTGAGCGCCGAATACATCGGCGGCACCTGCTCGATTTCGCCGGCAAAGCGCGCCAGTACCGCGGCGACTTCGTCGGCGGAACGCGGCGGTACAGGTGCCCGCTCGATCACCTCGCCGTCGAGGTCACCGGTGTCGGTGGCCGCGCCGAGCGCGGCGGTGGTCCGGTAGCGCTTGTGCGCATCGAGCAGGAAGGTCGAGACCTTGGTCGCCTCCCCGAAACACAGCGGCAGCATGCCGGTTGCGAGCGGGTCCAGGCTGCCGGTGTGGCCCGCCTTGCGGGCGTCGAGCAACCGGCGCGCACGCTGCAGTGCCTGGTTCGACGAGATGCCGGCAGGTTTGTCCAGCAGCAGGATTCCGCTGACGTCGCGCCCGCGTCGACTGCGCGGCATCAGTCCCCTTCACCGCCGCGGTCGTCGCGGCTGCGGGCCTCGTCGATGAGCCGGCTGAGCTCGCTGCCGCGCCGGCTGCTGTCGTCCCACTGAAAGCGCAGCTCCGGGCTGCGCCGCAGCGTGAGCTCGCGCGACAGCCGGCTGCGCAGGAAGCCCGACGCACTGGCCAGCGCCTCGGTGACCGGCGCCGGATCGGCCTTTGGGTCCAGCAGGCTGAACCAGACGCGCGCGACCGACAGGTCAGGGACCACCTCCACGGCGCTGATGCTCACGCCGCGAACGCGCGGGTCCTTGACCTCGAACATCAGCAGCTCGTTGAGCGTGCGCAGCAGCTGCTGCTCGACTCTACGGCTGCGCGGAAACTCGCGCGCCACGGCTTATCGCCTCCGTCGGGTCATCAGTCGAGCGTACGGGCCACCTCGAAGCGCTCGAAGCACTCGATCTGGTCACCGACCTTGACGTCGTTGTAATTGCGAACGCCTATGCCGCACTCGGTGCCCGCGCGGACCTCCTGCACGTCGTCCTTGAAGCGGCGCAGCGACTCGAGCTCCCCCTCGTAAATGACGACGTTGTCACGCAGCACGCGGATGGGCAGCGAACGGCGCACGAATCCGTCGGCGACCATGCAGCCGGCGACGTTGCCGAACTTCGGTGAGCGGAATACGTCGCGGACCTCGGCCAGTCCGACGATGTTCTCGCGCACCTCGGGGGAGAGCAGCCCGGAGATCGCCGCCTTCACGTCGTCGATCGCCTCGTAGATGATGCTGTAGTAGCGCACATCCACGCCGGTGTCCTTGATCGCCT
>PWYM01000153.1 GCA_003567855.1 Gammaproteobacteria bacterium | reverse complement strand
TGCGCTGGCCCAGCGCCTCGCTGAACGCGAGGAAGGCGCCGGGGCGTTCGGGAATCTCGACCGCGAGCAGCGCTTCGCGATCCTCGCCGACGGCGGCGCGTTCGGCGATGTGCTTGAGCCGATCGAAGTTGACGTTGGCGCCACAGTTGAGCGTCACGAACGGTCCTGTGGGCGCCTGCTGCCGGGGCAGCCAGGCCTTGAGCCCGGCGACCGCGAGCGCGCCGGCGGGCTCGACCAGCGTGCGGGTGTCCTCGAAGATGTCGCGGATCGCCGCGCAGATCTGGTCGGTGGTCACGAGTACCATCTCGTCGACGTAAGCCTGGCAGAGCCTGAAGGTCTCCTGGCCGACTTCGCGCACCGCGACACCGTCGGCGAAGATGCCGACCTGCGGCAGCCGGACCGGGTGCCCGGCCGCCAGCGCCGCGCTCATGCTCGCCGATTCCTCGGGTTCTACGCCGATGATGCGGACATCCGGATACAGCGCCTTGACGTAGGCGGCGATGCCGGAGATCAGGCCGCCGCCACCGACCGGCACGAAGATCGCCGCCGGCGGGGCCGGCATCTGGCGCAGGATCTCCATGCCGATGGTGCCCTGCCCGGCGATGACTTCCGGGTCATCGAACGGGTGGATGAACTCCAGCCCCTGCAGGTCAGCCAGCCGGCGTGCCTCGGTATAGGCGTCGTCGAACGCCTCGCCGTGGATAACAATCTCGGCACCGAGCGCACGCACCGCGTCGACCTTGATGCGGGGCGTGACCACCGGCATCACGATGACCGCGCGCGTGCCGAGCCGGCGCGCTGCCAGCGCGACGCCCTGGGCATGGTTGCCGGCGGAGCTTGCGATCACGCCCCGGCGTCGGCCGGCCTCGCCGAGCCTGGCGATGCGGTTGTACGCGCCGCGCAGCTTGAACGAGAACACCGGCTGCAGGTCCTCGCGCTTAAACAGCACCGGGACACGCAGCCGCTGGCTGAGGCGGTGGGCGTGCTCGAGCGGCGTCTCGATCGCGACCTCGTAGACGTTGGCCTTGAGTATGCGCTCGAGATAGCTCTGGTCGGTCACGTCCTTATCCCCGGTGTGCAGCGGCGCACCGGTTATACCGCAGTGCGGCAGAATCTGCCCAGCGGGACGCGCGCAGGGCAAAAGGGCGTTCCTGCCGCACCGGGATGCCGGTGCAACGGGCAGGAACGGCTGGTGACGCCGCGGGCGATACCGCCCGCGGCGTCACCAGCGCAAGTCAGCGGCGCATCGGACGGCGATCGTTGTCCGGGCGGGGCTGCGCTTCGTTGACGCGCAGCGGCCGGCCGTTCATCGGGCTGCCGTTCAGGCGGCTGATCGCTTCGCCGGCTTCACTCGAGGAGGGCATTTCGACGAAGCCGAACCCCTTCGAGCGACCGGTTTCGCGGTCAATGATGATCTTGGCGGACGACACCTGGCCAAAAGCCTCGAAGGCCTGGCGCAGTTCGTCTTCGGTGGTGTTGTAAGGCAGATTGCCGACGTAGATGTTCATCGATATGGTCAACTCACGAAAACGTGCCAAAACAACGCAGCCCACCCACGATCATGGCACCGGATCGGGGGCGGGATACCGGCCGGCAGGCCGGAAACTGGGTCACGCGAGGGGACAATTCAGGGCAGACTCGGGTGGGGGTCAAAGCCGGCGTTGGTGCCTGTTTTCCTTGACCGCGCAGCCTCTTGACAACGGGTAACGGATTTTCATCATAGCCCGCACTTCGCGCGCGGTACAGTGAAAAATTGGTGACGCATGCGCCGTGCCACCACGCCGCAGGGGGGCGTCAGCGCTTCAGGCCCGCACGCGGATCGAATGCGGACACCTGTTCGAGCTCTGTATAGAGCTCACGCAGGCGCGCGGTATCGGCAGCCGGCGTGACCATCTTGAGCGTCACGTACTGGTCGCCGGCCGGATCGCCCGGCAGGCCGCGACCCTTCAGGCGCAGACGCTGGCCGCCCTGGGCACCCGCCGGAATCCGCAGGTCCACCGGCCCGCCCAGCGTCGGCGTCGCGACCGTGCGCCCGAGCGCGGCCTCCCACGGGGCCACCGGCAGCTCGAGGTGTACGTCGCGTCCGTCGGCGCGAAACAGCGGGTGGGGTTCGAATTCGACCTCAAGCAGCAGGTCGCCCGCCGAGCCGCCGCCGATGCCGGCCTGCCCCTGGCCGGCGAGCCGGATATGCCGGCCCTCGGTGATGCCCGCCGGAATCCGAACGCTGAGCTGGCGGCCTTCGCCACCGTCGTCGAGGGTCAGCGTGCGCGTCGTGCCGTGATAGGCGTCGTCTAGCGAGATGCGCACGCGTGCGCGGACGTCCTCGCCGCGGAAACGCGCGCGCCCCGGCCCCCCGGGGCCACCGCGCGCGCGCCCGGCGCGACCCGCGCCGGCGTGCGCGCGGCCCCGGCCGAACAGCGTCTCGAAGAAGTCGCTGAATTCTCCGGCATCGTCGAACGAAAATTCCCTTTCGCCGCCGAAGCCGGGTGGTGGCTTGAAATCCTGGCCCGCCTTCCAGTCCTTGCCGAAACGGTCGTAGGCACTGCGTTTCTCCGGATCGTGCAGCACCTCGTAGGCCTCCTGGGCCTCCTTGAAGCGGTCTTCGGCGTCGGGTTCCTTGCTGACGTCCGGATGGAAGCGGCGCGCGAGTTTACGGTAGGCGCGCTTGATGTCGTCGGCCGACGCATCGCGCCTGACGCCCAGTGTCTGGTAGTAGTCCCTGAACTGCATCCGGATCGTGCCGTTGTGCCTTGAGCTGCGTCGGTTTGGGTCCTGCCCCTGAAGATGGGGGCAGGCGCACCCGTATTCAACGCCCGCGGACGCGGGTCGGGCCCCGTCGGGGCGGGCTCAGTCGCCGTCGGGGCTCGCGAGCAGGTCGTCGCGACGCCGCGTGAGCTGGCGGTAGCGATGCTCGGCGATCGTGAACGCGCGCGTCTCGGTGCGTGCGGCCAAAGCGGGCGGTTCGGCGACTTCGCCGGCACCGGACCAGCGGACGTGCAGCCAGTGTGCGCCGTCATCGCGCCACAGCGCCAGCGCCCAGCGGTCGCCGTCACGGGTCGTGGCCTCGAGTTCATGCTCGGGCGCGGCGGGCGCGTCCTGCCCGCTGACCATGCGCTCGAAGCGCAGGCCCGCGAGCCCGCCGGCGGTGCTGGCGAGGATGCGGTCATGCAGCACGGCGCGTTCGGCCGGTGGCTCGAGCGTCCACGCGTCGTTTTCGTCGCGCAGCAGCCGGACGTCGTCGTCGTCGTCGTCGGCGTGGCTGATCGTGAACGCCGACAGTTCGGCTTCGGGCAGGTCGAGGAGCCGGCGGTCGAGCCACGCGTCGCTGTCCACGGGTGGCGTCGGTGCGACGTCGACGAGCCACGCGCGGTCGTCGCCGGCGATGCGCATGTAGCTGTAGTCGCCGCCCTGCACCTGCGTGTCGCCGATGATCACGGTCGTCACGTCGCCGTTGTGACTGAGTTCGACCGCGGTGCCGGCGCCGTCGTCGCGCGGGTCGTCGACGCGCAGTCGCGCATGGCGATCGGGGTTCGACGTCATCGCTTCGACGCGGCGGGCCGCCACCAGCGCGCGCATCAGCGCGCTGAGCGTGTCCAGGTCGGCCGGCCAGTCGCCGAGTTCGGCGACCACCCAGTCGCTGCCGCGCAGCTCGAGCGTGGTCGCTTGCCCGTCGGCACCGAACACGGCGATCACGCTGATCTGTTCGACCTGGCCGCGCAGCGAGGGCAGCAGCAGGTCACCGACGCCGGGCGGCGGTGTGCGGCTCATGCGTTCCAGCGCGACCAGCGCCATCAGCACGAGTCCGGCCGCGGCTAGCAGCAGCATCGCGCGGCGGCTCATCGCCGTGCGCCCCTCCGCCGCCGCACCCACAATGCAACGAGCACGCCCGCGACGAGCAGCGTCGGGATCAGTGCGGTGTTCGCGAGCAGCAGCCGGGTGCCGAGCGCCTCTATGCGCGCCTCGCGCTCGCGCTGCACCTGTCGCAGTTCCTGTCGCAGGTCGGCCTGGCGCTGGCGGAAGCGGTCGATCTCGGCTTCCTGCTCGGGACTCAGCAGGAGCGCGCCCTCGTCCTCACGGCCGACCTGCAGTTGGGCAAGCCGCGCCTCGGTTTCGGCGAGTTCGTCGCGCAGCCGCTCGAGTGTTGCACTGACCTGCGCTTCGGCCTCGCGGCGCAGCTCATCGACGCGCGTGAACGGCCGCCGGTAGGTGGCGCGGCCGCGCAGTCCGAGCAGCTCCTCGCTGCCCGAGACGTATTCGAGCGCGTTGATCACGAAGTCGCCGTTGCTCGCGAAAGGCTGCGGCA
>PWYM01000101.1 GCA_003567855.1 Gammaproteobacteria bacterium | reverse complement strand
CGTTCGCCGACGACAAGGTGCGCGAAGAGGTCTTCGCCGGGCCCCACCCGGCGGGCAACGCCGGCACCCACATCCATTTCCTCGAGCCGGTGTCGCTCGACCGCGTGGTCTGGGTCGTCGGTTACCAGGACGTGATCGCGATCGGCCGCCTGTTCACGACCGGCCGCCTGCACACCGCGCGCGTGATCGCACTGGGCGGTCCGCAGGTGCGCAACCCGCGGCTGCTGCGCACGCGCGCAGGCGCGTCGCTCGACGAACTGCTCGCCGGCGAACTGGAGGCCGGCGACAATCGCGTGATCTCGGGCTCGGTCTTCGGCGGGCGCACCGCGCACGGGCCCGAGGCCTACCTGGGCCGCTTCGCGAACCAGGTCACGGTGCTGCGCGAAGGCCGCGAGCGCCTGTTGCTCGGCTACCTGTCGCCGGGCTGGAATCGTCACTCCGTGATGGGCATCTATCTCTCGTCGCTGCGCCGCGGCAGGCGCTTCGACCTCAGTGCCAGCACCAACGGCAGCGAGCGCGCGATGGTGCCGCTCGGGCAGTACGAGCAGGTGATGCCGCTGGACATCCTGCCGACCCAGCTGCTGCGCGCGCTGCTCGTCGGCGACATCGAGACGGCGCAGTCGCTGGGCGCGCTGGAGCTCGTCGAAGAAGACCTCGCGCTGTGCACCTACGTGTGCGTCGGCAAGTACGAGTACGGCCCGGTGCTGCGGGAAAATCTCGAGAAGATCGAGGCGGAGGGCTGACGTGGGGCTGCGGCAATACATAGACACGCACATCGCGCCGCATTTTCACAAGGGCGGGAAGCTGGAGCGGTACTACGTCTTCTACGAGATGTTCGACACCATGCTCTACAGCCCGGACGCGACCACGCGCACGACGTCGCACCTGCGCGACGGGCTGGATCTGAAGCGCGTGATGATGACGGTGTGGTTCGCCGCACTGCCCGCGCTGCTGTTCGGCATGTACAACGTCGGCTACCAGGCCAATATTCAGATCGCCGAGTTCGGCTATGACCCGATCCCCGGCTGGCGCACCGACTTCGTGGCGATGTTCGGCGGCTTCGACCCGGCGCGCCTGGGCTCGAACCTCCTGCACGGCGCGGTCTATTACGTCCCGATCTTCGCCGTCACCTACCTCGGCGGCTTTATCTGGGAAGGGCTGTTCGCGTGGAAGCGCGGCCACGAGGTCAACGAGGGGTTCTTCGTCACCGGCATCCTGTTCACGCTGATCCTGCCGCCGACGATCCCGCTGTGGCAGGTGTTCCTCGGCATCAGCTTCGGCGTCGTGATCGGCAAGGAGATCTTCGGCGGTACCGGCAAGAATTTCCTGAATCCCGCGCTGGTCGGCCGCGCGTTCCTGTTCTTCGCCTACCCGGCGCAGATGTCGGGTGATTCGGTATGGACCGCGGTCGATGGTTTCTCGGGCGCCACGCCGCTGGCGATGGCCGCCTCCGGTGATCTCGACTACACGGCGGGCCTGAGCGGGGTGGCGGGCACGTCCGCCGGCGTCGACCTCACCTGGATGCAGACCGCGTTCGGTGGCATCCAGGGGTCCATCGGCGAGACTTCCGTCGCGGTCATCGCGATCGGCGCAGTCGTGCTGCTGCTGACGCGCATCGCGTCGTGGCGGATCATGCTCAGCATGCTGCTCGGCATGATCGGCACCGCGGCGCTGTTCAACTGGATCGGCAGCGACACCAACCCGATGTTCGACATGCCGTGGTACTGGCACCTGACGCTCGGAGGGTTCGCGTTCGGCCTCGTGTTCATGGCCACCGACCCGGTGTCGGCGTCGATGACCAACACGGGCAAGTGGATATTCGGCATCCTGATCGGTGTGATGGTCGTGCTGATCCGCGTGGTGAACCCGGCATTTCCGGAAGGTGTCATGCTTGCGATACTGTTCGGGAATCTCTGCGCACCGCTGATCGACTGGTTCGTGGTGCGCGCGAACGTCCGGCGCCGTCTCAGCCGGAGGGGGGCATAGGCCGTGGCCGCTGATAAGGAATCCGTCGCCAACGTAGTGCGGGTGTCCGTGATGGTCTGCCTGGTGTGCGCGATCATCGTCGCGACCGCATCGGTGAGCCTGCGTCCGCTCCAGCAGGAAAACCGCATGGAGTACCGCCAGGTCAATATCCTCAGAGCGGCCGGGTTGTACCAGCCGGGCATGGACGTGCGCACGGCCTTCGAACGCATCGAACGGCGCTTCGTGGAGCTCGAATCCGGCGAGTACGTCGATCGGCCTGAAGACTACGACCAGCGCCGCGCCGCGCGGGACCCGCAGGAAAGCCGCGCGCTGTCCGAAGACCCGGCCGGCATCCGCCGCCAGGCCAAGGTGGCCGAGGTGTTTCTGCTCCACGACGACGACGGCCGGCTCGAGCGCGTGATCCTGCCGATGCACGGCTACGGCCTGTGGTCGACGATGTACGGCTTCCTCGCGCTCGAGTCCGACGCGAACACCATCGCCGGCATCGGCTTCTACGAACACGGCGAAACGCCCGGCCTGGGCGGCGAGATCGACAATCCGCGCTGGCAGCGCAACTGGGAAGGCAAGCGCCTTTTCGACGACTCGAGCGACCTTGCGATCCGGGTCATCAAGGGGGCGGTGCCCGATGACGCCTCTGAAAAGGAACACATGATCGACGGCATTTCAGGCGCCACGCTGACGATCAACGGCGTGAACGCGATGGTGCGCTTCTGGGCAGGCGAGGCGGGCTTCAGGCCCTATCTCGACCGGATGCGCGAGCGCAACCGCGCAGATGCAGGCGGCAACCCGGTGGCGCACACAGACGCCGGGTGGAGGTAAGCATGACTACGGCCAAAGCCAAAAGCGTGTTGTTTGAACCGATCTTCAACAACAACCCCATCGCGCTGCAGATCCTCGGCATCTGTTCGGCACTTGCGATCACGACCACGCTCGAGAACACCATCACGATGTGCCTGGCGGTGATCTTCGTGCTGACGTGCGCGAATTTCTCCATCGCGCTGATCCGCAACCTCGTGCCGTCGAACATCCGCATCATCGTGCAGATGACGATCATCACGTCGCTGGTGATTCTCGTCGACCAGGTGCTGCAGGCCTATCACTATGCGCTCAGCCGCGAGCTCTCGGTGTTCGTCGGCCTGATCATCACCAACTGCATCATCCTGGGTCGAGCCGAGGCCTTCGCGATGAGCAATCCCCCGGTGATGTCGGCCATAGACGGTTTCGGCAACGCGCTGGGCTACACCGTGGTGCTGCTGTTCGTCGGCTTCTGCAGGGAGCTGTTCGGCTCCGGTACGCTGTTCGGCATCCCCGTGATGCTGCCGACGACCGAGGGCGGCTGGTATTACACCAACGGTCTGATGCTGCTGCCGCCGAGTGCGTTTTTCCTGATCGGCGTGTTCATCTGGGCGCTGCGTGCGTGGAAGCCCGACCAGGTGGAACAGGACCAGTTCGAGATCGCGCCGCACACCCCGGCGCGCACCAGCCAGGCGTTCTGACGCGGGAGCATTTTCGATGCTGGAACATTACCTGAGCCTTTTCATCCGCGCGGTGTTCGTCGAGAACATGGCGCTCGCGTTCTTCCTTGGAATGTGCACCTTTCTTGCGATCTCCAAAAGGGTGGAGACCGCGCTGGGCCTCGGTATCGCGGTGATCGTCGTGCTCACGATCACGGTGCCGGTCAACAACCTCGTGCTGCACAACCTGCTAGACGAGGGCGCGCTGGCGTGGACCGGCATCGCCGCGCTCCAGACGCTTGATATGCGGTTCCTCGGGCTGCTGTGCTACATCGGCGTGATCGCCGCGCTGGTGCAGATCCTCGAGATGACGCTCGACCGCTACGTGCCGGCGCTCTACAACGCGCTGGGCATCTTCCTGCCGCTGATCACCGTGAACTGTGCGATCCTCGGCGCGAGCCTGTTCATGGTCGAGCGCCACTACGACTTCGGCGAAAGCGTCGTGTTCGGCTTTGGCGCCGGCGCGGGCTGGGCGCTGGCGATCGTGCTGCTGGCGGCGATCCGCGAGAAGCTCAAGTACAGCGACGTCCCCGACGGCCTCAAGGGCCTGGGCATCACGTTCATCGTCACCGGCCTGATGTCACTCGGGTTCATGTCTTTTGCCGGTGTGCAGCTCTAGCGGACGGTCATCATGGCTATGCTGACGGAAATTATGATCGGGGTGACCACCTTCACCGGCATCGTGCTGGTGCTGGTGATGGTCATCCTCGCCGCGCGGGCGCGGCTCGTCAGCAGCGGCGAAGTCGAAATCCGGATCAACGACGACCCGGAAAACAGCCTCGTGACGCGCGCCGGCAACAAGCTGCTCTCCGCGCT
>PWYM01000114.1 GCA_003567855.1 Gammaproteobacteria bacterium | reverse complement strand
TGTTCCTGATTATATCCATCTCCGGCCTGAATTAAGTCGCAAATGTCGAATGTCGAGACCCCTATGGCACTGAAACAGTCGCCATCGCTCTCAGCGCTGAGTTGCGACTACGGCGGAAAAACATTTGTTCCTCCGGCCAGCCTGTGCCGCCGTAGCTTCCTGGCGAAGGCGCATCCCCCACCATCCGGCAGGTGACATGATAAATCGCCCCAGGATATTCAACCCGCAGTTGTCTTGCCATGTTCGCCACACCTCCTTTGTGTGACGGATAATATGGCACATCCCTCAGCGCTTGTAAAGTTTATTGTGAAGGGCTGACCCTAATCCCTCGTTCCTCTGTGTAAAGGATGAGGATAACGCATTGGATGCGACCGAAGATTACACGGCGCAGGAGCACCGTGCTACGGAAGAAAAACTGAAGCGCATCCAACCCTCTTTCTAATCCCTTTCGTATTCGTAACGGTGTTTGTTTTCTTCCCACCATTGCTTGAAGGCTTCGACCTGCTCCTTGCGTTCGTCTTCCGGCGCGCGAGGATCGAAATCGATTTCCTCGCCGAGCATTCGTTCGAGATTCTGCTTGCTTAACGATCGCTCAACCCATTCCGAGTGCTCCAATCCATCCCTAATGATTACAGGAACCCCTGCCACTACCCCCGTATTAGCCAACTGTTGAGCAATCGACAAACGAATACTCCAATCCGGATGCTCCAACAACGGCAAGGCCACATCAACCCATTGGTCCGGATTCGCGCGATACCAATGGGAATATCCGCTCAATATCCGCATCCCCTTTCGAATTTCTTCTCGATCGTCCGACTGCATCAGCGTCCGGTATTTCTCTATTTCCTCGGCGCTGGGCTCGCGAGGTGGGCGCTTGAATTCGCCACGTTGTCGACGAATCAAGAATTCCGCGTACCAGCGGATCAAATTGTCCACATCATCATTTCGCATCACCTTCTCAAGCTTTGATGACCCATAGGATTCTGCAATTGCCAGCAATTCGGTATGAGCACTCATCCATATTTTTGGATGCGGAGAGTTCAGTAAGTCATGCAAGAAGCAAAAGTATGCGTCCTCGTTATATTCATCTCCGTGCTGGTGTTTAATAAAACCGCGAACTACCTCCTCTATGTGGTCTGCGTCCCCCTCGTCCATAAATATCAATTCCCGCTCGGCATAAACATGCATCGAAGGGAAGAGGAACACTAATACTCTTTGCCCCTGAGTTCTCAATCGGGGCGAAGTCATCCTTACTGTAAACTTATCGTTGCGTTGCAATGACTTCCCTCCAAGTAAAAACACCTCCGGATCCAAGGTTACATCCCTCACAATAGGTCCCAACCGGACGGGACCTCCATCAGAATTATCATCAGGATCTTCCACCGGGCAATATATCCTCGCGATCACTATGTGCTTGGCATTTTTACACAAATAACCCAATGTTGACCGTCTCGGTATAACACCAATCGCATATTCGGCTTGAAAAGCATACGCATCCTGGGTGCCAAGCTCAAAGGTGTCCAAGTCCGGTAGATTATCGTAAGGAGGCCTTTCCAATCCTTGTTTCGCTTGGCGCCCAGCATCCGAAGCAATGCCAACGGATGGCTCGTAAATATTTCCAAGCACAATCATCATTAGCCATATGATTATTCCTAGCGTCCGACTACTCATGTCTGTAATCCTTTCTGGTTTATTTAGGCAGAATAAATTCGAGGTATTCGCGGTTAAGTTCTTTCCATTGAAACTCGCCTGCACGTCCTATACGATTAATTCCCAACCATCCGGTTTGACCTTGGAAGTTTTGGGTCATAGGATTCATAAGGTCACCGCGTGTCCATGGCTGGTCATTGTGCCAATACTGAAAAAGACCTCCATCAGTTCCGCCCAACACATTAATCTCAACAAGACCGAGCAAATGTCCTATCTCATGCGCAGTTGTGGATGCAAAAGAATGAGCTATTTCCTGAACCTCAAATGGAAGATCGAATTCAAAACCCTGCTGTGCAGTCCAAGTATCCTGCAAATCGATTCTATGAGAAAATACGTAAATGGACGCTGTGTCCGATGGATCTGCATTAGGGAAATCACCATCTGCGCGTCCAAAGATATTTGTTGGATTGTTTGTATACTTTGTTTCCATCTTAACAATGCTATATGGACCTTGAACGCTTGTTTCCGATCCGACAATTCGTATATTGACCTTGTCATCGAATAGACTCTGCGTAATCGAGAGATGCTCATCTTTGAAATCTTCCCAGCGTTCTGGTTGCATTTGCTCATAGAGGATTATTTCGGGGTCATTTTTGTCATACAGCGGAGATCGCAACAAATCAATCGCATCGGCGTCATATTTCAGTTTCACAACTTGTGGAACATAAATGGTCTGTTCCGCCTCGCATATAGTGGCACCACCAACCGGTACGCCGGGCACATTATGTTTAACAATTCGAGCAATAGCTGTGTATAGAGGAGGAGGCACCGGATCTTCGGCCTTGATAGAGGGTAGGAAACGGTAAAAAGTCTCACCATCTCCTTCGAATTCATCGTCACCGTACACCGCTATGTGATTACCTCCAACAACACCATTCCACGTAAACACGCGAACTCCGAAATCTACTTTAGAAGCGTAGGGAAAATCGGAACATTCGCTCACATCAAGATACCCAAGGTGTTGGATGTTCTCATTCTTGCTTTTTCGTACTATTCGAATTTCGAAATAATAATCATCAACTGGAAGATCGATCGGGGGCTCAATTTGAACTTTCAACTTCGCTTCTTCGCCCAAGGATGGGGAAAAATTATATTCCGAATCATCGTCATCTACAAAGGAAAGCTCGAAAACCGTCAGATTGGTGCTCGGCTCGCAGATCAGTTCGCCATTGACACTGAACTCGACGGTCAACTCCTCGGCGTCTTCCACGGAAGCGCTGGCGCTGGCTTGCCTGCCGGTCACGGTCACGGTTTGCTGATTGTTTGCGCCGACGATGTCCAGATTCTCCTCATCGCTGACCCGCCAGGCAAATGTCCCGGTAACGCCAGGCGGTAATACTTCAGCGGTATATGTTTTCGTGCCGCCCTTGCATATCAAGTCCTTCGGTTCTGACTCCGTTTCGATCGTTACCCTTACAATGGTGAACTCCACGCTATCCGTCAACAAAGGGGAAGAGTCCGGAACGGTGGCCGTCACTTTGACAAGTCCCTCATTGGTGGGAACAAAAGTTGCCATGGATGCTTGCATTTCCTCCATGAAAAAACCGCCTCCCCCGTCACTGCCAACTGATTCAACGCTCCAATCGGCATCCACCAATTGCGAATCCTCGAAAGGGAAGTCCCCGATCACCAGCCAAGCGTAAAGATCGAGAACTTCATTGATGCATAAATATTCCGGCGCACCGTCAATTTCAACACTACTACTAACTTCAAAATCACTCTGATTATGAGTTGCCAAGCCATAAGCCGACCCATATATCGGGTCAATCGGAATCCCTGCGTCTCTTAACCCTGTTGCGCCCTCGATTTCGGCATCCCACCGGCATCCAATTGACACCGACGCATCATTCGAAACCCATACGGTGTTAACAACATCACACACGTAGCTCTCTCCCTCGCCCGTGACTTGCCATGCCCAAAGGATGTTCTGGTTATAATCCGGCGCAACAAGAACACTAATTGACGACCGCACCAAATTGTAGACGCGATCTTCCGGCGACGTATCTGTGTCAGCGATGGTGACATTATACCGAGCCATTTCTTTAGGCTCAAGACTGAATTGCCAAGAATCGTGCTGGCGTTGCTTGGGTGCGGTTGCCTGATCATCGGGGAAAGGCGTCAAGTGAACCGAGCGGGTGTGATCTGGTTCATCCGCCGTAACACACACAAGCTGTGCAACCAATATACCGACAGAGATTGTTACAATTTTTGTTAGCATTGTTCGCTCCAATCCGCTCTTTAATCGACACGTTGACGCAGTTTATCCATTTGTATAATATTCTCTTGATATTCGGCGATGTGTTTGGCCCGCAGGCGGCGCAGTTCATACCCCGGCAGGGGCAGGGTCTGGTAATACAGACGGTGCAAGCGTTCGTGTTCGCGGCGGTCGGCCGGACGGTTGAAGCGTTCGGCGCGCGCGTTGACGGCGGTACGGATGGCGTCGGCGCGTTCCCGGTCGCCGTAACCGAAGAGATAAACGGTCATGAACATGGCATAGAAACGCCCATCGCGGATGGCGTCGCCGTGACGCTGTTGCCAAGCCAGCAGACACCGTTCGGCCAAATCGGTTTGCCCGGTGTTGTAGAGAGCCCGCGCCCAGGCGGTGACCACGGGCGTACGGGTCGCAAGCGGC
>PWYM01000049.1 GCA_003567855.1 Gammaproteobacteria bacterium | reverse complement strand
TTGCTCAGCCTGCTGCATTCCATTCCGGTTTTCATGGGGGCCAACATCGGCACCACGCTGTCGATGCAGCTGATCTCGTTCAAACTGACCGACTACGCGCTGTTCGCCGTGGCCACGGGTTTCCTGTTGACCATGGTCGGACCCACACCGCTGGTGCGCAGTATCGGCCGCAGCCTGCTCGGCTTCGGCCTGCTGTTCAAGGGCATGGACCTGATGAGTGGCGCCATCGAACCCCATCGCGAAGCGCTGCTGCCGTGGTTGTCGCACTTCGACGGATCCAACTGGTCAGGGATGCTGCTGGGTACGCTGCTTGCGTGGTTGTTCACTGCCGTCGTGCAAAGCAGTGGTGCCACGATCGGCATGGTCTTCGTCCTGATCTCGGCGGGCGTCTTCACCTCGCTGCACCAGGTGTACCCAATCGTGCTAGGCGCTCACCTCGGTACGACCACCACGGCACTGATCGCGGCGTTGGGCTGCGGCATCGAGGCCCGGCGCGGTGCAGTCGCCAACCTGCTGTTCAACGTCTTCAACGTCGCGCTCGCGTTGCTTGCCCTGCCGTTGTTCATCGCGACGATGGAGTTAACCTCGGACAGCCTGTTACGCCAGACTGCGAACCTGCACACGGCCATCATGGTCGTCGCCGCGGTGATGCTGTTGCCGTTCACGCCACGCGTCTCCGGCCTGTTGCGCGCGGCCCTGCCTTCAACGCAACCGGTGGCGGAAGCCAGCTTTCTCGATCAGGAACTGATCGAGCGTCCCGAGAACGCGCTCACCGCGGTGATCCGTGAATCCCGCCGCAGTCTGGATATCATCGCTGTCAGTCTGCAGGATGCGCGAGACTTCGCGCAACAGATCCACGCGCGGCGCGGGCCGGCCACGGTCCGCAGCAATGAACAAGCGGTCAACGAGATTCGAGACGCGACGCATGATTATCTGACGAGGTTGACGGAGCGTTACCTGTCCCGCCGTCAGCGTCTGCTCGCCCAATACCTGTCTCGCATTGCTAGCGACGTCGAGCGAATCGGCGACTGCGTCGTACACCTCGTCACGCTGACCGAGCAGAAACGTCGTACCGCGCACGCAAGCTTCGATGAGCCGACCCGCGCAGCACTGCTGGAGCTTTTCGAGCAGGCAGGCACGGTACTCGAGGCGACCCGCCAGTCGCTGGATCCCGATACCGCGACGTTCCCGACGTCCGCTCAGGAGATCGAGGCGGCCCGGGACCTGTTCTCCGAACGAAGCCAGCGCATTCGTCAGGACGTCAACGACCGCGTGGCGCGGCACGAAGTCACGGCTATCGCTGGCATTTTCTTCGGCAACCTCACCCTGTCGATGGACGCCCTGGTGCGACACTGCAGGCTGATCGCGCGTGAACAGCAGCAGCCCTATTTCGCGCTAAAACCCGCCAAGTTCGATCGCGTCGAGCCGCCGGCCGCAGTCAAGTCGCGGCCGCCCGGTCGCCGAAAGAAGACCTGACCAGGATCGCGCTGAAGGCGCAGTCCTTATCCTTCAGCACGCTTCTCTGCCGCCGCGAGCCGATCAGCGCGCGCGGTGAGCCTATCGAGCGCCTCGGCGAAGAGCTTCGCCTTCTCTTCGGTGCGTGCATTGCTATCCGCCATGTTGCCTTTCTTGGTGCCGGTGCGTGCACGCGTGGCGAGCCTCTGGCGCTTGTAAAGATCGCGATACTTGTCGCGCAGGCGCCGCGTGCGATCGATTTTCGCGCGTAGCCTCGCAGGCGTCAGTTTGCGAATGTTGTCCGACAGACTTGCTGCGAACAGCTCGTACTCGGACTTCGTACACAGCACTCGAGCGTGGCTGCGGTTGTAGGCCATGGTGAATCCTCCTTGCCAACGTTGGTACCGGAGCCGATCACGAGGCCACCGGCGAAGTCGCGCTCGCGGACTGCGCTGCCGCTCAGGTTCATTAAGGTAACGCACAGTGCCGCCGGGATGCACGCGACCTGGCGTGATGCCCGCGACGACGATAGTCTTCATGTCTCGGAAGGCTGGTTCATTTGGCCAGCGCGATCACCACCGCCTCGAGCCCCTGCGTCAGGCGCGCCATCCGCGCGTAGTCGAGCCGCTCGGCGGTGTCGGACGCGCGATGGTACTCGGGGTCGCGAAACGGCAGCGTGTCGGTGACGAGGAAGGCGGGATAGCCCTGCTGCCAGAACGACCAGTAGTCCGGCCAGCCGACCCCGGGAGGGGCCCTCGCGAACCATGTGCGCGCGCATCGGCGGCGCCATTCGATAAAGGCCGGCAAACGAGCCCTGGTCGGCATGGCCCATGCCTGCCCGGCCTGTGTCGTGCTTCGGTTCGGCCGTTTCATGCTGGGAACATGAGTCTCACATGAGGCCTTACAATCACTTGGACGATCCTGCGCGGCAAGCTTCGCATGGCGATAACCGGAGGGACCGCGATGGGCATTGAGCGCGTACAGATCATCCCCTGCGCCCGCTGCCGCGTCGGGCTGCGCGTGCCCGTGCGCGATGCGCGGCTTCGCGTCCGATGCCCGAAGTGCGATTACCGGTTTGAACTGGCCCCGCCTGCACGTCCGCTCACCGTGCTGCCCGCGGCCCTCGCCCAGGCCGCCCATCCCGCTCATACGCCACGCCGACTACCATGGCGCCGGGTCGCGCCGGCGCTGACGATGGCAGCCGCGGCGCTGTTCACCGTGAGCGTGCTCTGGCTGGGTCTATCGGTGCCACCGCTGGGTCAGCTCTCGGTCGAACGCGCCGAACTGCTGGTTGGCCGCCCGATCGGCCTGCCGGACGACGCCATCGACCCGTGTGTCGAACCGATCACCTGGCAGGTCGGCGCCTTCGATGGACGCTTCGGGTTGTCGCGGGACGAATTCGAGCGCGCCGTCCACCAGGCCATCGCCGCATGGGAGCTGCCGACCGGCCGGCGCCTGTTCCAGCACGATCCGCGCGGACGTCTGTCAATCCATCTCGTGCAGGGCGGCCCGGGCCATCGCAAGGGCGTCTACCAGGGCTATAAGAACCGCGACGGCCTGGTCGGCGGCGACATCGAGATCTACCGCTTCGACGGCCCGCGGGATCTGCCGCTGGTCATCGCCCACGAGCTCGGCCACGCCCTCGGCCTGGGCCACGTCCGCGAACGGAGCGCGATCATGTACCGGATCGGTCATGGCTTCGACATCGACAGCCCGCTGCGGACCCAGGAGGCGGACCTCCGGGCGCTGGAGCTGAGGTGTTCGTGAGCTGAGCCACATCGGAGGCTCAACCGTCACCCGACTGCCGTTACCCGCGACCGCTCAATCCGGTCGCGGCGTGCAATGACCAACATGCACAGGGCAAAGGCATTACATTCCGGCCACGCCTCCCGGCTCGGGTGCCTGTCTACTTGCGGCGGCCGGTGGTCAGCAGGTACTCGCGGCGGATATGAATACCAGCGTCCGTGGCATATTTCCCCTGATGATGAAGCGGGCGGCGTGGACACCCTGCTCGACGCTACCGGCAGCACGTATTAGGCTCCAGATTGACGCGACTCGATATAAGACGGGGGGCAACATGCTTTCAATAACCAGCAGCCGCTCAATCGGCCTTTTCCTGATACTGGCGTTTCCCGCCTTCCTGCTCGGCTGTGAATCCGCAGACGATCGGGCGGCTGGAAACGCTGTAGAGACTGCACAGCAGCCGCCTGCCGATGAAAGGGCTCCCGAAAAGCACGTGGTCGAAGTCAATGCATTCGACCACGCGTTTTCCGCCCCAACGGAGATCCCGTCGGGGTGGATCACCTTTCGCCTCAACAATGAACGTGCTGAAGAGATTCACGAGCTCAGCCTGGCACGAATTCCGAAAGCCCATTCCTACCAGACCTATCGTGAGGAGGTCATAGGCGGTTGGGAAACCATCTGGGACGGCCTGCGCGCAGGCGAGATCGGCCTGGATGAACTCGATGCTGCCGTCGGCGAGCATCTTCCCGAATGGGCGTTCGACGTGGAGTATGTCAATGCCCGCAACCTGCTCTCACCCGGTCGCACCGGCGAAAGCATCCTGCAGCTGGAGCCCGGCACTTACGCCATGGAATGCTGGGTAAAAAATGCCGCGGGTGATATTCACATTTCCCACGGCATGATCCGGGAACTGACCGTCACCGATGAAGACAGCGGCGCCTCGAAGCCGCAGGCTGATCTCACGCTCAGGCTCGGCAGTGATGGCATCGTCAGCGACGGGCCGCTGGGTACCGGCACTACCACCATTGGCCTCATGCTGGAAGCAGACGAGGACGATGGCATCGTCCACGGTGATGTCCACCTCCTGAGAATGACCGATGAGACGGACCTGGCGGAAGTCGCGCGCTGGATGGACTGGTACGACGTCGAACGCGGCCTGCGGGCGCCGGCACCGGCCGATTTCCTGGGCGGGTATAACGCTTATGGCAGCATGCCGCCGGATGGTCGGGCCTGGTTCACCGTCACCATCGATGAACCCGGTCAATATGCCTGGATCATCGAAGGCGACCCGGAAGACGAACCCTGGAAAGTCTTCGCCGTGGAATAGGCACAGCGAGGGCTGCAACTTCCGCCCCCCCCTCGAGGCACACCGTTTCGGTGCCGCAGACTGGCTATGACCGCCCGTCCTTGCTCAGGCTGACCATGCGCACCTCAAGGGGCGCATGTTTGGAAAGGATTCCCTTCGCACGTTCCACTTCCGCCGTATCGCCCATGCGGACGAACACCAGCAGCCGCCCCCTGCTCGACCTGCTCTTCGAGATACTCCGCGTCGCGGTTGCGCCGGCGAAAAACAGGCCGCCTCCTCCCGAGCGAGCAGCCCGATGCCATCAGGCTCGAAGCCGGACGTCAACAGATCGCCCGTTGCCGCTTGTGCGTGCGTGGCATCGACGAAGACGCCGACCGCTTCTCGTATGTGGTTTGATTGTCTGGAGTTTTCCATCGTCAAACCTATAGGGTCACGAGTATGATCAAGTTGGACCGCGCGTCTGCACTGGTGTTTCCCGTTTTCGACCGAAGCCGGCACCGGCCGCTCGAGCGTGACATTCGTGCCCGGCTGCTGCCGAATCGGCACGGGGCCTCGTAGGCGTTCACCCTACTCGCGCGCCTCTTCGTGCTTGTCGTAACGCTCGAACCAAGCCAGCACGTTATCGGTCTTGGCGATCATCCGCGACGGCCGGCCGGAAATGTTGTGCGAGGTTCCGGGCAGTCGCACCATCGCGGTGTCGACGCGCATCAGCTTCAGCGCCTGGTAGTACTGTTCGGTCTCGCTGATCGGCGTACGGAAGTCATTTTCACCGGTGATCAGCACCGTGGGCGTGGCCACGTTGCCGACC
This sequence comes from Gammaproteobacteria bacterium, assembly GCA_003567855.1. Lineage (GTDB taxonomy): Bacteria > Pseudomonadota > Gammaproteobacteria > Steroidobacterales > PWYM01 > PWYM01. The sequence goes on along the minus strand of PWYM01000049.1, from coordinate 45,552 downwards.
AGGGAAAGCGGCGACCGCTCCCAGTAATGTTCGTGCGCCTCCCACGGCATGCCCGGGAACTGGTGTGCGATCTGCTGGGTGTAGGTGTCGCCGGTGAGTACCTTGGACACCCAGTTGATCACCGGGTTGACGGCGGCCGCGGCGCGGAAGCGGTCCGTGAGACCAATCGCGTAGGCGGTGGCGATGCCGCCCGCGGAACCACCGGTGATGAACAGCCGCTCGGGGTCTACAAAGCCGAGCTCGATCATCGCGTCGATGCCGGACATGTGGTCACCGAAGTCGTCTGGCGACGAGTACTTGTATTCGAGCAGCATGGCGAAGTCGCGGCCGTAGGACGACGAGCCGCGGTAGTTGTTGTAGAAAACGACGTAGCCCTCGGCCGCGTAGCGCTGGATCTCCGCGGCGAAGTGCGGACCGTAGGCCAGGTGCGGCCCGCCGTGGATCTCGAGGATCAGCGGGTAGCGCTGCGACGGATCAAAGCCCGGGGGTGTCACGTACCAGCCGTGTATTTCGGTGCCGTCTACCGACGACTCGTAGGTGATCTCGTGCACCTCGCCCAGGTCACGGTGCGCAAGCAGCGCCTCATTCAACGCCGTCAGCTGATGCGTGCGCCCGTTGGGCCTGCGCAGGTGCACGTCGGCCGGGCGCTGCTCGTTGCCCGCCGTATACGCGAGCGTACCATCGCGCGCAACGCTGAAACCGCCACTGAGGTAGGGCCGACCCGTCGCCTCGCCCCCCAGTCCCTCGGCGGCAACACGCTGTCGCCCGTCCGGACGGCTGTAGCCGACCTTGCGCTCGCCGCGGTCGTCAAAGGTGAAGTACACGCCGCGCGAGTCCGCGCCCCAGGTCGGTTCCGAGGCCCGCCGGTCGAGGTCTCCGGTCAGGATGTCCACGCTCGAGCCGTCAGCGTTCATCACCGCGACGTCGGTGAGCCAGTACTGCGCCCCCTGGTGGTCACCGCGCTGGAACGCGACGCGTCGCCCGTCCGGCGAGACTGCGGGGGCGCGCGCAACACCAGGCAGGTCGGTGAGCTGACCGATTTCTCCACTTCGGATGTCGACCGAAAAGATGTCGGTCTCGGTACGGTGGACGTACTCCCAGCCGTCTTCGCGGCTGCTGGTGAACAGGATGCGCTCGCTGCCAGGCGTCCACGCCAGTGGTCCAGCGTGGTCGTAGTCACCCTCGGTCAACTGGCGCGCAGTGCCGCCGCTGGCCGGGACGATGAACACGTGCGTGTAGCCGGGTTCGAGGTAGCCCTGCCCGTCCCAGCGATACACCACGCTGTCGATCACGGTCGCCGGTTCGGCCCATTCGGCGCCCTCCGGGCGTTGTGGCGGCGATGCGAGCGACGGCTCGTCCGCCGGCACATGCATCGTGAACGCCAGCCACTCGCCGTCGGGGGACCAGGCCAGCGACGAGGGCGTATGCGTGAGATTGCTGATCACCGCGGTGTCACCCGAATCCATCCAGCGCACCAGCAGCTGTGGACGGTCCTCGACGTCGGCAACATACGCGAGACGCTCACCGTCATGTGACCAGCGGGGTGACGTGTAATCGTCGGGCCCAGAATAGAGTGGGCGATGATTAGTACCGTCGGCATCGATAATCCACAGGTTCCGGCGGGTCCGGTCGGTCATGATGTCGTTGACCGCACGCTCGTAGACCACGCGGCTACCATCGGGTGAGATCTGCGGGTCACTGGCGTGCTGAAGCTCGAATACGTCCTTGGCAGTCAATGGGCGCAGGGTCTCGTCGTCGGCCGCGGCAGCAGGGCCGAACAGCGCTGAGGCCAGCAGCAGGCACACCGCCGCGACGTTCGTTCCGGAGAAAATACGCATCTGCCTGGACTCCCTTGAGCTGGTGACGGCCCCGAAGTCTACCGTCTGTCGGGTATCGCTTTCCAAGCCCCCTCCGCTGTGCGGTTACGTACATACCGCACGCGTACCCGGCGTTAGTGTGGAATCTCTCTCCTCACCAGACGGGTGTCCTGCCGGTGGCCTCATCCACAACCCACGGAGGGATCTTCGACGACCCGCGGGCGCTGCAGCGCATGCTTCGCGAGTACCGCTCGCCTCGCCTGCTGCGCAGCCTCATCGAACTGTTGATCACGGCCGTCCCGTTCGCGCTTTTCTGGGCACTGGCATGGATCACGCTGGACGCAGGCCACTGGTGGGGTTTCCTGTTTACAGTGCCCGCTGCCGCGTTCCTCGTCCGCCTGTTTATGCTGCAGCACGACTGCGGCCACGGCGCACTGTTCCACTCGCGCCGTGCCAATGACCTGGTCGGGCGAGTGATCGGTGTCCTGACGCTGGCCCCCTACGATTTCTGGCGCCACACACACGCCCATCATCACTCGACCGCCGGGAATCTCGACCGCCCCCACACCGGCGGAATCAACACGCTCACAGTCCGACAGTACCAGGAACAGTCCTCGACCGGCCGTCTGCTCTACCGCCTGTACCGACATCCCTTGATCCTCTTCGGCCTTGCCCCGAGCTATGTGTTCATCCTCAATTATCGGTTGCCGTTCGGATTCATGCGCCATGGGCCCATGCCGTGGCTGAGCACCATGGGCACCAACCTCGGAATCGCAATCGTCGTCACAACAATGATATGGCTGCTAGGCGCCGGTGCATTTCTGCGCGTGCAGTTGCCGGTCACGCTGCTTGCAGGCTCGATCGGCATCTGGCTGTTCTACGTTCAGCATCAGTTTTCATCCACCGTCCACGAGCACGCCGATGACTGGACGTTCCATGAAACGGCACTGTACGGCAGTTCCCACTACGATCTGCCTGCGGTACTGCGCTGGTTTACCGCGAACATAGGTGTACACCACGTCCATCATCTCGCCAGCCGCATTCCTTTCTACCGGCTTCCGGAAGTCCTGCGTGACCATCCGCAACTGCGCGGGATCAGCCGCGTCACGCTGCAACAGAGCCTGGGGACGGTACGACTCGCGCTCTGGGATGAAGAGCACCGGCAGCTCGTGGCTTTCGCACCGCACGCCGACGTCACTGCGTGTGCCAGCGCACCGACCGCGACACCCTCCGCACACTAGCCTGTCAGTCGACACCGGCTTCGGCGCAAGGTGCCGAATACGCCGGCATGCACGACGGCGCGCCACGCGGTCACCGGCCACTGAAACGCTTCCAGGAGCATCCGACATGGACACTTCGCTACGGAGATACGCGGCCGCACCCGGCATGCTCGTTCTCCTTATTGCCCTGACCGCATGTGCCACGACGCCAGCACCGCCCACGCAGGCGCTTCAGGGGGCCGAGTCCGCCATCGCCACTGCGGAGCAGGCTCGGGTGTCCGACTACGCGTCAGCGGAACTCACTGTAGCGCGCGAGAAACTCGCAGCGGCCCGTGTGGCCGTACGCAACGAGGAGATGGTTCGGGCAGAACGCCTCGCAATCGAATCCAGGGTGCATGCCGAACTTGCCCACGCCCGTGCCGAGGAAGGCAAGGCGAAGGCCATCAATGACGACATGCAGCACAGCATCGACACTTTGCAACAGGAAATGAACCGCGCGGCGGGAGGTCGCCAGTGAACATCCACGAAACCGGTTGTTACCACGGCATCGCGCTCGTGGCCTCGCTTGCCCTGCTGTCCGCCTGTGCGACACCGATGACGGTGCCCGACGGCGTCGACGACACGCGCGGCAAGCTGATTCAACTCCAGTCCGACTCGGAGCTTGCGACTCGCGCGCCGGTGGAGATACAGGCAGCCGAAGCCGCAGTGGCGGCAGCCGAACTGCCGCGCCAGGACAGCGAATATGCCGCTCACCTGGCCTTGATCGCCGATCACAGGGTCGACATCGCGCAGGCACGTGCCCGAAGTCGGCTGTACGAAGACCAGCGCCGCGCACTCAGCGAACGCGCTGAACGCGTACGCCTCGAGGCCCGTACGCGCGAAGCGGACCAGGCTCGGTCCGAAGCCCTGTCAGCACGCGCCGATGCCGCTACTGCACGGGTAGACGCCGAAACCGCGCGCAGCGACGCCGCAGCCGCCAGGGAGGCTACGCGCGAGCTGCAGCGGCAGGTTGCCGAGCTCAACGCCCGTGAGACCGACCGTGGCCTGGTGGTCACGCTTGGCGATCTGCTGTTCGCGACAGGACAGGCTGAACTGACGGGCAGCGCTGCGCCCAACCTGAACAGGTTGGCCGCCTTTCTGACCGAGTATCCTGACCGAACGGTACTCATAGAGGGCCATACCGACAGCGTCGGCAGCGCCTGGTCCAACGAACTGCTGTCGGAGCGTCGCGCCGAATCGGTACGCTCGTACCTCGTAGACCGGGGCGTCTCTGCAAACCGCCTGTCCGCATCGGGCAAGGGCCAGGGTACGCCGGTGGCGACCAACGACACCCCCACGGGGCGCCAGCAGAACCGGCGCGTGGAAGTCATCATCTCCAGCGCGAGCAGGTAGGGCTGCCCCATTGTAGGGTAACAGGCGTTCGGTTTTCGTTCGCACGAACCCCATAGCATTCGCAGCAGCGCCGCTCGAGCGCGGGTTGATCCATCACCGTAATATGTCCACGCTGGCAATTGATGATGCCCGCGCATTGCAGTTTGCCGGCGGCTTCGGTGACACCTTAAATAGACGTGGCGCATCGTATCGCCGGACTGGTAGATCACCCTCCAAGGGGCTTGTCAACGAGCTCCAGTCGCGGTGACAGGCGGGCCTGTACCGCCTCCGGCAAGGCGGCAAGCAGGTTATTCTGCAACCCGACAGTGGTCTTGGACATGCTGGCGACCCTTTGACAGCCCTGTCAGCTTCCAGGCGTACGAGAACCGGGGCCATCCCGAGTGGCCCCGTTCACGATGACACATGAGCTCTACGTCGTTGGCCCGACTCAAACGGCCCGACGCCCGCTCAACAGTTGGAAGAGCACCAGAACGACTGCGACCACCAACAGGACATGGACGAAACCGCCCACGGTAGTGCCGGAGACCAGCCCAAGCGCCCACAGGACCGCCAGAACGACTGCAATGGTAAAAAGCATGATTTCGACTCCCAGTTGTCGAGTCGGTATCGGGAATTCGATTCCGACCTCCACTGAGAGCATGTTCCCGCGAGCCGCGGTGATCTGTGCGGTTGCGCACGCCCGGCCTTGGCCACGCCAGTGTTGGACCGCGCGTCGTCACCCGGCGTTGCGAAGCGCACCCGTGACCAGGTGCCCATTCAGCTTCGCGTAGCACTCGCAGGCTGCCGCCTCCAGGCCGGGACGGTTCACGACCCTGATCACCCCACGCGAGTAACTGATGATCCCCCGTGCCTGCAGAGCACCCGCGGCCACGGTGACGCCACTGCGTCGCACACCGAGCGTGTCGGCGAGATACTCGTGCGTGAGCCGAAAGTGATCCCCACGCGTACGGTCATGCGCCAGTAGCAGCCAGCGTGCGAGGCGCTGCTCGATCTGATGAAAACGCGTACAGGCACCGTTCACCGAGAGTTCCAGTACGCGCTGGTAAAGGTAACCCGCCAGCACCCGTCGCAACGCCGGGCTGCGATTCAACTCCCGACACAGGCTGGTCACCGGAATCCGGATGGACTCACCCGACGCCTGGACGACTGCGCGCATCGGCACGCTGTTGATGCCCAGCACCAGCGTATCGCCGAGCATCCCTTCGTGGCCGATAAGCCCCATGTCCAGGGCACTGGCATTGTTCAGCCTCGAGACCAGCGAGATGAGTCCGCTCTGCGGGAACCACGCATGGCTGTAGGGGCGTGCCGGATCGCAGAGGATGTCGCCGAACTCCAGCCTGGCAGGCTCACAGGCCCGGAGTAGCCGATCACGCTGCACCCGAGGCAGCGCGTCGAGCAGGCCATTGAGACCGGCGGGGAACCCGACCTTCAAGGGGATGCCCTCTGCAGCGCTGAAGCGACCGGAACGGCACGAGAGCGGCGCTTGTGGCGTTCTCGCAGCAATGAGTCTCGCGATGCGGCGGGATTGCGTCTGTGCGACACAGCACCAAGAACGCGATCGAACGACGCGCTGAAGCACAGGCGAGTATTTTCTCCGCTACGGCTCCGCTCGCGCGTGCTACTTCGCGTCGCTTGCGCGCATGCCCTCGTCGAATGCCCGCTCCGACTCCAGCATGGCCTGACCGAAGGCCATCATTGCCTGATCAAGCTGGCACGGCCTGGCTCACCCCGCGCGGGGCGCAGCACCACTTCGGTGGCAGCCACGATGGCGGCGGGGCCGTGCCACGGCCCGACGCCTGGTCAAGCCTGAATCACGGCTGGTCATCCGGCTCGGCGATGAGCCAGTCGTCCAGCAGGTCGGCCGGGAGCATGCTCGTGATGGTACGGCGCGCGCTGATCTCCGCCTTCGCCTTGCCCAGGGCCTCCTCCTCGCTTGAGGCTTCCACCCGATACACTTCTTCTGCCAAAGGCCCCAGCGATGCACGGGCATCGGGCATGGCGGAAGGCGTGACACAGCATTTCCACTTTGGCATAGCACCATTCTCCCTTGTCAGCCAGGCCTGTACCGGATGGAAAATCCCGAATGGACCCCTGGTCGGCGTGCAGAGGCATCCATTCAAACGTATCAGCTGACGCATCCGGAGAACAGCGTTCACGGGATCGGTGGATGACCTGCTGTGGCAGATGCGCGGCTTGTGGTCGCGGCACCAAGCTTCGGACAGCCGGTACGACTGATACCCGGATTGCCCCAAAAGAAAAAACCCGCGCCGGAGCCCGACGCGGGTTTTTTAAAAGAGTTGGTAGCGGGGGCAGGATTCGAACCTGCGACCTTCGGGTTATGAGCCCGACGAGCTGCCAGACTGCTCCACCCCGCAACCGTCTGGAACCAGAAATTATAGAACGCCCGCAGACGCTTTACAAGCCCCGGCGGGTCAGATTCCGGCGCCGGCGGCCAGTGCGAACAGCGCACCGGGCAGCAGGCCCAGCGCCAGCACCGCGATGCCGTTCAGGCTCACGATCACGCGCAGGTCCGCCGACGGCCCGATCCGCAGTGTTTCGGCGGGCGGCTCAAAATACATGTACCAGACCACGCGCAGGTAGTAGTACGCGCCGACGACCGAGAACAGCACGCCGAGGATCGCAAGCCACGCCAGTCCCGCGTCGATCGCCGCGCCGAACACCGCCACCTTCGCGAAGAAACCTACGAACGGCGGTACGCCCGCCATGCTGAACATGATCATCAGCATCACCAACGCAAACCACGGACTGCGCGTGTTCAGACCCTTGAAGTCCTCGAGCTGCTCCGCTTCGAAACCTTCACGCGACAGCAGGATGATCATGCCGAACGCGCCCAACGCCATGATCACGTAGGCCAGCGTGTAAAACATCGCCGCTTCTATCCCGAGCGTGGTACCGCTCGCGAATCCGACGAGGATGAAGCCCACGTGCGAAATCGTCGAGTAAGCGAGCATGCGCTTGAGGTTGGTCTGCGCGATCGCGACCACGTTGCCAACCACCATCGACAGCACGGCGATGACGATCACCATCGCCTGCCAGCTCTCGAACAGGTCACCCAGCCCCTCGACCAGGACCCGCAGCACCAGTGCGAACGACGCGATCTTCGGCACCGACGCGATGAACAGCGTCACCGCCGTCGGCGCCCCCTGGTAGACGTCGGGCAGCCACATGTGGAATGGCACGGCACCGAACTTGAACGCGATGCCGACGAGCACGAACGCGATGCCGATCAGCATCAGCACCAGCGTGGCCTCCCCTGCCGACACCGCCGCGGCGATCTCTTCGAGGTTCACGGTGCCCGTCGCACCGTAGATCATCGAGATGCCGTAGAGAAGTGATCCGGACGCGATCGCACCGAGTACGAAGTATTTCATCGCCGCCTCTGCCGCGAGCGGCGATTCACGATTGAACGCGACCATCGCATACAGCGACAGCGACAGCAGCTCGAGCCCCAGGTACATCGTCAGCAGGCTGCTCGCCGAGATCATCACCAGGATGCCGAGCAGCGCGAACAGCGACAGCACGAAATACTCGCCGCGGAACATGCCCGACTGCTGCAGATAGCTGCGCGAGTAGACGAATACCACGGCCATCGCACCGACGCTGAACAGCTTGAGCACGCGCGCGGTCGGGTCCATCACAAAACTGTCGAAGAACGACATTTCACGCACCGGCACCTCGAGGCCGGCTAGAAGTACCGCCGTCCCGAGCAGCGAGAGCATCGACAGCACATAGGTGATCCCGCGCTGCGAGTCCTTCAGGAAAACATCGACCAGCAGCACCGTGCAGATCGCACAGAGCAGGAAGATCTCCGGAATCGCCGGTCCGATATTGAGGCTCTCGAGCGTCATCGATTCATCCGATACCTGGGTTGCGGTGCCGCCTCAAAGACGCGACACGCTCACGTGTTCAAGCAAGGCCTCGATGGAGGCGTTCATGACCTCGACCAGCGGCGCGGGCCACACGCCGAGCAGCAGTACGCCGAATGCCAGCACCGCGAGCAGGCCAAACTCGCGGGCGTTGATGTCCTTGAGCCCGGCCACGCCCTCGTTGGCGATCTCACCGAAAATGACGCGCTTGACTAGCCACAGCGTATAGGCCGCGCCGAGAATCAGCGTTGTTGCCGCCAGCAACGCGTACCAGAAATTCGCCTGGAAGGCGGCGAGAATTACGAAGAACTCACCCACGAAGCCCGAGGTGCCGGGGAGCCCCGCGTTGGCCATCGCGAACAGCACCATGAACGCGGCGAACTTCGGCATCGTATTCGCGACCCCGCCGTAGGCGGAAATCTCCCGGCTGTGCAGGCGGTCGTACATAACACCCACGCAGAGGAACAGCGCGCCCGATATCAGGCCGTGCGAGATCATCTGCACCATCGCACCCTGCAGCGCGAGCGCGGCACCCTGCGTGCTGCCGGTGTTGTTCATGATGCCGAAAATGATGAAGAAGCCGAGCGTCACGAACCCCATGTGCGCGATCGACGAATACGCGATCAGCTTTTTCATGTCGCTCTGAACGAGTGCGACAAACCCGATATAGACCACGGCGATCAGCGACAGACCGATCAGCAGCCAGTCGAGCGCCATGCTCGCATCCGGGGTGATCGGGAGGCTGAACCGCACGAATCCGTAGCCGCCCATCTTGAGCATGATCGCCGCAAGCACGACCGAACCGCCGGTGGGTGCCTCAACGTGCGCGTCGGGCAGCCACGTGTGCACGGGCCACATCGGCACTTTAACCGCGAAGGCGATGAGCATCGCGAGGAATATCCACGTCTGCTGCGTAATCGTCAGCGGCAGACCATGGAAGTCGAGAATCGCGTAACTGCCCGCCTGCAGATACAGGTAGATGAGCGCGACCAGCATCAGCACCGAGCCCAGGAACGTATACAGGAAGAACTTCAGCGTCGCATACACACGACGCTTGCCGCCCCAGATCCCGATGATCAGGAACATCGGGATCAGCATCGCTTCCCAGAACACGTAGAACAGCAGGCCGTCCAGCGCCGAGAAGACGCCGATCATCAGGCCTTCAAGTATGAGGAACGCGGCGAAATACTGTGCGGGGCGCTCCTTCACGGAAGTCCAGCCCGCGATCACGACCAACGGCGTGATGAAGGTGGTAAGTAGAATCAATGGCATGGAAAAGCCATCGACACCGAGCAGGTACTGCGAATTCAGCATGTCGATCCAGGCGACCTGCTCGACGAACTGCATCGCCGCGGTTCCGCGTTCGAATCCGGTCCACAGCGGAATACTCAGCACGAACGTGACGACCGCCACGAGCAGCGCCAGCCAGCGGTCGCCGCCGCCAGGCAGCACGCCCTTGCGCGCCAGCGCATCGGCGATGAGCACTGCCAGGCCGCCGACAACCGGCAGCCAGATCAGCACGCTCAACAGTGGAAAATTCGCTTCCATCGAATCGTCAGTCCCGTAGTTCCTGGTTCTAGCGCAGCAGCAGCCAGCCGAGCAGCAGCGCCAGCCCGATGATCATCACGAACGCGTAGTGGTGGAGAAACCCGGTCTGTGCACGCCGCACGATCCCGGCGATATGCCCCATCGCACGCGCACTGCCGTTGACGAGTACGCCGTCAATGATGCCCTGGTCGCCACCGCGCCAAAGCGCGCCGCCCAGGAAGCGGCTGCCTGCGGCGAGCACTTTCTCGTTGACGTCGTCGAAGTAGTACTTGGCCACCAGCACCCGGTGCACGGGCTCAAGCCGATCCTGGATACGCTCGGGCAGCTCGGGGCGTCGTATATAGAGGAACCACGCGACCAAAACACCGGCGCCCGCAAGATACAGCGCAGGGGTCATGAAGCCGTGGGCGACGAAGCCCGCCGGCGACGTGAAGTAGCCCGCAACCGTCGCCAGCGTGTCGTTCTCCGGAAGCACGAAAATGGCGTCGCCGAAGGCGCCGCCGAAAAGCAGCGGACCGATTGTCAGCCAGCCGATCACCACCGACGGTATGGCGAGCAGCACCAGCGGCACCGTGACCACCCAAGGGGATTCATGCAGGTGCGAGCGGGTTTCGTCATCGAAGCGTTCCGGTCCGTGGAAGACCATGAAGAACATCCGGAACGTGTACAGCGCCGTGACGAACACGCCGAGCAACACGCACCAGTAGGCGTAACCGGCGCCCGGAAGCTCGGCCGCATGGACGGCCTCGATCAGCGCGTCCTTGGAAAAATAGCCCGACATGCCCGGGAACCCGATCAGCGCCAGAGACCCGATCAGGCAGGTCCAGTACGTGATCGGCATGTAACGGCGCAGACCGCCCATGCGGCGCATGTCCTGCACGTGGTGCATGCCGATGATCACCGAGCCCGCGGCGAGAAACAGCAGCGCCTTGAAGAACGCATGCGTCATCAGGTGGAAGACGCCGGCCGCGTAGGCCGAAGCGCCCAGCGCGACCGTCATGTAACCGAGCTGGGACAGCGTCGAATACGCGACCACGCGCTTGATGTCGTTCTGCACGAGGCCCAGGAGCCCCATGAAAAACGCCGTCGTCGCGCCGATCACCAGGACGAAGCTCAACGCGGCCGTCGAGTACTCGAACAGCGGCGACATGCGCGCGACCATGAAAATGCCCGCGGTGACCATGGTCGCGGCGTGAATCAGCGCCGAAATCGGCGTCGGGCCTTCCATCGAGTCCGGCAGCCACACGTGCAGCGGCACCTGCGCCGACTTGCCCATGGCACCAATGAACAGCAGGATGCAGGCGACCGTGAGCAGCGACCACTGGGCATCGCCCCAGATGTTGATCGTCTCCGACTGCATGCCCTCGGCCTGGCCGAACACCGTGTAGTAGTCCAGCGACCCCGTGTACATCAGTACCGCACTGATACCGAGAATGAAGCCGAAGTCACCCACGCGGTTGACGAGAAAGGCCTTCAGGTTGGCGAAGATCGCGGTCGGACGCTTGTACCAGAAACCGATCAGCAGGTAGGACACGAGGCCCACCGCTTCCCAGCCGAAGAACAGCTGCAGGAAGTTGTTCGACATCACGAGCATCAGCATCGCGAAGGTGAACAGAGAAATGTAGCTGAAGAAGCGCTGATAGCCCGGGTCGCCGTGCATGTAGCCGATGGTGTAGACATGCACCATCAGTGACACGAAGGTCACGACCACCATCATCATGGCCGACAGCGGGTCGATCAGGAACCCGATTTCCATCGCGAGGTCACCGGCGACCGCCCACGTGTAAACGGTCCCGTTGAACACGTCCGCGCCGGTGATGAACACGTCCCACGCGACGATCAGCGACAGTACGAAGGCAAGACCTACGCCGAGGATGGTGACCGTATGGGCACCGGTGCGACCGACCACTTTGCCGGCGAGGCCGGCGATCGCTGCCGCGACCAGCGGGGCCAGCACGATGAGCAGATATACCGTTTCCACCGTGTCAGCCCCTCAGCGTGTCCAGGTCTTCGACGTTGATGCTCTGGCGGGCGCGGAACAGCACCACCAGGATCGCGAGCCCGATCGCCGCCTCGGCCGCGGCAACCGTGAGGATGAAGAACACGAACACCTGCCCCATCACGTCGTCGAGCATTCGCGAGAAGGCGATGAAGTTGAAATTCACCGCCAGCAGCATCAGCTCGATGCACATCAGCAGCAATATGACGTTCTTCCTGTTCAGGAAGATGCCCGTGACGCCAATCGCAAACAAAATTGCCGCGAGCATCAGGTAATGCGATATGGGAACCATGCCGTATTCAGTCCTTCTCGGCGTCCATCTTCACGATCCGCACCCGGTCCTTGGGATTGACTGCAACCTGTCGGGCCACGTCCTGGGCCTTCAGGCCAGGGCGCTTGCGCATCGTCAATGAAATCGCCGCGACGATGGCCAGCAGCAGGATGACCGCTGCGAGCTCGAAGGCGTACACGTGCTCGGTGTAAAGCACCTGCCCCAGCTCGGCGGTATTGCTGTAGCCCTCGGGTCGCGGCTCCGGGCGGGCGACGAGTTCGGTATCGGCACCTCGGAACCAGATCACATGACCGATCTGGATCACGATCAGCAGCGCAATGCCTACACCCAGCGGCGCGTAGCGCGTGAACCCTTCCCGCAGGCGTTCGGTGTTGATGTCGAGCATCATCACGACGAAGAGAAACAGCACCATCACGGCGCCCACGTAGACCAGCACCAGCACGATCGCCAGGAACTCGGCCTCGAGCAGCAGCCACAGCGCGGCGCTCGTGAAAAACGCAAGCACGAGGAACATCGCCGAATGCACCGGGTTGCGCGAGGTGATCACGCCCAGTGCCGCCACGATGAGCACCGCGGCAAAGCCGAAAAACAGCAGATTTCCCGTCAAAGTCCCACTCCCGAGAGTGCCTGCGCGAAGTTCCCGCCGCGCACTGCATCAGCGCGCGGCGGCCGCGGTGTCATCAGCGATAGATCGCGTCGGCAGCCTTGTCCGCGGCGATCATCGGCTCGTACCGATCTCCAACCGCCAGCAGCTTGTCCTTGGTCATGATGTTCTCGCCGCGACGCTCCATGTGGTATTCGTGAATACGCGTCTCGACGACGGCATCTACCGGGCACGCCTCTTCGCAGAACCCGCAGTAGATGCACTTGAAAAGATCGATGTCGTAGCGGCTGGTGCGGCGTGTGCCGTCGGCCGCGGTCGTTGATTCTATGGTGATCGCAAGCGCCGGGCAGACCGCCTCGCACAGCTTGCACGCGATACAGCGCTCCTCGCCGTTAGGGTAGCGTCGCAGCGCATGCAGCCCGCGAAAGCGCGGCGACTGCGGCGCCTTTTCCTCGGGGTAGTTCAGCGTGACCTTTCGCACGAACAGGTTGCGCAGCGTGACGCGCATCCCCTGCAACAACTCCCAGAGGAAATAGGTCTTGACGAAACTCGTGGCTCTGCTCATCGCAACACCATCATTCAGTTGGCCCACGGGCCGATTTCGAGCAGGAACATGCCTGCCTCGACGGCGATCCAGATCAGCGTGACCGGAATGAACACTTTCCAGCCCAGGCGCATGATCTGGTCGTAGCGGTAGCGTGGGAAAGTCGCCCGCAGCCACAGGAACACGAACAGGAACAGCGACACCTTGAGCGCAAACCAGAAGAAGCTCGGTTCCGCGAGGAAGGTGTCGCCCAGGACCGGCATGCCGGCAAACGGCGAATGCCAGCCGCCGAGGAACAGGGTCGCGGTCAGCGCCGACACGAGGATCATGTTCGCGTATTCGGCGAGGAAGAAGACCGCGAATGCCATGCCCGAATACTCGACGTGGAAGCCGGCGACGATTTCCGATTCACCCTCGGCGACGTCGAAGGGCGCGCGGTTGGTCTCGGCGACGCCGGACACGAAGAACACGATGAACAGCGGCAGCAGCGGCAGCCAGAACCAGGTGAAGATCGTGCCCTCCTGCGCGCGCACGATCTCGCCGAGATTGAGACTGCCGCTGGCCATGAGCACCCCTACCAGCGCGAAGCCCATCGCGATCTCGTAGGCGACGATCTGTGCGGCAGAGCGCATCGCCCCGAGGAACGCGTACTTGGAGTTGGTTGCCCAGCCGGCGAGGATGATGCCGTAGACGCCGATGGACGTCAGCGCGAGCACGTAGAGCAGCCCGGCGTTGATGTCGGCGAGTACGAAGCGGTCGTTGAAGGGGATCACTGCCCAGGTCGCGAACGCGGGCACGATCGACAGCAGCGGCGCGATCACGAACAGGTATCGGTTCGCGTTGGTCGGTACGACGATTTCCTTGAGCAGCAGCTTCCCGACGTCTGCGAACGGCTGAAGCAACCCGCGGTAGCCCACCCGGGTGGGCCCGACGCGGTTCTGGATGAAGCCGATGATCTTGCGCTCGGCGTACGTGAGGTACGCCACGCAAAGGATCAGCGGCACCATGATCAGCCCGATCTGCAGCGAGGTCACGGTGACCGTCTGCAACGCGGGTGGCAGCCCTTCCCAGAACGCGGTTGCCCAGTTGATCAGCCCCTCCACGCGCAGCCCCTCAGTCGTTTACCGCACGCGCGGTCGGCGCGGCGGATGCGGATTCGATGGCGATGCGGGTCTGCTGCAACGCATCGGCGCGGCGCACGAGCGCATCGACGGCGTAGATGGGGATATCGAGCGCGTCCGTATTGACGTGCGCCGGCGCCCGGGAGGCTGCAAAGTCGGTCTGCAACGGCGCTGGCGCGGGCTCACCGCCGATTGCGGCCAGGAGTGCATCGCGCACATCCGTGGACGCGACGTAGTCACAGTCGGGCAGCTCAAGCAGGTTGCCGAGCACGCGCAGCACCTTCCAGCCAGGACGCGTCTCGCCCGGCGCGCGCGACGCGCCCGCCTGGCTCTGCCAGCGTCCCTCCACGTTGACGAAGGTGCCCGAGGTTTCCGGAAAGGCTGATACCGGCAACAGCACGTGGCAGCTCTCGCGCAGGATCTCGGTGTCGTACTGCGTGAACGCGACGTTGAAATCGGCCGACGCCAGCGCCTTGGTGGCAAGTTCCGGGTCCGACGTGTCGGCGTCCGGTTCGAAGCCGTAAAGCAGGTAGGCCTTGCGAGGCGATGCGAACATCTCGTACATGCCACGGCCCGGACGCGCCGCCGGTGTACCGCCGGCCTCGCGATGCGGCAGCATGCCTGCCAGCGCTGCACCGGCGCTGTTGGCGCCCTCGCTCAGCGCGCCGAAACTCGCCCCGCATAGCGTCGCGACCCCGGCGGCGAGCGCCCGGATGTCGGCCAGTGCAGGATGGCGCTGCGCGAGCAGCCCGAGCATCACCGTCGCGTGTTCGGCGTTGGCGAGCTCGCGCGCCAGCGCACGGTGTCCGTCATCGACCTGCACGCCGTCGACCGCGCCGGCGAGATGGGCCGGCACCGCGGTGCACGTGACCTCGACCGCCGCGGCGAGCAGCGCTGCGAGCTCCGAGGCCAGTGCACCCGCATCGGCCTCGAGATACTGGCTCAGCGGGAACAGGTATTCGTAACGGGCCGGATTGATGAACGACACGCGCGTGCCGCCCAGGGCCGCCTTGCGCACGCGGTGGGCGATGATCGGCACTTCGCGTCGCAGGTTCGACGCCACGACGAGGATCGCACCGTGCGACTCCAGTGCGTCAATGCGGGTACCGAGCGCCGTGAACGGCGGGTCGGATGCCTGGTCGCGCGTGTCGCGCGCGCGCAGGCGGTGGTCGAGGTTGCCACTGCCGAGGTGTCGCGCGATGCGCGCGAGCAGGTAGCTTTCTTCCAGTGTCGCCGACGGCGAGCACAGCGTGCCAAGGTGATCGCCGTCATTACCGAGCGTATCGCGCAGCCGCTCGGCGACGTGGGTCAGTGCCTGTTCCCACTCCACCTCGTGCCAGCCGCCCCGGTCGCGGACCAGCGGACGCAGGAGCCGGTCTTCGCTGTAGAGACCCTCGTAGCTGTAGCGGTCGCGGTCGCTGGCCCAGGTCTCGTTGATCGCGTCATTGTCGCGCGGCACCACCCGCTTCAGACGCCCGCGCAACACGTGCGCGTGAATCGCCGAGCCGACGCAGTCGTGGCCGGCGACCAGCGCATGCTGGGTCATCTCCCAGGCGCGGGCGCTGTACCTGTAGGGCTTGTTGTTCAGTGCGCCGACCGGGCACAGGTCAATGATGTTGCCCGAGAGTTCGTGGTCCACGCTGCGCTCGATGTAGGTGCCGATCTCGGTACGCTCGCCGCGACCGATGGTGCCGAGCTCCTGGTAACCGGCGATCTCCTGCGTAAAGCGCACGCAGCGTGTGCAGTGGATACAGCGCGTCATGTCGGTCGACACCAGCGGGCCGAGGTCCTTGTCCTTGACGACCCGCTTGCGTTCGGTGAAGCGCGAAACGCCCCGCCCGAAGCCCATCGCGATGTCCTGCAGCTCGCACTCTCCGCCCTGGTCACAGATGGGACAGTCGAGCGGATGGTTGATCAGCAGGAACTCCATCGTCGCGCGCTGCGCGGCGATCGCCTTCGGCGACCGCGTGTACACCTTCATGCCGTCGTTGACCGGTGTCGCGCACGCGGGCAGCGGCTTGGGCGCCTTTTCGACCTCGACGAGGCACATGCGGCAGTTCGCCGCGACGCTCAGGTTGCGGTGGTAACAGAACCGGGGCACGTAGACATCCGCGTCATCGGTGACTTCGATGAGCATCTGCCCCTTGCGCGCCTGCAGCGTGCGGCCGTTGACCTCGATGTTGACCAGATCGTCGCTCATAGGATCCTTCCCGGCTCAGGCGGCGGCCGCCCGGGCCTCCACAATGCTGCGTCCACCGTGCTCGACCATGTACTCGAACTCGTGGCGGAAATGGCGGATGAAGCTCTGCACCGGCCACGCGGCCGCGTCGCCGAAGGCGCAGATCGTATGGCCCTCGATCTTGTTCGCGACGTCGACCAGGAGGTCGATGTCTGCAGACGTCCCCTGCCCTTCCACGATGCGCGTGAGCATCCGGTAAAGCCAGCCGGTGCCTTCGCGGCATGGCGTGCACTGACCGCACGACTCGGCGTAGTAGAAACGCGCAATCCTGCGCAGCATGCCGACCATGCAGGTGGTTTCATCCATCACGACCATGGCACCGGTCCCGAAGCCGGTGCCCAGTTCACGCATGGTGTCGAAGTCGAGGCGCTTGTCGACGATGCTCGCGGCGGGCACCACCGGCGTCGATGACCCCCCAGGGATCACCGCCTTGAGCTCGCGCCCGCCACGAATGCCACCGGCGATACCGATGAGTTCCTGGAACTCGATGCCCAGCGGCAGTTCGTAGTTGCCCGGCCGGTTGACGTGGCCGGAGACCGAGAATATCGCCGGCCCGCCACAGGATTCGGTGCCGAGCTCACGGAACCAGTCGGGCCCGTTGCGGATGATCGCCGGCACCGACGCGAGGCTCTGCGTGTTGTTGATCGTCGTGGGCCGCCCGTAGATGCCGTAGTTGGCCGGGAACGGCGGCTTGAAGCGCGGCTTGCCCTGCTTGCCTTCGAGCGACTCCATCAACGCGGTTTCCTCGCCGCAGATGTAGGCACCGGCACCGACGAAGGTGTAGCAGTCGAAGTCCACGCCGGAGCCGTTGATGTCACGCCCCAGCAGGCCGGCCTCGTAGGCCTCTTCCAGCGCGCGCTCGAACGCTGGCACCGGCTCTGCGATGAACTCACCGCGGATGTAGTTGTAGCCGACCGTGGCGCCTATCGCGTAGCCCGCGATCGCCATGCCCTCGATGACCGAGTGCGGGTTGTAGCGCAGAATCTCGCGGTCGTGGCAGGTGCCCGGCTCACTTTCGTCAGAATTGCAGAGAATGTACTTCTGGCCAGGCGCATTGCGCGGCATGAACGACCACTTCAACCCGGTGGGAAAGCCGGCACCGCCGCGGCCGCGCAGGCCGGAGTTCTTGACCATTTCGATGATCTGCTCCTGCGTGAACTCGCCACGCAGGATGCGCTCCCACGCCTCATACCCGCCGACGCTGCGGTAGGTGCCGAGACTTGCCGGGTTCTCCTTGTCGAGCGTCGCCAGGCAAAGCATGTTGCGTTCGGTCATCAAGGCCCCCGGCGCTATTCCAGCGCATCCAGAATCTCGTCGACCATGTCGGTCGTGAGATTCTCGTGATAGACGTGG
Organism: Gammaproteobacteria bacterium; assembly: GCA_003567855.1. GTDB lineage: Bacteria > Pseudomonadota > Gammaproteobacteria > Steroidobacterales > PWYM01 > PWYM01. The sequence goes on along the minus strand of PWYM01000049.1, from coordinate 27,536 downwards.
TCGACCATCATCATCGGCGCGCCGCAGCACGCGGCGAGGCATTCCTCTTCCTTCTTCAGGTAGATGCGCCCGTCCTCGGTGCTTTCACCGACGCGGATCCCGAGCTTTTTCTCCACGTGGGCGAGAATGTCTTCGCCGCCGCACAGGTAGCACGAGATGTTCGTGCAAACCGACACGTGGTGGCGGCCCACGGGCCGCGTCTCGAACATCGAGTAGAAGGTTGCGACCTCGTAGACCTGTATGGGCGGCAGCGACAGGTAGTCGGCCACCGCATCCATGAGCTCGGGCGTGAGGTAGCCGTGGTTCTCGTGTTGAACCGCGTGCAGCGCGCCGATCACCGCCGAGCGCTGCCGCCCCTCCGGGAAGCGTGCCACCCAACGGTCGATCTCCTCGCACACATGTGCCGACAGGCGCTGCGCGCCCTGCTTGTCCTGAGTTTCAGCCATCAGCGGTCTATCTCGCCAAACACGATATCCTGGGTGCCGATCACCGCGACCACGTCGGCAAGCATGTGGCCTTCGACCATTTCGCTCATCGCGGCGAGGTGCGCAAAACCCGCCGCGCGCACCTTCACGCGGTAGGGCTTGTTGGCGCCATCGGAGACGATGTAGCAGCCGAATTCGCCCTTGGGGTGCTCGATCGCAGCGTAGGCCTCGCCCTCGGGTACGCAGTAGCCCTCGGTGTAGAGCTTGAAGTGGTGAATCAGCGACTCCATGTCGTCTTTCATCTCGACGCGCTTCGGCGGCGCCACCTTGCGGTCATCGGTAATCACCGGGCCCGGGTTTTCGCGCAGCCACTGCACGCATTGGCGGATGATGCGCGCGGACTGGCGCATTTCCTCGATGCGCACGAGGTAGCGGTCGTAGCAGTCGCCGTTGACGCCGACGGGAATATCGAAGTCGACGCGGTCATAGACCTCGTAGGGCTGCTTCTTGCGCAGGTCCCACTCTATGCCGGAACCGCGCAGCATCGGGCCCGAGAAACCGAGCTGCATGGCGCGCTCCGGGCTCACCACGCCGATGTTGACCGTGCGCTGCTTCCAGATGCGGTTGTCCGTGAGCAGCGTTTCGTAGGTGTCCACGCACGCCGGGAAGCGTTGGGCGAAGTCGTCGATGAAGTCGAGCAGCGAGCCCGAACGCGCCTCGTTCATGCGCGCGAGTTCCTTTTCTGTGCGGAACTTCGAGGGCTCGAAGCGCGGCATCTGCTCCGGCAGGTCACGGTAGACGCCGCCGGGACGGTAGTACGTGGCGTGCATGCGTGTGCCCGAGACCGCCTCGTAGCAGTCCATGAGGTCTTCGCGTTCCCGGAAGCAGTACAGGAACACGCTCATCGCACCGATGTCGAGCCCGTGCGCGCCAAGCCACATCAGGTGGTTGAGGATGCGCGTGATCTCGTCGTACATCACGCGGATGTACTGCGCGCGCAGCGGCGGCGTGATTCCGAGCAGTTTTTCGATCGCAAGCACGTAGCCGTGCTCATTGCACATCATCGACACGTAGTCGAGCCGGTCCATGTAGCCGATGGACTGGTTGAAAGGCTTGCTCTCGGCGAGCTTTTCGGTCGCGCGATGCAGCAGACCGACGTGCGGGTCGGCCTTCTGGATGGTTTCCCCGTCCATTTCGAGTACCAGGCGCAGCACGCCGTGCGCGGCGGGGTGCTGTGGCCCGAAGTTCATCGTGTAGCTTTGCAGCTCAGGCATTGCCGCCGGCCTCGCGAAAGGATGCGTCGTCACTGATCTGGGGTTCGTAGCGGTGGTCGTCGCGGATCACGCGCGGCACCAGCGTGCGCGGCTCTATGCTCACCGGTTCATATATGACACGGCGCCGGTCCGGATCGTAGCGGACCTCGACCTCGCCGATGAGCGGGAAGTCCTTGCGGAACGGATGCCCGATGAAACCGTAGTCGGTGAGCAGCCGTCGCAGATCCGGATGGCCGCGGAACAGGATGCCGAACAGATCGAACGCCTCGCGTTCAAACCAGTTCGCGCTGCTCCACACGTCGACGACCGAGTCGATCATCGGGTACTCGTCGTCTTCGCAGTAGCTGACCAGGCGCAGCCGCGTATTGTTGCGAATCGAAAGCAGGTGGTAGACGACCGCAAAGCGCCGGCTCGGCGCCTTCACGGGCTCACCGTCCACATCGGTGGTGGCGGCGAAGTGCGCCTCCATGCCGGGCTGACCGCGCCGGACACCGCGGCTGAAACCGGTCTCCGTGGCGTCGAAGGTGGTCCATTCGTCCTTGCCGTAGGTGAGGTAATCCACACCGCAGACGTCCATCAGCATCTGGAAATCCAGGCCGTCGGTGTCGCGCAGCGCGGTGCAGACTTCCACCAGCTGGCCGGGCGCGATCTCGTAGCCAAGTTCGCCACAGCGCGTCTGCAGCCTGCGCACCTGCTCGCCGAATTGCGCCTCGATCTTCTCGGCCAGCGCCTGGATTCTCGCTTTCATCCGCCCTCCTACCGGCTGATCGTGTTGGTGCGGCGGATCTTGTTCTGCAGCTGGATGATGCCGTAGACCAGCGCTTCCGCGGTGGGCGGACAACCGGGCACGTAGACGTCGACCGGCACGATGCGGTCACACCCGCGGGTGACCGCGTAGGAGTAGTGGTAGTAGCCGCCGCCGTTGGCGCATGAACCCATCGAGATGACCCAGCGCGGCTCGGGCATCTGGTCATAGACCTTGCGCAGAGCCGGCGCCATCTTGTTGACCAGCGTGCCGGCGACGATCATGACGTCGGACTGGCGCGGGCTGGGCCGAAAGATCACGCCGAAACGGTCCAGATCGTAGCGCGCGGCGCCGGCGTGCATCATCTCGACGGCGCAGCATGCGAGCCCGAAGGTCATCGGCCACATCGAACCCGTGCGCGCCCAGTTGATCAGCTTGTCGATGGACGTGACGCGGTAGCCACCCGGTGCGCCGGGGACGGGCTCCGGCGCCAGCGCCTCGCGGCTGGCGGTGTCAGCAGCGCTCAATCCCATTCCAGCGCCCCCTTCTTCCACTCGTAGATGAACCCGACGACCAGGATTGCGAGAAACACCCCCATCGATGCGATTCCGAACGCGCCGATGGCGTCGAGCGAGACCGCCCACGGGAAGAGGAAGGCGATCTCTAGATCAAAAATGATGAACAGGATGGCGACGAGGTAGTAGCGCACGTCGAACTTCATGCGCGTGTCCTCGAAGGCTTCGAACCCGCACTCGTAGGGCGAGAGCTTCTCCGGGTCCTTGGTGCCGCGACCGAGCGCAAAGCCGGCCACCAGCAGCGCGACCCCCATCACCGTGGCAATGGTGAGAAAAAGCAGGATCGGTAGATACTGTTCGAGCATGCGTGGTGCCTGCGCTACGTCCCTGTCGAACCCGCAATTTTACCAGTGCCGCGTGTCCGGGGCACGGAGAACTGCGGGGCACTGATCGCCGGGCGGCTGCCGGCGTGGACTGACATGCACGTAGATGGTGCCGATGGCCGGACTCGAACCGGCACGGCTTTCGCCACTGCCCCCTCAAGACAGCGTGTCTACCAATTCCACCACATCGGCACTGTTGAGTGCTTGTCAGTCCAGGTTGGGCGCGTCGTCCTCGTCGAACAGGTCGTCGAACTCATCCTCGAGTTCGGGCAGTTCGCTGAAGTCGGCGTCGTCCTCGTCGAGCGGTGTCAGTACCGCATCGCCGGGCGTCTCGCCCCCGGCGCCGGGCGCGCTCCGTTCCATGAGGCTGCCCGGCTCCTGCTGAACCTGGCCGCTGAAGAAGGCCAGCGTCAGGCTCGAGAGAAAGAACATCGCCGCGAGTACCGCGGTGCCGCGCGACAGGAAGTTTGCCGACCCGCGCGCGCCGAACACGGTGCCCGAGGAGCCCGCGCCGAACGCGGCGCCGGTTTCGGCACCCTTGCCCCGCTGCAACAGCACGAGGACGACGATGAATATGGCGATCAGCACATGGCCGATCAGTACTAGATTCTGCAACATTGACCGTTCACGCCGCGGCGCGGCAAATGGCAAGGAACTCTTCGGGCTTGAGCGAGGCTCCGCCGACGAGCCCGCCGTCAACGTCCTCACAGGCAAAAAGCGTGGCGGCGTTGTCCGCCTTGACGCTGCCCCCGTAGAGGATCCTGAGTGAATTTCCAATTGTAGCATCCCGGCGCGCGATTTCCTCACGCAGAAATGCATGCACGGCCTGGGCCTGCTCCGGCGTCGCCGTCAGCCCGGTGCCGATGGCCCAGACGGGCTCATAGGCGAGCAGCCCGCGGCCGAGATCCCTGGCCCCGACAGCCTCGATCACCGCAGCGAGCTGGCGGGCGACGACCGATTCGGTGCGGCCCGATTCGCGCTCGTCACGGGTCTCACCGACGCACAGGATGGGCGTGAGGCCCGCCGACAGCGCCGCGGCGAATTTCGCCGCCACGGTCGCGTCGTCCTCGCCATACAGGGCGCGGCGTTCCGAGTGTCCGACCAGCACGTGGCTAGCGCCGACGTCGGCGAGCATGGCCGCCGACACCTCGCCGGTGTAGGCCCCCGAACTGCGGTCGCTGACGTTCTGCGCGCCCACGCCGAGGCCGCTGTCGGCGGCCTGTTCCAGCACCTGCGGCAGGAAGACATACGGCGGGAAAACAAGCACCTCGCACGGCAGTCCGCCGCGCACGGCCTCCACGATCGGCGCGACGAGATCGGCATTCCCGGCGCGCGAACCGTGCATTTTCCAGTTTCCGGCAATGACCGGTCGACGCATCAGACTGTCCTCAAGGGAGACCGCCGGGGCGACCGGCTGGCGAACGCGCGGCAAGCCTAAACACGCGCGTTCAGGAAATCAATCGCTGCTGGTCGGCAGCGGCCTCGGCCACCGCGTCGGCGAGCTGGCGCGCGAGCGTCCCGACCTGGGTGTCGTCCTCGCCCTCGACCATCACCCGGACGACCGGTTCGGTCCCCGACGGGCGCAGCACCACGCGTCCGCGGTCACCGAGCTCGGCCTCGACCGCGCGCACCGCCATCTGGACGCGCGGCGACGCGTCCAGGTCGAAGCGCGCGGCGATCGCGACATTGACGAGCACCTGCGGCAGCCGCCGCATGCCGCCGGTGAGATCGGCGAGGCTGTGGCCGGTACGCTGCATCACCGCGAGCACCTGCAGTGCGTTGATCAGCCCGTCGCCGGTCGTGGTCACGTCCAAGCACAACAGGTGCCCGGAGGTTTCACCGCCGAGTTGTCCGCCGCTGGTCTCGAGCATCTCCATCACGTGCCGATCGCCGACGCGGGCACGGCGGAAATCCACGCCGGCCGCCTGCAGCGCGAGCTCAAGGCCGAGGTTGCTCATCACCGTGCCGACCACCGGTCCCTGCAAGGTGCCGCGCGCCGCGCGGTCCATCGCGAGAATGTAGAGCAGCTGGTCACCGTCGACGACCTGGCCGGCATGGTCGACCATCACCAGCCGGTCGCCGTCACCGTCGAGCGCGATGCCGACGTCGGCGCGTACACCGGGTACGGTGAGCTGCAACAGGTCCGGGCGCGTCGATCCGCAGCCGGCGTTAATGTTGCGTCCGTTCGGCGAGCAGCCAACCGGTATCAGTTCGGCGCCGAGCTCGGTCAGCACGTTCGGACCGACCTTGTAGGCAGCCCCGTGCGCGCAGTCGAGCACGACCTTCAGGCCTTCGAGGTTCGTCCCGCGCGGGAAGGTGTTGCGGCAGAACTGCTCATAGTCGGACCTGACATTGCCGACGATCTTCGCCTTGCCCAAGCGTGATGATTCGCGCGTCACCGGGAGTTCGTCGAGCTCGGCCTCGATACGGGCCTCGAGCGCGTCGGAGAGCTTGCGCCCGCGATGGTCGAAGAACTTGATGCCGTTGTCGTCGTACGGGTTGTGCGACGCGCTGATGACGACGCCGAGATCGGCGCCGAACGACTGGGTCAGGTAGGCGATGCCCGGCGTCGGCATGGGCCCGAGCAGCAGCACGTCGACGCCGGATGCGACGAAACCGGCCTCGAGCGCAGACTCGAACATGTAGCCTGACACGCGCGTGTCCTTGCCGATCAGCACCGAGCCACCGTCCGGCGCGAGCACCCGCGCGGCGGCGCTGGCCAGCCGTAGTGCGAAGTCCACTGTCATCGGCGGTTCGCCGACACGGCCGCGAATGCCGTCGGTGCCGAAGTATCGCCTGCTCATCGTTCCTCCCCCTGGCCTGCAGCAGCCGGGTCGTACACCACCGACCACAACCGCAAGGCGTCCACCGTTTCCGCGACGTCATGTGCACGCACGATGCGCGCGCCACCTGCCACCGCCGCCAGCGCGAGCGCGAGACTGCCGGCAAGACGCTGCTCCACCGGGCGCCCCGTCAGGCGCCCGATCATCGACTTGCGCGACAGCCCGACGAGCAGCGGCGGCCCCACCGCCGCCAGCCGCGGCAGACCGCGCAGCAGCGCGAGATTGTGCGCATCGGTCTTGCCGAAACCGAAGCCCGGGTCCAGCACGATACGCTCGTGGTCGATGCCCGCCGCTTCGCATGCTCGCATACGCGCATGCAGGAATTCCTCGACCTCGCTCACGACATCGGCATATTCGGGCGACGCCTGCATCGTGCGCGGCGCGCCCTGCATGTGCATCAGGCACACCGGCAGGCCGCTGGCTGCAGCAGCCTCGAGCGCGCCCGGGCGGCGCAGCGCATAGACGTCGTTGACGAGACCCGCGCCAGCATCGGCCGCGGCCCGGATCACCTCGGGCTTGCTCGTGTCGATGGACACCGGTACCGGCAGCGTGCGTGCGAGCTTCTCGACCACGGGCAGAACCCGCGCGAGCTCCTCGTCCACCGGCACTTCGGGGGCCCCGGGCCGCGTCGACTCGCCGCCGACGTCGATCACCGCCGCGCCCTCGTCTACGAGCCTGTGCGCGTGGTCGACTGCGGCACCATGATCGGCGAAGCGCCCGCCGTCAGAGAACGAGTCCGGCGTGACGTTGAGCACGCCCATGACGCATGGCCGGTCGAGTCGCAGCGCGTGCGCGCCGCAACGCAGAACGCCGCTCACCTGCGCCCGATCCGCACCGCACCACCACGCAGTCGACCGGGCACCAGAAACGCGAAAGGCCCGCGGACGGGCCTTTCGATGTCGCGAGCGCCGGCCAGGCGCGCCGCGATCGGGTCAGTGCTGGCTCGCGGGCCCACCGATGGTGCCCCCTTCGTCGGCATCGCGACTCTTTCGGACGCGGCCATCACCGCCTGCGGGGGTATCCGTGTCGGACTGATCCCAGTCACGTGGTGGACGCGGCTCGCGGCCGTCCATGATCTCGGCGATCTGGCCTTCGTCGATGGTCTCGTACTTCATGAGCGCGTCGGACATCAGGTGCAGTTTGTCCATGTTCTCTTCGAGAATATGTTTGGCGCGCGCATAGTTGTCATCGATGATACGGCGGATCTCCTCGTCGATCGCATGCGCGGTCACGTCGGACATCTGCTTGTGCTGCGTCACCGAACGGCCCAGGAACACCTCGCCGTCGTCCTCGCTGTAGGTGAGCGGGCCGAGGCGGTCGGAGAGGCCCCACTTCGTGACCATGCTGCGTGCGATGCTCGTGGCGCGCTCGATGTCGTTGGAAGCACCCGTCGTGACCTGCTCGTGGCCGTAGATGAGCTCTTCTGCGATGCGCCCGCCGAACAGGCTGCACAACTGCGACTGCAGCCGCTGCTTGGAATAGCTGTAGCGGTCCTGCTCGGGCAGGAACATCGTCACGCCAAGCGCGCGGCCGCGCGGGATGATGCTGACCTTGTAGACCGGATCATGGTCAGGGACGCTGAGGCCCACGATCGCGTGGCCGGACTCGTGGTAGGCGGTGAGACGCTTTTCGTCCTCGGTCATGACCATGGAGCGGCGCTCGGCGCCCATCATGATCTTGTCCTTGGCGCGCTCGAAGTCCTCCATCGTGACCAGCCGCCGATTGGCGCGCGCCGCGAACAGCGCGGCCTCATTGACGAGATTCGCGAGATCCGCACCCGAGAAACCCGGCGTGCCGCGGCCGATCACGCCCGGGCGCACGTCGTCGTCGAGCGGCACCTTGCGCATGTGCACCTTGAGGATCTGCTCGCGGCCACGCACGTCGGGCAGCGGCACCACGACCTGGCGGTCGAAACGCCCGGGCCGCAGCAGTGCCGGATCGAGAACGTCGGGGCGGTTGGTTGCGGCAATGATGATGATGCCCTCGTTGCCCTCGAAGCCGTCCATTTCCACGAGGAGCTGGTTGAGCGTCTGCTCACGCTCGTCGTGGCCGCCGCCCAGGCCGGCACCACGATGACGACCCACCGCGTCGATCTCGTCGATGAAGATGATGCACGGCGCCTGCTTCTTGGCCTGCTCGAACATATCGCGCACGCGTGAGGCACCGACGCCGACGAACATTTCGACGAAGTCGGAGCCGGAAATCGTGAAGAACGGCACCTTGGCCTCGCCGGCGATCGCGCGCGCGAGCAGCGTCTTGCCGGTACCGGGCGGGCCGACCATCAGCACGCCCTTCGGGATCTTGCCGCCGAGGCGCTGGAACTTCGACGGATCCTTGAGGAAGTCGACCATTTCGACGACTTCTTCCTTGGCCTCGTCGGCGCCGGCCACATCGGCGAAGGTGACGTTGACCTGGTCTTCACCGAGCAGGCGTGCCTTGCTCTTGCCGAACGACATCGCGCCACGGCCGCCACCGGCGCCCTGCATCTGGCGCATGAAGTAGATCCAGACCGCGATCAGCAGCAGGATCGGGAACGACGAGATGAACAGCTGCGTCAGGAAACCGGTCTGGCGGGGCGCGCTGGCCTCGATGACCACGTCGTTGTCGAGCAGCGTGCTGATTAGCGCGGTGTTGTCGGTTTCCGGGTTGTAGGAGACGAACTCCTCGCCGCCGCGACGCGTGCCACGGATGGTGTCGCCGTCGAACGTGACCTTGTCGACCGCACCCTGGCGAACCTGGCTCAGGAACGTGGAGTACTCGAGTTCGGAGACCGTCCGGCCGTTGGTGCCGAAACTGTTGAAGACCGACATCAGCACGATGGCGATGACGATCCACAGAATGATGTTCTTTGCCAGATCGCTCAAAGGCTTATCCTCGCGTTCACCGCATCCGTGCGGCGCGTGTGGCTGACGCCGGGAGACAGTGGCGTCAACGACTTAGACCCTACTACACGATTAAGTTTCTCGCCACCAGATAAACCTCGCGGCTGTCGCTTCGTGACGCCTCCGGCTTGCGCGTGCGTACCCGCTCGAAGCGGCGCCGGCAGTCGGCCACGAAAGCCTCGAAACCCTCGCCATGGAACAGCTTCGCGACCATGTCGCCACCCGGCTTCAGCGTGCGCGCCGCAAAATCCATAGCCAATTCCGCCAGATACATCGATCGCGGCTGGTCCACGGCGCGCATGCCGGTGGCATTGGGCGCCATGTCCGACAGCACGACGTCTACACGTCGGCCGTCGAGGCGCTCGAGCAGCGCCGCCAGCACCGCGTCCTCGGTGAAGTCACCCTGTATGCACTCGACGCCCGCCAGCGCGTCCATTTCGAGCAGATCGACGGCGATCACGCGGCCGGCGTCCCCGACCCTGCGCGCCGCATACTGGCTCCAGCCACCCGGTGCGCCGCCGAGGTCTACGACGACCTGTCCGGGGCGCAGCAGGCGCTCGACGCGGTCGATCTCCTCGAGCTTGAACACCGCGCGCGACCGCCAGCCCTCGTCGCGGGCGCGACGCGCCCACGGGTCCTGGGCCTGGCGGCGAAGCCAGCGGCGACTGCTCGCGCTACGTTTGGCCATCAATTCGACCGGCAGGCGCCGGTGGACGCCCGCCCAGCCGCGCGGTGTACGGCCAACGCGGCGCGTGCGAGAATCGCGCGCCCCTGGAATCCGGATCGAACCCATGCCCGCCGAACTCAACGACACCCAGCGCCGCTTCCTGCGCAGCCAGGGCCACGCCCTGCGCCCGGTGGTAATGGCCGGCGCGGCCGGCATGAGCGACGCGGTGATCGCCGAGGCCGAACAGGCGCTGCTTGCGCACGAGCTGGTCAAGGTGCGGCTGCGCATTGGCGACCGCGACGCGCGCACCGACGCGCTCGCGCGCCTGCTCGAGTCGACGGGTGCGGCACTGGTTCAGAAGATCGGTCATGTGGCGCTCATCTACCGGGCGCACCCGAAGCGCCCGCGCATCATCCTGCCGTCGGGCTGAACGCTCAGACGTAGTGGACCTCTAGGATTTCGTAGCTGCGCGCGCCGCCCGGCGCCCGCACCTCGACGACGTCGCCCTCGCTCTTGCCGATCAGGGCGCGCGCGACAGGCGAGCTGATCGAGATCAGCCCGGCGTTGCTGTCGGCTTCGTCGTCACCGACGATCTGGTAGCGGATCTCCTTGCCATCGCTCTCGTCGCTGAGCAGCACCGTGGCGCCGAACACCACCCGGCCGTCGGCGTTGACCCGCGTGACGTCGATGATCTCGGCCTGGGAGAGCTTGCTCTCGATCTCGCTTATGCGGCCCTCGATGAAACCCTGCTGCTCCTTGGCGGCGTGGTACTCGGCGTTTTCCTTGAGGTCGCCATGCGCGCGCGCCTCGGAAATGGCCTCGATCACGCGTGGGCGCGAGACCGTCTTGAGTTCCTTGAGTTCCTCGCGAAGCTTGTCTGCGCCGCGCTGGGTCAGCGGTACCCTGCTCATGTCGCGATCTCCTGGTGCAGGTCCTGCAGGCGGTTCACGCCCGCCTCGTCGAGGTAGTCGAGTGCGAGACAGGTGGCACGCGCCGCCGCGAGCGTCGTGTAGTAGGTGACCTTGCGGTGCACCGCCTCGCCACGGATCGACTGGCTCTCGCGTATGGACTGCTTGCCTTCTGTGGTGTTGACGATCAGCGAAATCTCGCCGTTCTTGATCATGTCTACGATGTGCGGCCGGCCCTCGCGCACCTTGTTCGCCCGCCGGCACGCCACGCCCGCCTCTGCCAGCGCGACCGCGGTGCCACCGGTGGCGACGATGTCGAATCCGCGCTCCAGCAGCAGCCGCGCGAGCTCTACCGCCTCGGGCTTGTCACGGTCGCGCACGCTCAGCAGCGCGGTGCCGCGGCGGGGAATGATGACACCCGAGGCGAGCTGCGCCTTCGCGTAGGCTTCGCCGAAAGTCCGGCCGGTGCCCATGACTTCGCCGGTGGACTTCATCTCCGGGCCGAGGATCGGGTCGGCCTCGGGGAACTTCGCGAACGGAAATACCGATTCCTTGACTGAATAGTACGGCGGCGTTGTCACGCGCGACAGGCCCTGGTCGGCGAGTGACCGGCCCGCCATGGCCTTTGCCGCGATCTTGGCGAGCGCCACGCCCACCGCCTTTGACACGAACGGCACCGTGCGCGAGGCACGCGGATTGACTTCCAGAATGTACACGACGCCGCTCTGGATCGCGAACTGGGTGTTCATCAGCCCGACGACGTTGAGGCCGCGGGCGAGCTGCTCGACCTGCACGGCGAGTTCCTGCTGTACGGACTCCGACAGCGAGTACGGCGGGATCGTGCATCCCGAATCGCCCGAGTGCACGCCGGCCTGCTCGATGTGCTGCATGATGCCGCCGATGACGACCTCGCGGCCGTCGCTGACGCAGTCGACGTCGACCTCGATTGCGAGGTCGAGGAAACGGTCCATCAGCACGGGGCTGCGGTTGGACACCTTCACCGCCTCGTCCATGTACTGGCGCAGGTCTTCCTCGCCGTAGACGATTTCCATCGCCCGGCCGCCGAGCACGTAGGACGGGCGCACGACCAGCGGGAACCCGACTTCGGACGCCAGCCGCATCGCCTCGTCGGCGCTGCGCGCGGTGCGGTTCGGCGGCTGGCGCAGCCCGAGTCGCGTGACCAGGTCCTGGAAACGCTCGCGGTCCTCGGCAAGGTCAATCGAATCCGGCGAGGTGCCGATGATCGGTGCGCCGGCGGCTTCCAGGTCACGTGCGAGCTTCAGCGGCGTCTGCCCGCCGTACTGCACGATCACGCCCACCGGTTTTTCGAGTTCGATGATCTCGAGCACGTCCTCGAGTGTCAGCGACTCGAAGTAGAGCCGGTCAGAGGTGTCGAAGTCGGTCGACACGGTCTCCGGGTTGCAGTTGACCATTATGGTCTCGTAGCCATCTTCACGCAGCGCCATCGACGCGTGCACGCAGCAGTAGTCGAATTCGATCCCCTGCCCGATGCGATTCGGCCCGCCGCCGAGGATCATGATCTTGTTGCGGTTCGTCGGCGCCGCCTCGCACTCGTCCTCGTAAGTCGAGTACAGGTAGGCGGTGGTGGTCGCAAACTCGGCGGCGCAGGTGTCGACACGCTTGAACACCGGGCGTACGTCGCAGCGCCAGCGCGCCGCACGCACGTCGGACTCTTCGGCCCCGAGCAGGGTCGCAATCCGGCTGTCGGCAAAGCCCTGGCGCTTCAGCGCGCGGATCTCACGGGCGTCGAGTTCGGAGAGCTTGCGCCCGCGCAGCGAGGTTTCGGTCGCGACGAGGTCGGCGATCTGGGCGACGAACCAGGGGTCGATGCCCGTCAGCCGCGCGACCTCTTCGGGCGCGTAGCCGTGGCGAAGCGCATCGGCGGCGTAGAGCAGCCGACGCGAACCCGGCAGGTGCAGCTCCTGCGTCAGCGCCGCGCGCTGGTCGTCATCGGCGATGCCGTCGATGATCTCCGTCAGGCCGTCGATACCTGTCTCCAGGCCGCGCAGCGCCTTCTGCAGCGACTCCTGGAAGGTCCGGCCCATTGCCATTACCTCGCCGACCGACTTCATCTGCGTCGTCAGCCGGTCATAGGCCCCGGGGAACTTCTCGAACGTGAAGCGCGGTATCTTGGTGACGACATAGTCGATGGTCGGCTCGAACGAAGCCGGGGTTGCGCCGCCGGTGATCTCGTTGCTCAGCTCATCGAGCGTGTAGCCGACCGCGAGCTTGGCCGCGACCTTGGCGATGGGAAACCCGGTCGCCTTGGACGCGAGCGCCGACGAGCGCGACACGCGCGGGTTCATCTCGATGACGAGCAGGCGTCCGTCTTCGGGGTTGACCGCGAACTGCACGTTGGAGCCGCCGGTCTCGACGCCGATCTTCCTGAGCACCGCGATCGAGGCGTCGCGCATGCGCTGGTATTCCTTGTCGGTCAGCGTCTGCGCCGGCGCGACGGTGATCGAATCACCGGTGTGCACGCCCATCGCGTCGACGTTCTCGATCGAGCAGATGATGATGCAGTTGTCGCGCCGGTCGCGCACGACTTCCATCTCGAATTCTTTCCAGCCGATCACCGACTCCTCGAGCAGCACCTCGTGGGTCGGCGACAGGTCGAGGCCGCGCGCGACGATGTCCTCGAATTCCTCGAGGTTGTACGCGATGCCGCCACCGCTGCCGCCGAGCGTGAACGACGGACGGATGATCGTCGGGAAACCGAAACGGGGCTGGATTTCCAGCGCCTGCTCGAGCGTGTGGGCGATCGCCGCCGCAGGCACGTCGAGGCCGATCTCGCCCATCGCGATACGGAACTGGTCGCGGTCCTCGGCCATGTCTATGGCCTCGCGGGAGGCGCCGATCAGCTCCACGCCGTATTTTTCGAGCACGCCCTCGCGCACGAGGTCCAGCGCACAGTTGAGGCTGGTCTGGCCACCCATCGTCGGCAGCAGCGCATCGGGGCGTTCCTTCTCGATCACGTTCTCGACCGCGCGCCAGTGCACCGGCTCGATGTAGATCGCGTCGGCCATCTCGGGGTCGGTCATGATCGTGGCGGGGTTGGAGTTCACCAGGATCACCCTGAACCCCTCCTCGCGCAGCGCCTTGCACGCCTGCGTGCCCGAGTAATCGAACTCGCATGCCTGGCCGATGACGATCGGTCCGGCGCCGATGATCAGAATGCTTTTCAGGTCTTCTCTTTTTGGCATCTGGCGTGCCCACTCCTCGGCCCCGGCGTCGCGCCGGCGCGTGTGCCTTGACGTATAAACTGTCTGCTTGCCGCCGCGGCGACGTTCAGCGCGCGCGCGCGCGCCGCCGTCCAGAGCGCGCCGCATCGTTCATCATCGCGGTAAAGCGCGTGAAGAGCGGGCGCATGTCGTGCGGGCCGGGACTCGCTTCCGGGTGCCCCTGGAAGCTGAAGGCCGGACCCTCGGTGAGCTCTATACCCTGCAGCGAACCGTCGAACAGCGACCGGTGCGTCGCGCGCACGCCTTCCGGCAGCGTCGCCTCGTCGACCGCGAACCCGTGGTTCTGGCTGGTGATGAACACCCGCCCGGTGTCCAGGTCTTGCACCGGGTGGTTGGCCCCGTGGTGCCCGAACTTCATCTTCACCGTCTTCGCACCGCTCGCCAGTGCGAGCAGCTGGTGCCCCAGGCAGATGCCGAACACCGGGACCCGGGCATCGAGAAATTCGCGCGTCGCGGCGATCGCGTAGCTGCAGGGCTCCGGGTCACCCGGCCCGTTCGACAGGAACACGCCGTCGGGCTGCATCGCGAGCACTTCCTCGGCCGGCGTCTGTGCGCGCACCACGCTGACGCGGCAGCCCGCATCGACAAGCATGCGCAGGATGTTGCGCTTGATACCGAAATCGTACGCCACCACGTGCCACGGCGCGGTACGCGTGAGCGGCAGCGGCTTCTGCGCCGGGAAGGTCGAGCCCTGGCTCCACTGGTAGGCCTGGCGGGTGGTGACCACGCGCGCGAGGTCCATGCCCTTGAGCCCGGGGAACTTGCGCGCCGCGGCGACCGCCTCGTCGGCACTGACCGCGTCGCCGGCGATGATGCAGCCGGCCTGCGCGCCGCGGTCGCGCAGCAGCCGCGTGAGCCTGCGCGTGTCTATACCGGCGATCGCCACCACGCCGGCACGGCGCAGGAAGGCCTGCAGCGACCATTCCGAGCGCCAGTTGCTGGTGGCCATCGACTGGTCGCGAATCACCAGCCCCGACGCGTAGACGCGATCGGACTCCATGTCCTCGGCGTTGGTGCCGACATTGCCGATATGGGGATACGTCAACGTGACGATCTGGCGGCAATACGAGGGATCGGTGAGAATCTCCTGGTAGCCGGTCATGGCGGTGTTGAACACCACTTCGCCGATAGTTCGGCCTTCGGCTCCGGCCGAGACGCCCTCGAAGAGCGTCCCGTCCTCCAGCGCGAGCAGGGCAGGCTGTGTCACGTATGCACTCCCGGTCAGGTGCGACGAAACTCCGGGCCGCGCAGCTGCACCCGGGTGCGACCGAGCGCACCACCTGCAGGCAGGCGGCGCGGCGCTGCGTTGACTCGGAATTATTTGGAATCAGGCTGGGCGCATATTGTAGTGCAGCAACGCGCGCCGCGCACCATCTTGAGCGCGTGCACGGTTCCCCGCGCGTCGGTCAGCCGGCGCGCGGCAGTCCGAGCACGTCGCGCATGTCGTACAGACCCGGCGCGCGTTCACCGACCCAGGCCGCCGCGCGCAGCGCGCCACGCGCGAACACCGCGCGGTCTGCGGCCCGGTGGGTCAGCTCCAGGCGTTCCTCGTCGCCCGCGAACATCACGGTGTGCTCACCGACGATGCCGCCGCCGCGCACCACCGCAAACCCGATCCGGCCCGGCTCGCGCGCGCCGCACTCGCCATGGCGCGCCCAGTCAGCGAGCGACTCGAGTGCGCCGCCCCTTCCGGCCGCGACGGCTTCGCCGAGCGCGAGCGCGGTGCCCGATGGCGCATCGATCTTGCGCCGGTGGTGCGCCTCGACGATCTCGGCGTCATAGTCGGTGTCGAGCGCGCGCGCGGCGAGTCGCGCGAGCTCGGTCAGCATCGTGACACCGGGGCTGAAGTTGCGCGTGTAAACCACTGGGGCGGTTCGCGCATGTGTACCGAGGCGCTCGAGCTGATCGGCCGTGAGCCCCGTCACGCCGATGACCAGCGCAGTACCGGTGGCGCCGACGGCGGCGAGGTTGGCGTCGAACGCGGCAGGCAACGTGAAATCAATCGCGACATGGGCGCCCGCCACGGCCGCCGACGCATCGGTGCCCAGCGCAACGTCCAGCTCACCGACACCCACGATCGAGCCGGCATCCTGGCCGAGCGCGGGATCGTCCGGGCCGGTGGTTGCGCCGACCAGGCGGTAGCGCTCAGGCGCCGCGGCGATCAGCCCGACCAGCGTGCGTCCCATGCGGCCACCGGCGCCGAGCACGGCCACCTTCAGCGGCGTGCTCATCCGGCGATGTTCTCGAAGAAGCGCTTCACGCCGTCCATCCACGAGCGCGTGCGCGGGCTGTGGCGGTCGCGGCTCTCGTCCATCGAGGCCTCGAACTCACGCAGCAGCTCCTTTTGGCGCGCGGTGAGCTTCACCGGCGTCTCGACCTGTACGTGGCAGTACAGGTCGCCCTGCGGCCCGCCACGCACCGGCTTCACGCCCTTGCCGCGCAGCCGGAACATGCGCCCGGACTGCGTCTCAGCGGGCACCTTGAGCGTGACCTCGCCCTCGAGCGTCGGCACCTCGATTTCGCCACCGAGCGCCGCGGTCGGGAACGAGACCGGCACCTCGCAGTGCAGATCCGCACCGTCGCGCTTGAAGATCGGGTGCTCGCGGACCGCGATGTCGACATAGAGGTCGCCGGGCGGTCCGCCGTTGCGGCCGGACTCGCCCTCGCCGCTCAGGCGGATGCGGTCCCCGGTGTCGACGCCGGGCGGAATCTTCACCGACAGCGTCTTGCTGCGCCGGACCCGGCCGCGGCCGTGACAGGCCTTGCACGGGTCCTTGATGACCTGGCCGGTGCCGCGGCACGTCGGGCAGGTCTGCTGCACGGAGAAGAACCCCTGCTGCATGCGCACGGCGCCGTCACCCTCACAGGTGGGACACGTCTCGGGGCTGCTGCCGGGCTCGGCGCCAGAGCCGCTGCAGGCCTCGCAGTCCTGCTCGACCGGCAGTTCGACCTCGACGGTGTCGCCGAACACCGCCTTTTCGAGGTCCAGCCCCATTTCGTAGCGCAGATCCGCGCCGCGAAATACGCCGCGACGGCCCCCGCCCCGGCGGCCGCCGCCGAAAATGTCACCGAAGACGTCGCCGAAGATGTCAGAGAACGCATCGCCGCCGCCGAATCCGCCACGGCCGGGGCCGCCACCCATAGACGGATCCACACCGGCGTGGCCGAACTGGTCGTAAGCCGCGCGCTTCTGCGGGTCGCTGAGGATTTCGTAGGCGGCCTTGGCCTCCTTGAAGCGGGTCTCGGCGTCGTCGTCACCGGGATTGCGGTCGGGGTGGTATTTCATCGCCAGCCGTCGGTAGGCCTTCTTGATGTCGGCCTCTGATGCATCCCGCGCCACGCCCAGCGACTCGTAAAAATCCTTTTTCGCCATCGATCAGTTTCCCGTAAGCAGACACGGACACGCGCCGGCGGGGATACCCCCGCCGGCGCGTCCGGTGGCACGGCGGCTGCGCGCCGGCAACCTGGCGGGCATCAGTTCGCCTTCTTGTCCTTGACCTCTTCGAACTCGGCGTCGACGACGTCGTCGTCCTTCGAACCGCCCTCGTCGGCCGTACCCTCGGCGCCGGCATTGCCCGCACCGGCCTCGGCCTGCTGCTGGTAGACGCGCTGCATCAGGCCGGACGAGGCCTCGGCGAGCGCCTCGGTCTTCGACTCGATGGCTTCCTTGTCGTCGCCCTTCAGCGCCTCGCGCAGCGACTCCATCGCCGACTCGATGCCCGACTTCTCCTCGTCGGTCGCCTGCTCGCCCAGATCCTTGAGCGCTTTCTCGGTGGAGTGCAGCAGCGCGTCGCCCTGGTTGCGGGCCTCGACGAGCTCGCGGAACTTCTTGTCCTCGGCCTCGTGCGCCTCGGCGTCGTGCACCATGCGCTCGATCTCCTCCTCGGTGAGACCGCTGGAGGCCTTGATGACGATCTTCTGCTCGCGGCCGGTGGCCTTGTCCTTGGCCGACACGTTCATGATGCCGTTGGCGTCGATGTCGAACGTGACCTCGATCTGCGGCGTGCCGCGCGGCGCCGGCGGGATGTCCGACAGATCGAAGCGCCCCAGCGACTTGTTGTCGGCGGCGCGCTCGCGCTCACCCTGCAGCACGTGAATCGTCACCGCCGTCTGATTGTCGTCGGCGGTCGAGAACGTCTGCTGGGCGCGGGTAGGCACGGTGGTGTTCTTCTCGATGAGCTTGGTCATCACGCCACCGAGCGTCTCGATGCCCAGCGACAGCGGCGTGACGTCGAGCAGCAGCACGTCCTTGACGTCACCGGCGAGCACGCCGCCCTGGATCGCCGCACCGATCGCGACCGCCTCGTCGGGGTTGACGTCCTTGCGCGGCTCCTTGCCGAAGAAGTCCTTCACCGACTCCTGCACCTTGGGCATGCGGGTCTGGCCGCCGACGAGGATCACGTCGTCGACGTCGTTGACCTTGAGGCCGGCATCGTTGAGCGCCGTGCGGCACGGCCCGATGGTGCGCTCGATCAGGTCCTCGACCAGCGACTCGAGCTTGGCACGCGTGAGCTTGATGTTCAGGTGCTTCGGCCCGCTCTGGTCGGCGGTGATGTACGGCAGGTTGACCTCGGTCTGCGAGGCCGACGACAGCTCGATCTTGGCCTTCTCGGAAGCTTCCTTCAGCCGCTGCATCGCCAGCGGATCCTTGCGGATGTCGATGCCGCTGTCCTTGTGGAAGGCGTCGGCGAGGTAGCCGATGATCGCGAGGTCGAAGTCTTCGCCGCCAAGGAAGGTGTCACCGTTGGTCGCCAGCACCTCGAACTGGTGCTCGCCGTCGACTTCGGCGATCTCGATGATCGAGATGTCGAAGGTGCCGCCACCGAGGTCGTAGACGGCGATCTTGCGGTCACCACGCTGCTTGTCCATGCCATAGGCCAGCGCCGCCGCGGTCGGCTCGTTGATGATGCGCTTGACCTCCAGCCCGGCGATCTTGCCGGCGTCCTTGGTTGCCTGGCGCTGCGAGTCGTTGAAGTACGCCGGCACCGTGATCACGGCCTCGGTGACTTCCTCGCCGAGATAGTCCTCGGCGGTCTTTTTCATCTTCTGGAGCACGCGCGCGGAGACTTCCGGCGGCGCCATCTTCTTGCCGTTGGCCTCGACCCACGCATCACCGTTGTCGGCCTTGACGATCTTGAACGGCGCGATCTCCTTGTCCTTCTGGGTGACCTTGTCCTCGTAGCGCCGGCCGATCAGGCGCTTGATCGCGTACAGCGTGTTCGCCGGATTGGTCACCGACTGGCGCTTGGCCGACTGGCCCACCAGCACCTCGTCGTCCTTGGTGAATGCGACGATGGACGGTGTCGTGCGATCGCCCTCGCTGTTTTCGATCACCTTGGGCTTGCCGCCCTCCATGATCGCGACGCAGGAATTGGTCGTTCCCAGGTCGATGCCGATGATGCGTCCCATATTGATCTACTCCGTTTGAAGTGGGCTGTCGGCCCGCCCGGGGCCGCAATTTTCTGAACCTGTAGCGCTAGATGAGGGGTAACGGCGGGTTTTCAAGGGTCAGCCGTCGGCGGGGTCGGCCGCGACCATCACCCGCGCCGGGCGAAGCAGCCGTTCGTGGAGCAGGTAACCCGACTGCACCACCATCGTGACCGTGCCGGGCTCGGCGTCCGGCGCCTGGACCATGCTCATCGCCTCGTGGAACTGCGGGTCGAAGCGCTTGCCGTCAGCTTCGATGCGCTTGACGCCGAACTTGTCGAGTATCGCGAGCAGCTTGCGCAGCGTGGCCTCCTTGCCCTCGAGCAGCGCCTTGGGCGCGTCCTGGCTGCGCGCGGCGTCGAGGCCCATCTCCAGCGAGTCGACGACCTCGAGCAGTTCGCCGGCGAGGCGCTCGACGCCATAACGGCGCGCGTTGTCGACCTCCCGCGCGGCGCGCTTGCGGGTGTTGTCGAGTTCGGCGGCCAGGCGCAGGTGATCGGCCTCCTGGCTCTGCAGCTTCTCCTGCAGCGTCTCGATCTCGGCGCGAAGCCCGGCCGCATCGTCGGCCTCCGCCGCCTCTCCGGCACCGCCCGGCGCCTGCTCGCGGTCGAGAACCTGCGTCTTCGCGTATTCGTCGTCGGACTCGTGCGGTCGCCGGTCCCGTGGCTCGTTGGCCTCGCTCATCTCGCCTCCCGTGTCGAAAAACCCGTGCAGCACCGCCCTCGCCGGGCGCGGCGTTTATGTGAAACAGGTGTGGGGGCGCGCCGCGGGGATTCAACCCCCGGCGTGGATTGACCGCCCGGGCGATGCCGAAACGCGGGTGGGAAACGCGGGCGGGTCAGCCGCCCGACTTCAGCGACCGGCCCAGCAGGCGAGCGGTGACGTCGACGATGGGGATGACCCGGTCGTAGGCCATGCGGGTCGGCCCGATGACACCGAGCACGCCGACCACGGTGTCGTCGACGGTGTACGGCGATGTGACCACGGTGCATTGGTCGAGCACCGAGTAGCCCGATTCCTCGCCGATGAACAGCTGCACCCCGTCGGCACTGACGCATTGATCGAGGATGTGCAGCATGTCGCGCTGGCGGCTGAAGGCCTCGAACAGCCGGCGCAGCTTTTCGACGTCCGACAGCTCGCGGAAGTCCATCAGGTTGGTCTGGCCGGCCATCACGTATTCGGGCCGCGGGCGGTTGGGCTGTTCGAACGCCAGCTGCGCCATTTCGATCGCGTCATGCATCATGCGGTTGACGGTCTCGCGGGTGTTCTGCAGCTCGTCGAGCAGTAGCCGGCGGATGCCACCGAGATCGCGGCCGGCGAATTTCTCGTTGAGGTAATTCGCCGCACGCCGCAGTTCTTCCTGGTCGAAATCACGGCCCAGGTGCAGGATTCGGTTCTGGACCTCGTGGTCGTTGAGGATCAGGATGGCAAGCACGCGATTTTCGGACAGCGGCAGGAACTCGACCTGGCGCAGCGTCTCGTCACGCGGCTTGGGCACGGTCACGACGCCGGCCAGGCGCGTAAGCCCCGACAGCAGGTTGGACGCATGCGCCACGAGCCCACCCGGGTCATCGGCGAACTGGCTGAGCTCGATGCGCAGCTGGTCGATCTGGCGCTCATCGGGCGGTTCGAGCTTCAGCAGCGTGTCCACGAAGAAGCGGTAGCCCTTGTCGGTGGGCACCCGGCCGGCGGAGGTATGCGGGGCGGTGATGAAGCCGAGCTCCTCGAGATCGGCCATCACGTTGCGGATGCTCGCCGGCGACAGGTCCAGCCCGGATTCGCGCGACAGCAGCCGCGAACCCACCGGCTGGCCGTCGCGGATATACTTCTGTACAAGGATCTGCAGGACGTGACGGGCCCGCTCGCCGGGCAGCTCCGGAAATGCCGAATCGGCCATGTCGGACCCTCGTCGAACAACCATAAGTATTTGGCTGGGCGAAAAATATAAGTTCTTAATAGCAATCGCCGGCGGCGAGTGTCAAGCGCTCTGCAAAGCCGTCGGAATGCACAGGGAAGGCTGTTGAGCACACCCCGTTTCCACACCGTCGGCCTGCTCGGCCGGCTCCACGACCCGGCCGTACACGAGCCGGCCGCGACGCTGGCCATGCACCTGCGTGCGCGCGGCGTCGACGTGCGCATCATCGCCGAAGCCGACGCGCGCGCGCCGCTCGCGGACCTCCCGTCGGTGCCGGAATCGCAATTCGGCGCCGAGTGTGACCTCGTGGTCGCCGTCGGCGGCGACGGCACGATGCTCTACGCCAGCCGCCTGCTGCTCGAGCATGACGTGCCGCTGGTCGGCGTCAACCGCGGGCGCCTCGGCTTCCTGACCGACATCTCGCCCGACGACATGACGGCGCACCTCGATTCGATCCTCGCAGGCCGTTACGTCGCCGAGCGTCGCCAGATGCTCGAGGCGCGCATCGAGGGATCTCACGGCTCGACCGGGCCCGGGCTCGCGCTCAACGAGGTCGCGCTGCAGAAACATCTCACCGGCCACATGCTCGACTTCGTCACACATGTCGACGGCAAGTACCTGAACAGCCATGGAGGTGACGGGCTCATCGTCGCGACCGCCACGGGCTCGACCGCGTACGCGCTGTCCTGTGGCGGCCCGATCATACAGCCCGAACTCGAGGCGATGGTCCTGGTCCCGGTCTGCCCGCACACGCTGTCGGACCGCCCGCTGGTCCTGCCGGCGCGCGCGCGCATCGAGGCCCGCATCAAGCGCCGCCTCGACACCCGTGCGACGGTCAGCTGTGACGGCGAACTGCTCGGTGAGCTCGGCCCGAGCGACACGCTGCACATCGCCACCAGCGCGCGCCAGATCACGCTGCTGCACCCCGAGGGCTATGATTTCTACGAAATCCTGCGCAGCAAGCTGAACTGGGGGCACGACAGCCGCTATCGTCGGGACGACACCTGAGCGATGCTCACCTGGTTAAGAATCAGTAACTTCGCGATCATTGATGAACTCGAGCTTGAACTCGGGCCGGGGCTCACCGTGCTCACCGGCGAGACCGGCGCGGGCAAGTCCATCCTCGTCGACGCGCTCGGCCTCGCGCTCGGCGACCGCGCCGACGCCGGCGTCGTCCGCCATGGGACGAAGCGCGCCGAGATCAGCGTCGGTTTCAACGTCGAGCCCCTGCCGGGCGTGCGCGAATGGCTCGCCGGGCAGATGCTCGACGAGGACGACGAGTGCCACGTGCGCCGCGTGATCGCCGCGGAAGGACGCTCACGCGCCTATGTCAACGGCCAGCAGGTGCCGCTGGCGACGCTGCGTGAACTCGGCGAGCGGCTCGTCGACATCCATGGCCAGCATGAACACCAGTCGCTGATGCGCAGCGCAACGCAGCGCCACCTGCTCGACCACCACGGCGGGCTGCTCGAACTCGCCGCACGCACCGCCGAGGCGTTCCGCGCCTGGCACGCTGCCCGCGAGGCGCTTGCCGAAGCCACCGACGCACAGGCCAACCGCGCCGACCGGGAAGCGCTGCTGCGCCATCAGATCACGGAACTCGAAGCCCACGCGCCGACACCGGAGGCGCTGGCCGAACTGGAAGCCGAACACGGCCGGCTACGTCACAGCGGACGGCTCGCCGAGGGCACCGCCGAAGCGCTGGCGCTGCTCTACGAGGGTGAAGACACCGCTCAGGCACGCATCGCGCTCGCGCTCCGCCGGCTCGACGCGCTCACGGACCTCGACCCGTCACTGGCCGAGCCGCACGCGCGCCTCGAGGAAGCCGAGATCCAGCTCCGCGAGGCCGCCGACGCGCTGCGCCGCTACGGCGACGGGCTGGACATGGACCCGCAGCGCGCCGCCGATGTCGAGGAGCGGCTTGCGACGATCCGTGCGCTGGCCCGCAAGAATCGCGCAGAACCCTCTGACTTACATGAACTTCTTGACCAACTTCAACTCGAATTGGAGGCGCTGGACGGCGCCGGCAGCCGGCTCGAGGGCCTCGAGACCGAGGTCGCCGAAACCCGCGTCGCGTTCGAGAAACTCGCTACCGACCTCCACAGCAAGCGCGGCCGCGCCGCGAAGCGCTTCGGCAAGGCGGTCACCGACGCGATGCAGACACTCGGCATGGCCGGCGGCCGGTTCGAGGTCTCGATAGACGCGCTGGCGCCCGACGACGCCCGGGCCCACGGGCTAGATCAGGTCGCGTTCATGGTCAGCGCCAACCCCGGCCAGCCGCTGCAGCCGCTGGCGCGCGTCGCTTCAGGCGGCGAACTCAGTCGTATCAGCCTCGCGATCCAGGTGATCGCGGCCGGCGCGAGCGAGATCCCGTGCATGGTCTTCGACGAGGTCGACAGCGGCGTCGGCGGCGGAGTGGCCGAGATCGTCGGCCGGCGGCTGCGCGCCCTCGCCGGCAGCCGGCAGGTGCTGTGCGTCACGCACCTGCCGCAGGTCGCCTGCCAGGGGCACGCGCACCTGAGGGTCAGCAAGCAGACCGACGGCAAGCACACGCGCACCGTGATGGCCACGCTGGACGAAGTCGCGAAGGTGGAGGAACTCGCGCGCATGCTCGGCGGCGTGGAAATCACCGACCGCACGCGGGCCCACGCGGCCGAGATGCGCTCTCAGGCCGCGGGCTAAGGCCTCAGCCGCGCCGCGGGCGCACGTACAGCACGAGGCTGTGGTCGGCGATCTCGTAGCCGTGGCGCGCGGCGATTTCTTCCTGCAGGCGCTCGATCCGCTCGTCGTAGAACTCGATCACGTCGCCGGTATCCACGCAGACCATGTGGTCGTGGTGCTCTCCGTCGTCGAGTTCGAAGACGGAACTCCCGCCCTCGAAGTTGTTCCTATTCACCAGCCCGGCGCTCTCGAACTGCGTGAGCACCCGGTACACGGTGGCGAGACCGATGTCCTCGCCGGACTCGATCAGCGCCTTGTAGATGTCTTCGGCGCTGAGGTGGCGGTCGCTGCTGTCCTGCAGAATTTCGAGGATTTTCACCCGCGGCAGCGTGACCTTGAGACCGGCCTTGCGTAGGTCCTTGCTTTCCAACTGGGGCTCCTGGCGCTGATTCAGGCCGCCGATTCGGTTACCATCCGGCTATTATGGACGATCCACCCGGATCGGCTCCACATGCATTATCGAGGAGACCAGCGACGATGGGTCCCGCCCGCCGCCAATCGACCGCCGCCACGGCCGCGCTCGCAGCCCTGCTCGCGGGTGTGCTGCTGCTTTCGGGCTGCGTGCACCGCATCGACATCCAGCAGGGCAACCTGCTCGACGAGGACGCGGTCGAGCAGATTGAGCCCGGCATGACGCGCAGCCAGGTCCGGTTCCTGCTCGGCACGCCGGTGGTGCAGAGCACCTTCGCGGACAATCGCTGGGACTACGTCTACTACCTGCGCAAGGGCCGCTCGCGCGAGGTCGAGCAGCGCTGGCACGCGGTGCACTTCGACGGTGACGAGGTCGTGCGCGTGGAGCGCGACCTCGAACTCAATCCGGAGCGTCGCGGACTCCTCGACTTCGGCGGCTGACCCAGCCCCCTCAGTCGCATCCTTCGGGCGCATCGCGCATCGTGCGCCCGTGGCGCGCACGCTGGCGGCGCGCCTCCCGCGGGTCCATCTGCAGCGGCCGGTAGATCTCGACCCGGTCCCCGGGCGCCAGGGCCTGCTCCGCATCGACCGGCTCACCAAAAACACCGAGCACCAGCGTTTGCCCGGCGAGCTCGGGGTGCAGCCCACGCACGCCTGACGCCTCTACGGCCTCCCCTGCCGTCGTCCCCCGCGGCACCTCGAGCGCGAGCAGGGTCTGGCGCGCAGGCAGCGCGTACGCCACCTCCACGGTGATCGTCGCCGCCTCGTCAGCCCCGGCCATACAGCGCGTCGGCGCGCCGGCTGAAGGCGTCTACGAGCGAATTGCCGACCTTCTCGAAGGCCGGCGTGAGCGCCATGCTGAACAGGCGGTTCGACACCTCGAATGTCAGGTCCAGCGTCACCCGGCACGCGTCCTCACGCAGCGCGATGAACTGCCATTCTCCCTCGAGATGCCGGAACGGGCCGTCGACGAGGTGAAGCATGATGCGATCCGGGCGCTGCAGCGTATTACGCGTCGTGAAACTTCGGCTGATTCCGGCGAGCGACATGCCGACCTCGGCGCGCATCTGATTGTCGGATGAGTCGAGCACGCGACTCTGACGGCACCACGGCAGGAACTCCGGATAGGCCTCCACATCATTGACCAGGTCGAACATCTGCGCGGCGCTGTGCGGCACCAGCGCACTGCGATGGACGCGCCTCACCTCAGAACAGGCCGATCGCGTTCAGGAACACGGCAACCAGCGCGACCGGCGCGACATAGCGCGCGAGGAACCGCCACAGGCGGTAGCGGGCTGGGGTTGCGAGATCCAGCTCGTTCGCCGTTGAATTCTCGCTCATCACCCAGCCGGCGAAGACCACGATCAGCAGGCCGCCGAGCGGCAGCATGATGTTGCTGGTGAGGTGATCGATGTTGTCGAAGATCGTCCCGGCGCCGAAGGTTGCGCCGGACAGCACGTTGAACGACATGACGGTCAGGAAACCGAGCAGCCAGATGATGACGCCGACGACGCTCGCGGCGGCCGCGCGCGTCACGTCGAAGCGCTCGACCATCCACGCCACCGCCGGCTCGATCATGCTGATTGCCGAGGTCCACGCGGCAAAGCTCAGCAGCACGAAGAAAAGCGTCGCAAAGAACTGCCCGCCGGCCATGTCGCCGAACGCGAGCGGCAGCGTCAGGAAGATCAGCCCCGGCCCCTGGTCGGGCGCCAGGCCGTTCGCGAACACGATCGGGAAGATCACGAGCCCGGCGAGCAGCGCGATCGAGGTGTCGGCGACGACGACGGTAATCGACGTGCTGCCGATCGACGTGTCTTCGGGCAGGTAGGCTCCGTAGGCCATGATCGCGGCCATGCCGAGGCTGAGCGTGAAAAAGGCCTGGCCGAGCGCCATCAGCACGACGCCGCCGGTGACCTCCGAAAAGTCCGGCCGGAACAGGTAGGCCGCGCCCTCGGCGAAGCCGCCGGACGTGATCGCATAGCCCAGCAGCACGAACAGCAGTACGAGCAGCGCGGGCACCAGTACACGTACCGCGCGCTCGAGGCCCTTCTGCACGCCACGCGCGACGACGACGACGGTCAGCACCATGAACAGCGTGTGCCAGATGCCCAGCCGCGACACGCTGTCAGTGAGCCCTCCGAACACCGCCTGCACGGCCGCGGAGTCCGCGCCGGTGAAGGCGCCCGAGGCGCTCTCGACCACGTAGGCGAGCGACCAGCCGGCGATCACGCTGTAGAAGGACAGGATCAGGAAACCGGCGACCACACCCATGCCGCCAACCAGGCCCCAGAACCGCGTGCTGCCCTCTTCCTCGCCGAGCACCGCCATCGTCCGCACCGGGTTGCGACGCCCGCGCCGGCCGATCAGCACCTCCGACATCATCACCGGCAGGCCGATCAGCAGGATGCAGCCAAGGTAGATGATCACGAACGCGCCGCCGCCGCTTTCGCCGGCGACGTACGGAAAGCGCCAGATGTTGCCGAGCCCCACCGCCGAACCGGTGGCCGCGAGTATGAAGGCCAGCCGCGACGACCATTGGCCGTGCAAAGACTGGCGCGCGCCCTTGACCGCGTCCTGATTCACCCGATGTTCTCCCCGAAGACGGAATTTTCGCCGGATTCTGAAGGATTTACGCAGCCGGCACAATCGCCGTTCGAGGCCCGCAAGCCGCTATAATCGTCGCCCTCATGGCCGCCAAGCAGAAAAAAACGGGCGCCGGCAGCGCCACCATCGCCGTCAACCGCAAGGCGCGCTTCGATTACTTCATAGAAGAAAACATCGAGGCGGGCCTGGTGCTGGAGGGCTGGGAGGTCAAGGCGCTGCGTGCCGGCAAGGCGCAGATCGCCGAGGCCTACGTGCTGCTGCGCGGCGGCGAGGCGTGGCTGTTCGGCGCGCTGATCACCCCGCTGCTGTCGGCGTCGACGCACGTGCGTGCCGACCCGACGCGCACGCGCAAGCTGCTGCTCGCGCGTAACGAGATCGACCGCCTCGTCGGCGCCGTCGAGCGCGCCGGCTATACGCTGGTGCCGCTGTCGCTGTACTGGAAGCGCGGGCGCGCAAAGGTCGACATCGGCCTCGCCAAGGGCAAGAAACAGCACGACAAGCGCGCGACGATCAAGGCGCGCGACTGGGAGCGGGAAAAGGCGCGGGTGCTGAA